>JBKGZK010000083.1:0-8494 GCA_046545615.1 Natronomonas sp.
ATCACGTAGACGTCGGGAACTTCGCCTTTCATGTCGTGTTTGCGGGCGGCGACGGCGGCTTCGGCGACTTCCGGGACTTCCGAGACCGCGGATTCGAGCTCCATCGTCCCGAGCCGGTGGCCGGCAACGTTCATCACGTCGTCGAGCCGTCCCAGGATCCGAAAGTAACCGTCCTCCTCGTAAACCGCGCCGTCCTCGGGGTAGTACACCCAGTCGCGCCAGTCGTCGCTATCGGTGTCGGAGAACCGCTCCCAGTAGGTGTCGACGAACCGTTCTGGATCGCCGTAGACCGTTTGGAGCATGCCGGGCCACGGTCTCTCGATTACCAGATGACCAGCTTCGCCGCTTTCGGGTTCGACCGGTTCGCCCCGGTCGGTGTAGACGTTGGCCTGCACGCCCGGGACCGCACGCCCGGCACTTCCGGGCTTCATGTCGGCAAGCGCCGGGAGGTTCGAGATCAGGTGGCCACCGGTCTCCGTTTGCCACCACGTGTCCACGATTACGGCATCACCGTGGCCGATGTGTTCGTAGTACCACTTCCACGCTTCGGGCTGGATCGGTTCGCCGACCGTGGTGAGGTGTCTGAAGTCGAAGTCGTACTCGGCCGGGATCTCCTCGCCCCACTTCATGAACATCCGAACCGCTGTCGGCGACGTGTGAAAGATGTCCACGTCATACCGCTCGGCGACTTCCCAGACCACGCCACGGTGGGGTGTGTCCGGTGCTCCCTCCCGCATGACCGACGTGGTCCCGAGCGAAAGCGGCCCGTAAACGATGTAGGAGTGCCCGGTGATCCAGCCGATGTCGGCAGCACACCAGTAGGTGTCCTCGGGTTTGATGTCGAGCACGTTCTTCGACGTCCCTGCCACCCACGCCAGGTAACCGCCGTTTCGATGCTGACATCCTTTGGGCTGGCCCGTCGTGCCGGACGTGTACATCAAAAACAATGGATCCTCGGCGTCGCGGGGGACTGGATCGACGCGGTCGCCCCGATGCGCTTCGAGCAGGTCTTCGACGAATACGTCGCGGCCATCCACGACCTTCGCGTCCTCGTGGACGTTTTCCGGCCCGTGGCGCGTCCACACGAGGGTGGTCTCGACGTCCGTGTCGGCCATCGAGGCCGCCTCGTCGGCCTTTTGCTTGTGGTGGATGAAGTCGCCCCTGCGATAGTAGCCGTCGATAGTCACAACGACGTCGCTGTCGGCATCGTCGATGCGGGTCGCGAGTGCTTCGGCGGAAAACCCTGCGAATACCTGGCTATGGGGTGCCCCGATTCGCGCACACGCGAGCATCGTTATCGGGAGGGCAGGAACCATCGGCAGGTGGAGCGTGACCACGTCGTCCTCTTCGACGCCGATTTCGCGGAGGAGGGCGGCCAACTCGTTTACCTCCCGATAGAGGTCGCGGTAGGCGATACGCCGCCGCTCTTCGCCGTCTTCGCTCTCCCACAGCAGCGCGGTCTGGTCACTCCGCTCGTCGAGATGGCGATCGATGCAGTTGGTCGAGGCGTTGAGTCGACCGCCGACGAACCACTCGAAAAACGGCGGATTCGAACCGTCGAACGGTTCGTGCCAGTATTCGTCCCACTCGAGGAGTTCGGCGTACTCCTCGAACCCCTCGGGGAAGTCGTCGAACCTGTCGTAAATCGCCGGGTCTGTCGCGTTCGCCTGACCCACGAATGTTACGGGCGGAGCGATGGTTTCGCGTCGTTCCAGTCTGGTCTCCAGTTCGGAATCCTCGGGCATGATCGTGTGATGGTGTGTCACGCCGATAAACGTTGCTCACGCGACGCGGGATACGTCGGTTCGGGGCCCTGGGAGTTGGCGCTATCCGGATACACAAGAACGTTTCTTGGGAGTCTCTCTTCCCGAGATTCCCCAAAGGAATTTACTGGGGCGAGGTGGTGGGTCCGACCGACCCATGGACTTCGAACTCACGGACACGCAGCGTGCGATCCGCCGCAGCGCACGCGAACTCGCCGAGGAACACTTCGCAGAAGCGGCCTTCACCTGGGAGGGTGAAACGCCCGAGGAGAACGCGAAGATTCTCGCAAATCACGGGTTTCTGGGAATGACACTCCCCGAGGAGTATGGGGGTGCGGACGCCGACTGGATGGAGACCTTAATGGCGATGGAGGGGGTCGGCGAGGTGTGTCCGGATTCGGCATCGGTGATCCGACGGACGAACGTCGGAAACGTTCAGATCATCGCAAAGTTCGCATCGGAGTCGATCAAGCAGCGCTACCTGCCGCCGGTGTGTGCCGGCGAATCCTTCATCGCGGTGGCGATGAGCGAGCCCGAACACGGCAGTGACGCAACGCACATGGAGACCACCGCCGAACGCGATGGCGACGCTTACGTGGTCAACGGACGGAAAGCCTGGGTTTCCGGGGCACCCGAGGCGGACGCCTTCGTTACGTACGTCCGTTTCGAAAACGACAACGTGGGTTCGATCCTCGTCGATGCCGACACGCCGGGATTCACCGTCGCCGAACCCGACGTCAACATGGCCGGGGAGGACCAGTCCCAGCTGTTTTTTGACGACGCGCGTGTCCCCGTCGAGAACGAACTCGTGGTGGGTTCGGATTCGTTCAAGCAGGCCATCGAGACCTACAACGTCAACCGGGTGACGAGCATGGCCGTCAACTGGATCACTGCCAAGTGGCTGTTCGAGGAAGCCCTCGAGTACGCACAGGAGCGCGAACAGTTCGGCCAGCCGATCGGCGAGTTCCAGGGCGTCTCCCATCGTCTCGCCGACATGGCCATCAAGCTCGAGACCGGACGATATCTCATCTACCGGTCGCTGTCCGGGACGGACCTCCCCGGCCGATTGCTGTCCTCGATGGTGAAAGTGTACGTGGCCGAATCGGCCTACGAGGTCGCAGACGCGGCCCTGCAGGTAAAGGGGGCTGCCGGATACGTCGGCGAGACGCCTGAGTCCTACGCCTTCCGGAAGCTCCGTGGTGGGTTACTGGCCGGTGGGACGCCGAACATTCACCGGAACAACGTGGCGAAGTCGCTGTATTCCGAGGGCTATCCGGAACTGTGACTGGGTCGGGACGTCAGTGGTCGATCGGAGGTGGGTTGGGGCGGACCCCGACTCCCCGTACCGCGTCCGCCCCCTATCGGGCCAGATACGAAATGTCACGTTCAAGATAGTATCCTTTCGGGACGCCGACGATTGAAAGACACTCCGCACAGAGTGGTTTATCCACCGCTTTGTCGTTCTCCTTTTCGAGCGAGACCGCCTCTTCGAGCGAAATTACGTCGTCACACCGGCTACACCGCACCTTCGTGCCGTCGATGATTTCCATTGGTCAATCGTCATTTTCGACGCTCTTATATTTTTTTGGTGGGACTTGAGACCCAGAAACGAACGGCGTGATCCATCAGAGTCCTGTCCGAATTCGGCTGCTTATTCACCGGGCGTAGCCGTGACCGACGACGGCACACACGATGTTGAACGCGAGCAGTCCGACGACCGTTAATGGGTTTTCGACGAAGATCCCGGTCTGTAGCACGGGGATGAAGAGGAACGGCAACAGGACTGCACTCCAGAACGCGACCGCCTGGAGTTGTTCTGCCACCTGTTCGACGCCGCGGGTTAGGGAGGGCGGAAGGTATCGCTTCGCCAGAGGAACCGGAGACGAGGGAGTTGCGCTGGACATGGGAACGTTCTCAACCTACCGTACGACAGCTGACCCTATATAAACCACAGACCCTTCCGGTGAATTCGTACCGTTTTGCACCCTCGAAAACCTTTCACTCGCGAATAACCGAACCATAATTCCTTTCACGACGCTTCGAGCGAACGCTAGACGTTTTATCCGTGCTTTTCGTGCCGTTTCGTTCGGCAGGGGATCGGTACTCGTTTCGACCGAGTGAATTTCATTTTTGACCGCAAAGAATCAATTTGGATCGTGAGAAATTCGTATCTATCGTTAGTCGATCGTCGGTAGTAGACCACTACTCGATTTCGTCCGTCTTTCCGTCGAAAAGGTCCGACCGCCGGGCCGCGGCATCTCGTCTGTGTGGATCGCCATACCCACCTCCACCGGGCGTCTCGATCGTGATCGTGGTTCCGGCCGGGACGTCGAGGGTCGTCTTTGCGGGCACGACCTCGCCATCTATTTGGTTCTTACCGGGCTTGCCATCGTTTCCGCCGGCAAGGCCCCTGGGAGCGAGCCGTCGCCGCTCGGTCAACAGCGATACAGTGGCATCCGCCTCAATGGTTATCGACCGGACGAGACCGAGCCCACCGCGGAACTCACCGTCGCCCCCACTTCCCTCCCGGAATCCGTACCGTTCCACGCGCATCGGGTACTCGGCCTCAAGCGCCTCGATGGGGGTGTTCAACGTATTGGTCATCCCAACCTGGACACCGTCGATGCCGTCGCAGGTGGGCCGTCCCCCGAATCCACCACCGATAGTCTCGTAATAGGTGAACCCGTCCGCCTCTCTGCTCCCGACGACGAGGTTGTTCATCGTACCCTGTCCTTGTGCGGGAATCCTGTCGGGGATCGCGTCCCCGAAGGCTGACAGGACGACGTCGGTCACCCGTTGGCTGGTCTCGACGTTGCCACCGACGACCGCAGCCGGGGGCTTCGGGTCGAGTACCGATCCCGTCGGGATCTCGACGTCCACGGGACGATAACATCCCTCGTTCGGCGGGATTTCCGGATCGGTGACGGCCCGAACGACGAAGTAAACGGCGCTTTTTGCGACGGCTCGTGGTGCGTTCATGTTGCCCGCGACCTGGTCGGCCGTCCCCGCGAAGTCGACGGTCGACTGCGAGCCGTCGATGGTCACCGCGACCTCGATTGGGACGTCCGTCTCGGTCACCCCGTCACCTTCGAGGGAATCGGTCGCGGTAAAGACGCCGTCGGGCATCGCCTCGAGTTCGGTCTCGATGCGTTGTTGCGAATATTCGATGACCGAATCGAACGCCGCCGACAGCGTGTCGCGACCGTGATCTGCGACCAGTTCCCTGATGCGTTCGGTCGCACGTTCGGTGGCTGCCAGTTGGGCACGGAGGTCGGCACGACGCTGGGATGGATTCCGCATGTTCGCGAGCAAAAGCGACAGTACGTCGTCGTCCATCTGACCGTCGGTAGACAGCCGTATCGCCGGGATTCGCAGGCCTTCCTGGTATATCTCCGTGGCGCCGGCGGGCATACTCCCGGGTGTCATCCCACCGACGTCGCCGTGGTGGGCGCGGGTAACGCCGTAGCCGAGGAGGTCGTCATCGACGTCAATCGGGGCCACGATGGTCACGTCTGGAAGGTGTGTTCCCCCGGTGAACGGATCGTTGAGGACGTATGCGTCCCCTGGTGTCGGTTCGAGATCTCTTATCGCCTCGACGGCCTCCGGCATTGCCCCTAGGTGCACCGGGATGTGCTCGGCCTGGGCGACCATCCGTCCTTCGGCGTCGAATAGCGCCGTCGAGCAATCCTGGCGCTCCTTAATGTTCGGCGAGTACGCCCCGTGAATCAGGACGTGGCCCATCTCCTCGGCGACGCCGGCGAGTTGATTTCGCAGGACTTCAAGCGTGACCGCGTCCAGTCTCATCGGCCCTCACCTCGCCGGAGTTCGAGGGTGCCGTCTTCGAGAATCGAGCCGGTCCACGCAGGTGGCACGATGGCCGTACTCTCGTCGTCCTCGAGAACGGCCGGACCGTCGATGGAAGCCTGCGGGGCGAGATGGTCACGAGCGTAAACATCCATGTCGAGCGGTTCGCCGTCGAAGTAGCCGACTCGGGTGTCTCGCGGTGCTGTTTCCGAACCGGAGTACCTGGGGGGAGGCGATTCGGTCTCGACGCGGGCGGAGACTCCGAGGGTGACGATCTCGATCGGGTCGTCCATCCGGTAGCCATACGCTCGTTCGTGGACGGCGTGGAATAGCTCGCCCACAGCAGTGACGGTGACTGGCTCGTCGACGGCAACTCCGAGTTCGAAGCTCTGGCCGACGTAGCGAAGGTTGGCAGATCGGTCGACCACCGGGTCGGCAGCGGCATCGAATTCACTGGATACGTCGTCCGCGAGTTCGGCGTAGATCGATTCCAGCCTGTCGGGTTCGGCATCGTCGAGCGGCGTGCGGTGAGTCCGCACCGCGTCATGTCTCTCGTCGGCCGCCGACAGTCCGTACGCCGAGAGGACACCGCCGGCGAGGGGTACCACCACCCGATCGATGTCCAGGCGGTCGGCCAGGGCCGCGGCGTGCATCGGTCCCGCGCCCCCGAAGGCAACCAGCCCGAACTCGCGAGGATCGTCACCCCGTTCGACGGTCACGGCGCGGATGGCCCGCGTCATGTTCGCGTTCGCAACGCGGTAGACCCCGGCCGCCGCCTCCAGAGGGGAATCGAGCCCGGCGTCCGCGGCTACCTCCGCGAGTACCCCCCGGGCCGCTTCGGAGTCCAGTGAGACCTCCCCGCCGAGCGACGCGTCCGCACCAATGTAGCCGAGTACGACGGCAGCATCGGTGACGGTCGGGTTCTCGCCACCTCGACCGTAGCAGGCCGGACCAGGATCTGCACCCGCAGATTCCGGCCCAACCCTGAGCGCGCCGCCGTCGTCCACCCACGCGATGCTACCGCCGCCGGCCCCCACCGTTTCGATGTCGACCATAGGCGTCGCGATGGGGATGCCCCCAACCTCCGCGTCGGTCGTCCGAACGATCTCGCCATCGCGAACCAGGCTCACGTCCGTAGACGTTCCGCCCATGTCGAACGTCACGATGCCCTCGTGTCCACAGTCGGCCAGTGCACGTTCTGCACTGTCGTTCGCGCCGACGACTCCAGCGGCTGGCCCGGATAGTACGGTCGTCACGGCCCGATTCCGTACGGTCGCCACATCGGCAATCCCACCGTTGGACTGCATCACCCGTGGCTCGGGGATCCCCATGTCGCGAGCCCGTTCGCCGAGCCGTCCGAGATACGAATCGATCGCGGGCCGAATGTAGGCGTCAACGACGGTGGTCGACGTGCGTTCGTATTCACGAAACGTCGAGAGCACCTCGTGGGAGGTAGATATCGGGACGTCGAGTCGGTCCCGGAGGAGGGCGGCGACGGTCGCCTCGTTCTCCGGATCTCGGTAGGCGTGCAACAACGAGATCGCGACGCTGTCGACGTCCTCGAGTCGGTCGGCGAGGCGTTCGATGTCGACGGGATCGACGGGGATCTCCACGCCGTCGACGGTCGTCCGCTCGTCGAGATCGAAGCGCCGACGCCGCGGCACGAGCGGGTCGGGACGTTCGACGAAGAGGTCGTAGAGGTCGCTCCTGGTCTGGCGGCCGATTTCGAGGACGTCGCGGAATCCCGCCGTTGTTACGAGCGCGGTCCTGGCACCGTCCCGTTCGAGAAGCGCGTTGACCGAGACTGTCATCGCGTGCGCGAAGGACCGAATTTCAGTTGGAGCAATCTCGGCCTTCTGACACGTCTTCTCGATGCCGGCGATCACGCCCTCGCTCTGGTCGGACGTCGTCGGGACTTTCGCCGTCGTCACACCGTCCGCCGTAAGCATCACGACGTCGGTGAACGTCCCGCCCACGTCCACGCTGACGTGTGGCGTCAATGGCATGTACTCACCTCAGTCGAAGTGGAACTCGTTCCGTTTGGCACGTGGCTCTCGGGCGCATACAGCAGGAGTGGCCGCAAAAGGGTTGCCACACGATGGTCGGCAGCCGTGTCCCGAATTTGGGGACGGTCAGAATAGCGCCACACCCGACGAAGTCGCGCCGTCATCAACGGCGTCCCCATTCGACGCGGACAACTTCCTCTTCCGAGTGCAACGGGCGTGCCGGTTGCATCTCACGACCGAAATCGATCGGCAATTTCTTCTGGGCACTCCCCAACGTGGTTCCATGTCCCTCCTCCAGGACGCCGTCTGGTTGCTGTTCGTCTTACTGCTGTTCGTGACTCCCGGCATCGTTGCCGCGATCCTCTGTGCGCCGTTTCTGGTGTCGCATCGCATACGACGCCTGTTCGCTGCATTGCCCCCTGGCGAATCCCTGCTTCCCACCTACGTCGTCGGCATCGTGCTCGCCTCGCTCCCCTTCGTGCTCGGTCTGGGTGCGATCGTCCTCTTCGTCCCGTTCGAGGGGGCGGCCGTGAGCAACTCTATCCTGACCCTCGTGCAGTATCTGGCAGTCGGATACGTGCTCGTCGTGCCGACCGTTCTCGTGTATGGCCTCCCGCGTGCCGGTATCGCGTGGGACCCCCAAGGTCCCCGTGGTTCCTCGTGGGTAATACTCGCACTCGGTGGATTCTGGTTTACGGTGACGTTTGCGGTTCCGATGAGTCTTCTTGCCATCGTGTTGGTGTTGCCGGGTGGGTACTAGGTGGCTCGGTTCGTGACTGACGGTTCCGACACACCTGACTGAATCGAGACGGTGCGTCTACAGCGTGGCGTCCGTCCCCACAATCCGGTCTAGCCCCAGCGTCGCCCAACCTGATCCCCGCCCGTCCGTTCGACGAGAATCGCCTCGGTATCGATATCCGT
>JBKGZK010000084.1:0-8350 GCA_046545615.1 Natronomonas sp.
GAGATCTCGGAGAGGCACGTGAAACAGTCAAGAAGTTATCATTCACACACCGCAAGTACAGGTCCCTTCAATGCTCGCGACGACATACGTCAGGTTGGGCCATTCGGGAGACATCACTGTGGTCGCCATCGATATCGGTTTCGGCAACGATGCGATCGATCGGGAGTTCGTCATGATCTCTTCGGGGTTCCAGAATCGTCTCCTCGAGTCGACGCAGTTCGTGGTGCGTCAGGTGGGTACTCTTGGCCAGAGTGGAGAGGAAACCCGGGTGGGACTTTGGCGGGAACCGGCCATGTGGAGAGTAAGTTACTCTTGGCTAGAGTGGAGAGGAAACCAGGGTGGGACTTTGGCGGGAATCGGCCATGTGGAGATAATAGCGATCGGTGTGTGGTCGGGGAGTGTGATCAATCAGCCGTGTTGCTCCCAGCAGCTGGTGATATATTTCAGCAGTGGGGCGAAATATACCGCAAGGAGAAGTTACTGGAGGTGGATTTGCTCACGTCCCTGCCTCAACCGATTTTAGACATAGGCGACTCCGTTTACGATGTGGAGGGCTTTCGCTACGGCGACCATGCTCCACTCATCGCAGAGTTCACAGTGTGAGCACGTATTTCAGGTGAATAGATGAACAAGGCGACGTTTGTTTCGCATACGTTCTACGTCTTGCACACTGCTTCTATCGGGATTCGTCGGCTACCGTCCCTTGATGCGGTGGCGAGCCAGCAACCAGAGACGTGCTGCACCACGTAGTTGGCGAGGCTTCCTGAGAACAAGTATTCGGAGTACGTCCCGGTTGAAATCGAGTGAGCTAATAAAGGGTATTCCTATAGTATTCTATAGATATGCCCAAGATAAGCGTCGAAGTCCCGCAAGAACTCCTCGAGGATCTCGACGAACACGTCGGCGGTGAGGGAAAGTTCGTCAACCGGAGCGAGGCCATCAGGGCCTCGATCCGGAAGACGCTGGATCAACTCGACGAAATCGACGCCAGACACGGTCGTCTGTCGGACGATGAGTAGCGCCCCGCACCTTCGGAGAGCCTCGATACCGGTCGGATCCGTCGTCCTGGCGTCGATATTCGTCGCCGCTCTCGCGACCGCCCAGCTCACGGGCGCGAAGGTCCTCGCCTTCGAGTTGCCGGTTTCGATCCCCATTGCCGGCTCAGAGCTTGCAATGCCGGGGGCGGCGCTCGCCATCGCGGTGTTGTTCCTGGCCTCCGATTGCTATACGGAACTGTACGGCAAGCGCGCGGCACAGGTTCTCGTCAACGTGGCCTTCGCGATGAACTTCCTCGTGCTCGCGCTCGTGTGGTCGACGATCGTCGCGCCCGGAGCGGATCCCGCATTCTCCGAAACCTTCGGCGAGGTGCTCGGTGCGTCCACGAACATCGTCGCCGGGAGCCTGCTTGCCTACCTCGTCAGCCAAAACTACGACGTCGTGGTCTTCCACCGGCTCAAGGAGTACACCCACGGGGACCACCTCTGGTTTCGCAACATCGTCTCGACGGGGACAAGCCAGCTCCTCGATACTGTGATCTTCGTGACGATTGCCTTCTGGATCCTGCCGCAGTACGTCGGCATGGGGCCCGAATTGCCCGCAGGGGTAGTCGCCTCACTCGTCGTCGGACAGTACCTGTTAAAACTCCTCATTGCCCTGCTCGACACCCCCTTCGTGTACCTGATCATCGGAGCGATAACGCGATACGAAACTCCCGACGTGGTCTCGGGATAATCGACGGACCGGGTGGGTGGACGGGTCCGATAACCGGTGCCGAGTTGCTTCAAACGGGTGGCCGAGATGCTTCAAGTGGATGGCCGAGTTGCTTCAAATGGGTGGCCGAGAAGAGTCGCATGAATGACAGGGTGTGGCGATTGGTGACGAAATCCCAGTATCCACATTGGCCTACGGTTCGACGGTTCTCTCCCACTGGAAGGGACGGTAGATTCTTTCGTCACTGGTGCGTATTGAGTACGATGTCCGTCCTCCAGGTGCCCGGTGCCCCGGAACTCCTCGTTATCGCTTTGATCCTGCTGGTCCTCGTCGGGATCGTCTACGCCCTGTTCAGGCTCCTCCAATGGGTGGCCGAAAGTCCCGATCGGGATCGCGTCGAAACACTGGAACGTAGGGTGGCAGAACTCGAAGACCGTATTGAAGCTGACGAAGACAACGAAACCTGATTTCCGGTCAGGTTCCGAACAAGCAAGAACGCTGCTCAAGTCCAACGCCAGGCCATCACCGGTTCCGACGACAGCGGCTGCTCAGTCGATTCGCTCGGCGAAGCCAAACCGAGGCTTGACGTCCGTCACACGCACGTCGACCGTTTCGCCGACGGTAGTTCCGGGAACGAACAGCGTGAAGCCGTCCACCTTGGCGATGCCGTCACCTTCGCTGCCGACGTCCTCCACGTCGACCTCGAGGGACTCGCCCGCCCGAACGGGTGCGGTCAGCCGACCCATCGCGACCAGATACAGTTCCGATGAGGCATCCCTCGACGCCGGGGGATAGATGTTCCGAACGTACTCGAACTCGTCTTCGATGTCGGCCCGAAGGCGTTCGACGTCCGGACCCTCGAAGACCTTCACTGCGAGGACCCCACCCGAGCTCAGCAGTTCCATCGCGGTTTCGAAGGCCATCCGCGCGAGGTGTACAGAGCGTGCGTGATCCAGCGAGTATTCGCCGGTCATGTTCGGTGCCATATCCGAGAGGACGCAGTCTGCCTCGCCCACGCGGTCGACGATTTCCTCGCGGGTCGATTCCTCGGTCACGTCCCCGCGGATGGTCTCGACGCCGTCTACCGGGTCGATGCGCTGGCGGTCCACGCCGACGACCGTTCCGTGTTCGCCCACGATTTCGCTTGCCACCTGCAGCCACCCGCCCGGTGCGGCCCCGAGGTCAACCACGGTCGCACCGGGCCCAAAGAGATCCGCCTCCTCGTTCAACTGTTTGAGCTTGTACGCCGACCGCGAGCGATAGCCCTCCTGCTTTGCACGGTTGTAGTACTCGTCCTTACGGGCCATCGGTGCCCGAACGTAACCGATCGAGGCACATACGGGCTTCGTTCTGCTGGGTCGGCCCTCGGGCGGACGGTGAGCGATCGGAATCCGGGCATGAGTATTAAGACCATCGGGCAAAAGGAAACGTACGCCAATGGTGTCGAGTCCAATCGTCCGTGAAACCTGGCAGTCGAGACTCGGATTCGTGCTGGCAGCCGTCGGCGGGGCGGTCGGACTGGGGAACATCTGGCGATTCCCGTTTCAAACCGGCCAGGAGGGCGGTGCGGCGTTCCTCGTGGTGTACCTCGTGTTTATCCTCCTCGTCGGCCTGCCGGCGATGCTCGTCGAACTGACCGTCGGCCGCCGGACCAAGCGAAACGCGGTCGGCGCACTGGAACAGACCGGTGGCAAGCACTGGCGGTACCTCGGCGGCCTGTTCGTCGTCGTGGGATTCATCATCCTCTCGTACTACAGCGTCGTCTCGGGGTGGGTGCTGCGGTACTTCCTCGGCAGTTTCACTGGCGGATACCTGACCGGCCCTGAGGCGTACTTCGAGAGCGTTTCGACGGGGCTCGACGCGGTCGTCTTTCACGCGATATTCATGACCGTCGTGGTCGCAATCGTCGCGGGCGGCGTCCGACGCGGGATCGAGGCCGCGGTCCGGATCATCGTTCCGGGTATCGTGCTGTTGATGGTCGCTCTTGCAATCTATGCCGCCACCCTGCCCGATGTCGGCGTGGCCTACGCCTACTATCTCTCGCCCGATTTCGAGGTGCTCGCACGAGGCTGGCGGTCGATCGTTCCCGCGGCGGCCGGACAGGCGTTCTTTACGCTCTCGCTCGGCATGGGTGCCCTCCTGACGTACGCTTCCTACATCTCCGAGGATCGAAACTTGCTGGTCGACAGTGGCGCGATCATCGTCTTCGATACGGGAATCGCGATCCTCACCGGCCTTGTGGTGTTTCCGATCCTCTTTGCCACCGGTGTCGGTGCGGTCTCCCCGGGGCCGGGAGCCATCTTCGTCGCCCTCGCGGGCGCGTTCGGTGGACTTCCATACGGCCGGGTGCTTGGCGTCGTGTTTTTCGGCGCCTTCGCCATGGCAGCGCTCTCGTCAGCGCTCAGTCTCATGGAGGTGATCGTCGCGTACCTCATCGACGAACACGACATCGATCGGCGACTCGCAGCGGCGGGTATCGGCGGAGGCGTCTTCTTCCTGGGGATTCCGGTCACGATGGACGAAGTCTTTCTGGAACTCTATGACCGCCTCGCCGCCGAGGTGCTCCTCGTGGTGGGTGGACTCCTGCTCGCGATCCTCGTCGGGTGGATCGTCGCCAAGGATGCGGTCGACGAACTCGAACGAGGAATCGGCGATCTCGGTCGCGTCGGCTCGATGTGGATCTGGCTCGTCCGGATTCCGGTCGTCGTCGTCTTGCTCGTCGCCCTGTATCTGGCGGTCATCGGGTACGTGGAATTCCTGCAAACGGAGTTCGTGGGCAGTCCGTTCGGATGACCTCGATTTCGACGAGAGAAACGTCGGTGTGCCCGGCCGAGGCGTGCCAGCCGGGTTTTTAATGCCGGCCGACGTTGGTCCGATAATGGTCGTCGGAGACATTACAACCGGAACTGAGGTACTGATCGTCGGTGGCGGACCGGGTGGGTATTCGGCCGCGATACGCGCCGGCCAGCTGGATCTCGACGTCACCCTTGTCGAGATGGAGGCCTACGGCGGGACCTGCCTGAATCACGGTTGCATCCCGTCGAAGGCGTTCGTCCACGTTACCGACGTGGCCCACGAGGCCGGCAACGCCGAGTCGATGGGTGTCCACGCCGATCCGGCGGTCGACCTCTCGGGGATGGTCGGCTGGAAGGACGAGGTCGTCGACCAGCTCACCGGGGGCGTCGAGAAGCTCTGCAAGGGCAACGGCGTCACGCTGGTCGAAGGACGGGCGGAGTTCGTCGACGAATCGACGGCGCGCATCGCCCACGCTGGCGAGGGGCAGGGTAGCGAGACGATCGAGTTCGAACACGCCATCGTCTCCACCGGTAGCCGTCCGATCCAGCTTCCAGGGTTCGAGTTCGATGGCGAGTACATTTGCAGCTCTCGCGTCCTGCTCGGTCTCGAGGAACTGCCGGAATCGCTCCTCGTCGTCGGCGGGGGTTACATCGGGATGGAGCTGTCTACCGTGTTCGCGAAGCTGGGAACCGACGTCACGGTGGTCGAAATGCTCGATGACATCCTGCCGGGATACGGCGATGACATCACCAGGATCGTCAGGAAACGGGCCGAATCGCTCGGAGTCGAGTTCAGCTTCGGCGAGGCCGCAAGCGACTGGCACGAGGGCCACGGCGGTGCGGTCGTAACGACCGAGGACGAAGAAGGCGACACACACGAGTACACGGCAGATCGCGTGCTCGTCGCGGTCGGACGAGAGCCGGTGGTCGACACCGCGAACCTCGACGCGATCGGGCTCGAACCCGACGACGGCGGCTTTATCGAGACCGACGATCGGTGTCGGACGGACGTCGACGGAGTTTACGCGGTGGGCGACGTGGCCGGTGAACCGATGCTGGCCCACAAAGCGTACGCGGAGGGATACGTCGCCGCGGAAGTCATCGCCGGCGAACCATCCGCAATGGATCACCAGGCCGTCCCGGCGGCAGTCTTTACCGATCCCGAGATCGGAACCGTCGGCATGACCGAAGACGAGGCAGAAGCCGCCGGGTTCAATCCCGTCGTGGGCGAGTTGCCCATGCGCGCCTCCGGTCGTGCGCTCACGCTCGGCGAAACCGAGGGATTCGTTCGTATCGTCGCTGACGTGGAATCCGAATTCGTCCTCGGCGGACAGGTGGTCGGTCCGGACGCCTCCGAACTCATCGCAGAGATCGGGCTGGCCGTTGAAATGGGAGCCCAGCTCGAGGACGTCGCCGGGACGATCCACACGCACCCGACGCTGTCTGAAGCCGTCGACGAAGCCGCCGCGAACGCCCTCGGCGAGGCACTCCACACGCTGAACCGGTAAAAAAGGGCAGCCCGAACCAACGAGGTGTTATCCCGACGCCCTTTTAGGTGAAACGATGCTATCGGGCGCTAATGAAGGCGCTGACGCTCGGTCCGAAGGGAACGTACTCACATCGTGCAGCGAAAGCGATCAGTGACGACGGGGATATCGACTTCGTCGAGTCCGTGACGACCATCATCGACGGCGTCGAACGAGGCGAATACGACCGCGGCGTGGTGCCGATCGAAAACAGCATCGAAGGATCGGTCACTGAATCTCTCGACGCATTGACGGACAGCGAGGTCGCCATCGTCCGTGAGATCGTCACGCCGATCCGTCACGCACTGTTGGCCCAACACGGGGAGTTCGACGTCGTCGCGAGCCACGCCCAGGCACTCGCCCAGTGTCGCGAGTATCTCGATCGCGAGTACCCTGACGTCCAGCTCGAAGCCGTCGCGTCGACGGCCAGGGGAGTCCAGCGGGCCCGCGAAGATCCGTCCATTGGGGCGATCGGCCATCCCGCAAACGCGGGCGACGAGCTCCGGGTGCTCGCAGAGGACATCCAGGATCGAACGTCCAACGCGACACGGTTCGTCGTGCTCGCGCCCGTCGAGGAGCGATCCGAAGCGGGCGGGAAAAGTTCCATCATCGTCTATCCCAACGTCGACTACCCTGGGCTCCTGCTCGAGATGCTCGAACCGTTCGCCCAGCGCGACATCAGCCTCTCGAGAATCGAATCTCGACCCAGTGGCGAGCGACTCGGGGATTACGTCTTCCACTTCGACTTCACGGCCGGGCTCTACGAGGAGCGGACCCAGGCAGCCCTCGACGACATCCGCGATCTCGCGAGCGAGGGTTGGGTCCGAGTACTCGGATCCTACGACACCGAACACGTCGTCGACTGATTCGAGGGGATCAGACCCTGAAGAAACGAGTCGCGAACGGAAAGCCACGTCGACGAGGACAGCGACCCACCGCTTGGGAATATAAATAACCACGCCCCGAACGGCCAGTCATGCACACGCTCGTGCTGGACCGTCACGACGTGAAATCGAATGCGTCGCTCGTCGAGGTCGTCGACGCGGTCGAGGACGCCTTCGCCGCCTATCAGCGGGGAGACGTCCAGATGCCGGCAAAGTCCTACGTGAACCTGTCGCGGTACAACGGCGACTTCCGTTCGATGCCCGCCTACCTGGACGCGCACGACTGGGACGCCGCCGCCGTAAAGTGGGTGAACGTCCATCCAGACAACCCCGAGAACCACGACCTACCGACGGTCATGGGAACCCTGATCTACTCTGACCCGGAAACCGGGTATCCCCGCTCGATCATGGACGGCACGATGATTACCCGCCTCCGAACCGGCGCGGCGGCCGCAGTCGCCACCAATCACCTGGCGATCGACGACGCCAGCTCGCTCGGAATCGTCGGCGCGGGGGTCCAGTCGTACTCGCAGCTCGAGGCGATCCGGGAAGTTCGCGACATCGAACGGGTCGTCGTGGCCGACCGACGACCCTCCGCGATCGACCGGTTTGTCGATCGATTCGAAGCCGAGGTCGACGTCAGAGGCGGTTCGATCCCCGAGGCAGCGAGTTGTGACGTCCTCTCGACCGTCACTCCGGTCGAGTCCCCGATCGTCGACCGGGCGGACGTCGGTGACCACACACACGTGAACGCCATGGGTGCGGACGCACCGGGAAAACACGAACTCGATGTGGCCATTCTCCGGGACGCGATGCTCGTTATCGATGACCGCGAGCAGTGCATTCACTCGGGAGAGATAAACGTCCCACTCACGGAGGGGACACTCGCCGAATCCGATATCGATGCCGAACTCGGTGCGATCGTCACCGGTGACGCAGCCGGACGGACGGCCGACGACGGAATCACTGTATTCGACTCGACGGGGCTTGCAATCCAGGACGTCGCCACTGCACACGTGATCTACGAACGTGCCCGCCGGGGGGACGCGGGTACCCCCTTCGAACTCGTCGACGAGGGATAACAATGGTCGATCCGAATCCCGGTCGCCTCAGGACCGGACCGTATTCAGGAGTTCCGCCTTTCGGTCCCGCGAAAGTTGTTTGATTTCGTATTCTCGCGACATCGCCGCCGATCGCGAGTCGAACGTCTCGACGTGGCACAGTTCGACGGGGGTTCGACCTCGTGTGTAGCGTGCACCCTCGCCAGCCTTGTGTTCGGCGAGACGTCGCTCGACATCGGTCGTATACCCCGTGTAAAATGTCCCGTCGGAGCACTCGAGCACGTAAACGAAGTGATCACCGTCCGTCGAGCGAGCCATCGATCCGACTCCCTTCGCGTCCTCGCTCATCGGCTGAGTGATCCGTACAGGTGCAT
>JBKGZK010000085.1:0-7833 GCA_046545615.1 Natronomonas sp.
CCGGGCGACCACGGCGGCGAAAGCCCTGCCGTGGGAACGCAAGCATCCGACCGATCGGGCTTTCGTCGAGTATCCAGCGTACGGGAGTACTACGAAAGATTACGATGTCGACGCGACGCAAAGCCATATACAGGCAAACGCTCCGGACCGCACGATCGATCTACGCGCCGCTTCCACGCCGCCACGAAGAGTCCCGGTGTGGTGGCTGTGAGTACCGCACCGAATGTGGGACCCGCACGCGCTCGATCAGATTTCTACTGTAGCCACGCCAAAGTGACACCCCACGCAGTCGATCGAATCAGATACCTTCCCGAGTCCTCTGACTGGGGATATTACGCCTGCAGCCAGCGATCGATCGTGTCGGCGAGCGCGCCGTCCCGAAGAATTTCGCCCGACGAAACGTCCACAACCGTGCTTTCCGTCCCCGGCGTTTCGCCGCCGTCGAGGACGACTGCCCGTTCGCGAATCGACTGATCGATCTCACTCACCCGTCGGGCGCTCCCGTGGCCGCTCCGGTTCGCACTCGTCGCCGTCAGCGGTCCTGCCCGGCGAAGTAGCTCCTGGGCGAGGTCGTGATCGGGTACCCGCACGCCGACCGTATCCCGGTCCCCGACGAGGACGTCCGGGACAACGTCGCGTCGTTCGAGGAGGACCGTCACCGGACCGGGGAGGAACGTTCGACAGAAATCCCACTCTCGATCGTTCAGGTACGCAAATTCTTCGATCGACTCGCGGTCGGAAACGGCTAGTGAAAGCGGTCTCGCCCGGGAGCGGCCTTTCGCCTCGAAGACGGCCACGATTGCATCTGGATCCAGGGCGTTTGCGCCGAGACCGTAGACCGTCTCCGTGGGATAGATCACGAGGCTGCCCTGGCGGATCGCTGCTACCGCGTCGTCGATGGTACCACTCATCTTCGGGAATCGGTTGGCTTACAGGTCATCGATTGCAGCCTCGACATCGTCGTACGGCGGAAACTCGGGCCACTCGTCGGCAACCCAGGCGTACCGGACGATTCCCCCGGTGTCGATGACAAACGTCGCTGGCCGGGGTTCATCGATTCCAGACATCCCATCGAGATCGTGGACGATCCCGTACTGCTCCGCGACGGTGTTTTTCGGGTCCGAAAACAGCCGATACGACTCTACGCCCCACTCCTCGAGGAATCGGCTGTGCTCGTAGGGGGTCGAAATCGAGAGCCCCACGACCTCGACAGGCAGGGAGTTCCACTCTCGATCGCGGATTTCCTGCCACACGTAGGTTGCGGGAAAATCACCGTCCATCGGATGGAACACGAGAACGACCGGTCCGTCGTCCAACAACGCGGACAGCGAAACGTCCTCCCAGTATTCGTCGCCAACCAGTGGCCGAGTAAAGGCAGGAGCTGGATCCCCCTGCTGGGGATGGTCGGCAGGCGCGAGCTCGACGACGTCGAATGGGAGATTCATTTCTCGTCCTCCTGAGAGGCTGTCGCCGGTTCGGCGTCGGACGGGTCGTCGCCATAGGTGTGTTCGAGGTACTTGACGATATTTGCACTCTCCGACATCGTCACTCCCGTCCGTTCGTCGACGAGTGCCGGGACGGTCCGCGAGCCCGAGACTCGTTTGACGACATCCCGTCGCGAGTGTCGTGCTTCCACGAATCGAGATCGGTACCCGATGTCGAGATCGTCCAGAACGCGTACGACGCGTTCGCAGAACGGACAGCCCTGAAGCCGATAGAGCGTGATAGACTGACTGGGGTCGGAACGTGACATACGGGTTGATATTGTCGGGAGCCGCCTAAGGGTGTCGCCGCTGTGTGACTCGATCGAACGGAGATGAGCTGTACGGGGGGTGACCTGGCTTCCGGGTGCGATTTCTCGGCATGACAAGTCTTAATCCAGATCGATGACAATCACGGAGGTATAGATGGGTTCGTTCATCTGGCTTACCGCGGCGTCCGCCCTCCAGTCCGGATTTGAATTCGGCAACGTACCGGTGAGTGGAACGACCGTCGTCGTTCTCGGCGGCGGTGTTATTCTGGTATTACTCGCGCTGTCCGCCTTTTTTTCGTCGGCAGAAATCGCGATGTTTTCGTTGCCACCACACCGGGTGGATACGCTCGTGTCCGATGGACTCCCGGGTGCCGAAACGCTCAAACACCTCAAAGACGACCCCCATCGTCTCCTGGTTACGATCCTTGTCGGTAACAACATCGTCAACATCGCGATGTCGTCCGTGGCCACGGGGTTGCTCGCGCTGTACTTTCGACAGTCCGTCGCGGTCTTCGTTGCGACGTTCGGCATCACGGCGCTCGTGTTGCTCTTCGGCGAGAGCGCGCCGAAATCCTACGCAGTCGAGAATACGGAATCGTGGGCTCTCCGTGTCGCAAGCCCACTCAAGTTCTCGGAGTACTTCCTGTTGCCGCTCATCGTCACGTTCGACTACCTGACTCGCCAGGTCAACCGGGTCACGGGAGGCCGAGCGGAGATCGAAAGCACCTACGTGAGCCGCGAGGAAATCCGGGAGATAATCGAGACCGGCGAACGGGCAGGCGTTCTCGATGAAGACGAACGCGAAATGCTCCAGCGGATTTTCCGGTTTACGAATACGATCGCAAAGGAGGTCATGACTCCGCGTTTGGACATGGAAGCAGTGTCGACGGACGCGGACATCGAGGAGGCGGTACAGACCTGCGTCCAGTCGGGCCATACCCGGCTCCCGGTGTACGACGGAAGTTTGGATAACGTTCTCGGCATCGTACACGTCAGCGATCTGGTGCGTGATTACGTTTATGGCGCAAACGACTCGGTGGAACTCAACGATCTCATCGTGGAGACGCTCCACGTCCCTGAATCAAAAAACGTCGACGAACTGCTCGCGGAGATGCGTGAAAAGCGCCTCAACATGGTCATCGTAATCGACGAGTTCGGCACCACGGAGGGGCTATTGACCATGGAAGACATCACCGAGGAAATCGTCGGCGAGATTCTTCAGTCGGGCGAGGAGGAGCCTATCGAATTTGTCGACGACAACGAAGTCATCGTCAAGGGCGAACTCAACATCGACGAGGTGAACGAGGTGCTCGAAATCGACATACCTGAAGGCGAGGAGTTCGAAACCATCGCCGGGTTCATATTCAACAGGGCGGGTCGTCTGGTCGAAGAAGGAGAGGTCATCCATTACGACGGCATCGACATCGAGGTCGAGTCCGTCGAGAACACCCGGATTCGGAAGGCCCGCGTCATCAAGACAGAGGCCTTCCACAACGTGGAACCGGACGAGGAAGAAATTCAGGAGTGACCGGAGATGTGGTCTGTCACACGACGGTCGAAACCAGCAGGTACCCGGCGTACCCGAGGACTCCAGCCCCGACCAGGGAACCCACCCAGGCGAGCACCGTGTAGCCGATTTTGGTTCCACTTACGCCGCCGGATGCGGCCGCCGCGCCACCTCCAATGATGCTCGAGACGATTATCTCGTTGAACGAGACGGGCACGCCAAGCAGAATCGCCACCTGGGCGATCCCGAAGGAAGGAACGAGAGCTGCGATCGATCGTCTCGGCCCGAGCGACGAGTAATCCTGGGCGACCGCCTTGATCATCCTGGGGGCACCGGTCCAGGAGCCGATCAACAGACCGACGCCGCCGCCGAAAAGCAACGCCACGAGTGGCACCGACACGTCTGCACCGTCGACCAGGGGTAGCATCGGTCCGAGTGCCAGCCCGACCTGGCTTCCACCGGCGGAAAATGCTACCAGCCCGCCGAGAACCAGGAGAAATCGCTTTTCTGCGGCCACGGGATTCCGACGAAGGTCTACCGCCAGCAGCCCCCCAGCAACGCCAGCTCCCAGCAGTGTTATACCGATCCGTTCGAGATGCGACTTCGCTATCGCGGTCGCTACCGAGGCAGCCTCCCCGCTGGGGCCCAGGAGGGCGAACTCGACGTTCGCGAGGATTGCACCGATTGTGCCACCGAGCAGGATGACGATCAGGTGTTCTGAGACCAGCTTCGATCTGAGAAGTCTTGCGATCGCGTAGGCGATCAACCCCCCGACAATCGGCGTGGTGAACCAGACGCCCAGTATTTCCGCATACTTCGGCCACGCCGGTCCTCCCCCCATCGCGAGGCCAGCCCCGACGACGGCGCCCGTTACCGTGAACGCGGTCGCAATGGGGTAGCCAGCGAAGACGCCGATAGCTACCAGCGCCGCGGCGATCGAAAGTGCGACGATTGCCGCCACCGGTCCAAGTGGCTCCCCCACCACGAGTTCGCGCCCGACGGCCTCGGTAACATTCGCTCCCTGGAGCGTCGCGCCGAGCAATCCGAGAATCCCGACGAAAAACCCCGCCCGCATCACGGAAATGGCATTCGCTCCGACGGCCGGTGCAAACGGTGTCGATCCGGACGAACCGGCCCCGATAGCCCACGCCATAAAGAGGCTCGCGGCCCCCGCCACGAGGAACGTCGCAATCGTAGCCGGTTCCATCGGTTCGGGTACATCGGCCGCTCGCATATGAACCCGTCGACCGAGACGCGAAACCCGTTTTACCCCACCGGACGTCGACGTAAACGACCGTGACCGAGGATTCGGACAGTTATCGGACGGTGGCCGAACGAGCGACGAGTCGGTTTACCGTCCGGGGCTCGGAATTTATCAGCCACGTCGCCCCCGTTGAGACCGTCGACGAGGCCGAGACGTTCGTGGAACGCGTCGAAGAAGAGTACGCCGATGCAACCCACAACGTCCCGGCCTACCGCGTTCGGGCGGATCCGTTTCGAGAGTATTCCTCCGACGACGGCGAGCCCTCCGGTAGTGCGGGGAAACCGATCCTGTCCGTGCTCGCCGGTCGTGACCTCGAGAACATTGTCGTCGTCGTCACGCGGTACTTCGGGGGGACCGAACTCGGCGTCGGTGGTCTCGTCCGTGCTTATTCCAGGGCCGCAACCGCTGCCGTTGACGCGGCCGGGATCGTCGAACGACGACCACACGAACAACTCGTCGCGATCGTCGACTACGATGACTCGGGAACCGTGCGGGGGATTCTCGAAAGTACGGAAGTCGAGTTCGACGCCGAGTACCTCGAACGGGTGACGTTCGAAGCGACGGTCCCGCTCGACGAGGTATCCAAGATCCGGGATCGACTCATGAGCGCGACTGGAGGCAGGATCGAATTCGCCTGATTGGGTTTTACGCACGTAGAGCGACATCACAGGGTGCGTCCTCCGGGGCGTATGCCGTTCGTCTGACGTTTCGAGAGGAAGAAAATCGATAGCGGGCGGCCGGTTCCAGGTGAAAGAAAGGGGTTCGACTGTGCTGGGATCGGTTTTTTACGTCCCGAAGGCTCGATCGCCCGCGTCACCGACGCCCGGGACGATGTACCCGTCGTCGTCCAGGCGCTCATCGATACTCACCGTGAGCAGATCCACGCGGGGAAACCGTTCGGCGACGCGAAGAAGTCCAGGCGGTGCGCTGACAGCCGAGAGGACGAGCAACCGCTCGGGATCGCCGACAGCGAGCACTTCGTCGAGGACGGCCAGCATCGTACTCCCGGTCGCGAGCATCGGATCGGCGACGATGACAGTGTCTTCGGCCGTGATATTTGGAATCTTCACGTAATCAACAGTAATTGGGAATTCGCCTGCCTCATCCATACCGGCGTCTTCGTCGCGTCCCGCGGAGATCACCCCCTGTCGGGCGAGCGGGAACACCTCGATTAGCCCCTCCACGAACGGTGTCGCGGCTCTGAGAACGTTGATGATGACGACGTTTTCGAGTCCCTTGACCACCTCGCCGGTCGTCTCGGCCAGGGGAGTCGTTATCGAGACGTACTCCGTATCCATCATGCCGTCGATGATCTCGTATCCACAGAGCCGTCCGAGATCGACCAACCCGTTTCTGAACGCGACCTGATCGGTGCCGTTCGAACGAAGCCTCGAAAGGGTGTGCTTCGCCAGCGCGTGAGTGATGACATGTGCGTCATCCCGATCCTCGATGGGCATACAGGAACGGCGTGCGCATCCGGCTTAAAGGCGCCGTCGCGTCGAAGGGAGACGCGCCTGTCGGAAGCGATATTAACCGAGGCGAACGTATTACGGGGCGATGGACGTCGAAGAAAGCGTCTCCGGATTCAAGGTCCGGGGAAGCTGGGTGGACGTCGTCGAGCACGGAGAGCGTATCACGAGAGCGCTCAAAGACCTCCTCGGCGATGACGAGCCCGTCGACGAATCGGCGCTCGAGGAATGGGACGAGTGGCGCCCCAAGGCGGACGAACGCCTCGACGAGCACGTAAGCGAGAAAACGGCCGAACAGGCCAGCGTGTCCGAAGGAGAGGGTGAAAAGGCCGGCAAATCACCCGACGAAGATCTTCGAACGGCCGGTGAGAAACTCGCCGACTCGTATGAACACCTCGAGGAGCCGACCGATGCGGTCGAGGACTGGCGCGAGTCGATCAACTACGTCGCCCGGGCTGCCGACTCCGCGGGCCGGAAGGCGCTCCGTACCGTCGAGGGGAGCGTCTACAGGAACGTGATGACCCAGGTCTCGCCGTATTACTTCGACAACGAACTTGTGAGCGCGAACCTCAACCGCGCCGACATCGACGATTACGTGTTCGAGGTGAACGTCAACGACGACGACCTCAAGATTCACGTCTCGAACAAGCTTGCCGATTACGAGAAGTCGGTCGACCGCTGGCACGTTGACATCCCGAAAGAGACGGACGTCGCCCAGGCGGTGGAGGGACATCCGACCCCAGATACCGAGGACGCGACGACCGGTGAATCGGATCCTAAACGCAACTGAGGCAGGTCACTCGAGTTCGATTTTCCGGACGAACGGCAGGTCTCGAATATCGTTGAGCAACCCGCCGGGAATTGTCTCGTCGGTGACGATGTAGAGCTTGGGTTCGTCCGTGAACTCGGGGTCCTCGGTAATCGTCTGTCTGATCGAGATGTCGTTATCCGCGATGAGACCCGTGACTGTCGCGACGATGCCGGGCTGATCCGCTTCGGTCACGCGAACGGTCAATACTGTCAGATCGAGCACCGGTGCGAGATCCATCAGCGAGGGAATCGACGAGATGTTCTGGAAGATGCGACGCAGTTCGTCATCATCGAGAATAGCGTTCGTCGTCGCGTCGACGACGCGACGATCCACGTTGATTTCGCGGGCGATACCGGTGTTCGGAATTTCGATCCCGCCAGAGACAACACGGCCTTCGTCGTTCACCGAAAAGCCTCGCTCGAGCAGGAGTCGGATGACAGCCTGCTGACTCGGGCTGTCCTCGAATTTTCGCATGATCTCGTCGAACATACACTGACCTAACAGTCCGGACGCGTCGCCGTGAACGTTGCGGCGATGGACGAGTGAACGAGTTTATACCGACACCGATTCGACTCCGAACATGGGCCTGACCGAGCGATTCGACCGCATGCCTTTCAACTCGCACCTCGACATCGAACTCGTCGAGGCGGCCGACGGGCACGCGATCGGCCGGATTGATCTCCAGCGGAAACACTCGTCGAGTCCGGATCACTTCGTCGCACACGGCGGCGTCGCGTACGCGCTCGCAGACACGATCGGCGGCGCGGCCGTCATCTCGATCAACCAGACCGTCACGCCGACGATCGACATGCGCATCGACTACCTGGCTCCGGCGACGGGGGGCCTCCTCGAAGCCGACGCGACCGTCGTACGAAACGGGTCGAGCGTAGCGGTGGTCGAAGTCGAGGTGACGGACGATGACGATCGAACGATCGCCGTGGCTCGCGGGACCTACAAAACCGGTGGTGCGACCGGCAAGACAGCATGGGAGCGCGAACAACGACGGGACGGGAGAACGACGGACTGAAC
>JBKGZK010000086.1:0-7826 GCA_046545615.1 Natronomonas sp.
TGGTTGATCCTGAACAGATCACCGTGGGTCAACGTGACGTGGCCGGTGTTTTTCCGGTTGAATGCCGGTCGTTCGAAGAACTCTCGCAACACCCGTGCCAATTCAGAGCCGAGCACCGAACCGTCGAAAATCGAGGCTCCGTACTCGTACGCAACGACGCCGCGGGCCGTCGGTTCGATCGAGGGTGGGCGCGTCCTGTACTCCCCATTCCATTCCTTCGGGTTAAAGAAGATATTATTCATCCACTCGAACTGCCTCGGAATCAATGGTCCCTCGCGTGGTCCCTCGTATTCGTCGTTCTCGATGTCTGCAGCTTTGGGGGTGTCCTGCCATGTGTACAGGTCGTATCCCTTATGGCGAGCAATTTCAGCACATGTAACTGTGGCATCGAGACCATATCGGGCGTATTCCCACCCCTCCGATCTGTTGGCGTCGTTGCGTTTTCCGTCGGGGAACACGGCCAAATTAGCCCGAGCCTCTGGAAACGGAATCTTGGCATTGTGAAAATCTTTCCAAAGGTCGACTGTCTGATCGAACAGCCCGTCGTCCTCCATATATGCCGCATTCGCAAGTCGATCAATAATCCGGTATTCGTATCTATTCTGCGGGTACCTGTACAACGTGCGTTCGTCGCCATGGTTTTCGAGCGAATACCGTTTACTGGTCTCGACGTAGGTCTCACACCACTCCTGTAACTGGTATTCTCCACCCTTTTCGTCCCAGTACGGATGGGATCGCACGAGCGACGCTGCGAACAGAAGTTCGGGGATTACGATCGAATTAATGATGCGGGTATGAGGGATGACTGGATCGGTCGGTTCGTAACGCGTGTCCTCGTTGAGAAAAAAGTGATGGAGTTTGTCGATTGCCGATTTCGCGAACCTGTCCTCACCGAAAAAATAGTAGCCCAGTGCCGCGTCGCGGGTGACTTTCCGTGCCTTCGGTGCGTTTCCTCGCGTTTGATTCTCGTCGTACGCGACGGAGCCGGTTTTCACTGCGGCCTCGGCTCGCGTTCGTAATTCCTTGAGTGCGGATCCCCACGGTTCGACTCCGAGGCGTGCTCGTTGTCTGATTCGACCGAGTTCACGATCGTTCGTAAAAATGTAATTGTCCGGTCCACCGCTTTCGCCGTCCGATTCGATGGGTAAATCAGTCGATGAGGGATATTCATTATCGGCTTGGTCACTCTCGTCTCCGGGCGTGGTGTTGCTACATCCGGCAAGTGTGACGAGTCCACCGATAGAAATCGCTCCGCCGACTTTCAAGAGTTCCCGACGGCCGATTCGAGGCGATTCGGCGTTCCGACTCACGTGTAGAATAGAGGTCCGTGTTAGTTTAGTTAGGATGCGAAAAACCCACGACACTATCAGGTATCGGGCTTTGGGAATCGAAGATGTCGGTATCGTCAGCCTACGTGCAGCAAGCCAATTCGCTTCGAGTCAACTCGACTGAGTAGCATTTTCATAACAATGCCGTCCCCCACCGGAATCTGATCTAATGGAAGGTCACCCCAAATGAATTCAGTATACACTTGTGGTGCGTGTATTTTCCGCATTCGTTGTCGTTTTAGTCGTTCAGGGGACCAAGGACTGGCTCGTGCGCAAATCTGTAGCGACCGGAACCCAATGTCGGGACGCACCGAGAGTCGGTTGTCCCTTGTCGAACGTCGACTGGATGACATAGGCACACTAATTCGATGAGGGATCGGATACGCGATCGTCTCGCAAACATCGTTCCGACTGGATCGGTGTTCCAACGCACGATCAAAGGCGGAATCTGGGTGAGCGGCATCAAACTCTCGAGCCGGTTCCTACAGATTCTGATGCTTATCATTCTCGCTCGGTTGCTCTCACCACGAGATTTCGGCCTCATGGGAGTCGCACTGGTTTCTCTGAGCGCAACGAAGAATTTTACCAACATCGGACTTCGATCGGCGCTCATCCAACGGAAAAACGAAAACGTCGACGAATATCTGGACACAACCTGGTGTCTGGAAGCAGGTCGGGGATTGCTCATTGCCGGCGTGCTATTTGTTCTCGCTCCCTACATCGGGCAATTATTCAGCGAACCGGAGGCAACTAGCCTCATCCGTGTTATCGGTCTGGGACCGTTATTTGTCGGACTCCGTAATCCGGGCATCGTTTACTTCCACAAGGACCTCGATTTTCACAAGGAATTCGTCTATCAGGTCAGCGGTGGATTCGTCCAGTTTATCGTCGGCGTCGGGTACGCACTCGTTTCACCGACCGTCTGGGCGCTCGTGTTCGGGTTCGTCTCGGCGGATGTGTTCCGGTTCGGACTTTCGTACGTCGTTCACGAATATAGACCGTGGTTCTCGTTCGATATCGAGATCGCCAAAGAATTGATAGAGTACGGCAAATGGATCACCGCGACGTCATTCGTGTACTTTCTCTACAGTGAGGGCGACGACGCGTTCGTTGGCTGGTATCTCTCGGCGACAGCGTTGGGATTTTATCAGTACGCCTATCGCATCGCCGATACTCCTTCGTCGGAGGTTTCGGAGGTCATATCGAGCGTCACGTTTCCAGCATATTCCAAGTTGCAAGATAGCCCAGGGGAACTCAAGGAAGCGTTGCTCTCGACGACACGGATGTCCGCCTTCATCACGATACCAATGGCGATCGGCATCGCACTTATCGCACCCAGTTTCGTTCCAGTTGTTCTGGGTCCCGACTGGTCGCCGATGATCGTGACCATGCAGCTGCTTGCTCTGTATGGGCTGTTCCATTCGCTCACGCGAAATTTTGGATCGCTATTTAAGGCAGTCGACCGTCCCGATTTGTCCGCAAAACTCGGGTCGCTTCGGGTGCTCCTGATCGCCGCATTGATCTGGCCGGCGACGGCGATGTGGGGGATCGAGGGGACCGCACTGGTCGTGGTGGGAGTGTACGCATTCCCGATGATTCCGCTCGACGTGTACGTAGTTACGAACTTGGTCGAAATCCGAGCCGTTGAAATCTATCGTGAATGGTTCTATCCCCTATTGGCAAGCGGGGTCATGTTCGGTAGTCTGTGGTATGCGACGAACGTGTTCGACCTGTCCCCGCTCGTTGAACTGGTCTTCCTGATTCCGACTGGGGCCATCATATATGCGACCGTTTCGTTCGTCTTAGAACGCCAGTTCGATTGGGGGGTTGAAGAAAACATTCGATCCATGCTCAAAAATATGGCGTAATATTCGACAGAGGTGCCATATATTGGTGTAAGTTGTACTATTCCGGTACCGCAAGAAAACACGTCGGTCACTGCACCGCAAACATTTGTTGCGATAGTACGTCTGTCAAACAGAGCTGAAACCGGTACGTCCCCGGGGATACCCACGTTGAAAGAGTGGGGGTGATCCCGTAGCTAGATCGAGGCGGGTCACTCTCGTCGATACCACACGTCGACGTGCGTGTCCGGACCGTACGATTTTCCGGCGATGTCGAGTGTACCATCGCCGGTGAGATCGACGACTTTCGCCTCGTGTGTCGGAATCCCGCGGGAAATCTCGACCCGATCGAAGCCGTCCCCTCGATTTTGATAGATAATCATACGTGGCGAATCGTTTTCGCCGAGACCCATCTCGGCCACCAAAATGTCCGAGCGGCCGTTGCCGTCGAAATCCGCTATCTGGACGGTGTGCGGATTGAACAGGTCGTCGTCGAGTACCGTTACTGTCCAGTCGGGCGGGTCGAAGATGCCGACTCGACCCAGTCGATCGCCCAGGTATGGGAGATCTCCCTCAGTCAGCACAATTTCCGTCTCGCCGTCGGCATCAATATCGGTGACGGCAACCCGCGTCCACTTCCAGTCGTCGCCTAGTTGTCGACGATCCCATTTTGCATCCGTCGTGTTTCGGCTAAAGATGTTCGGGCCGGCAACGAGTTCCGGAACGCCATCATCGTCGAGGTCGGTTACGGCGACCCCTTCGACGTTCAGGTTCGATGCGATCACGTGTCGGTGATCCGTCGGCCAGGGGGATACGTAGGGATCGTCGGGTATGTCGTAGTAACAGACGATCTCGCTCCGCTGAGAGAGAATTACTACCTCTGGTTCGCCGTCGCCGTCGACGTCTTCGACGGTCGTGTCGTGGTATTTCAAGAGGTCATCCGTGATCAAATGCTTACGCCACGTCTGGCGAGGATTTTCTGGGATTTCGAACCAGTAGAGTTCCGGATCGAGGTTCTGTCCCGCGACGAGATTGACTCGACCATCCCCGGTTACGTCCCCAAGCGAACCGCCGACTGAGAGTCCGGGTGCCTTGGCAACGTCGTGTCGTTTCCAGCCCGGATTTTCATACCAGAACACGTTGGATTCGAGCCGTTTGATTATTCCATTCGCGATCGGTAACTGGCGAAGCAGGATCCGTTTCCCGAAGAGTTCGATCGGCTTGGTGGACCCCTGTCCCCCGATCAAGACGTCGGGGTGACCGTTTCCCGTGAGGTCGTGGGTGAGACAGAACCCAAGTCGGCCACACGGTGGATTTTCGTCAATACGTACGTGCTCGTATTCCATACCGGACGGTGTTGGCATGCCGACTTGAGTACCAATTGCCTAGCGGCACTATGAGAGACCCGCTCGGCACGGAACTTACTGGTATCTCGGACCCATCTGCTGACTGATGGAGTGATTCTCCGAAACTGTATGGGTTACAATAGGAGGCGCCGTCGGAATGATTCCACCGCAAATAAGCAGACCATAACCAACCAGCCCCTCTCCGTTGTGAATTCAATGCATGAACCAGCGGAATCGTTTGCGGACGCGTCGACGAAACCCCGGTCGGCGATACAGTTACACACCCTCAGATGTATTGAGAAACCACTTCCCGCGACGATCCGTCGGGTCGCGTCTGCCGGGTATGATGGCGTCGAGTTTGCAGATAGATTCCTCACAAGTGATTTGGCGGCCGTCAGGACGGTTCTGACCCGAACGAACACCGTCCCGATCGGAGCGCACGTCGATCTCGAGAGACTCGAACGAAATCCGGAGTCGGTGGTCGATCGCTGTCGGCGAGTGGGGTGTCGGCGAATCGTCATCCCGCACATCCAATCGCGTCACTTTCGAACAAAAGAACGAGTGAACGCACTCGCCTACCGTATGAACACACTTTCCGACCGACTCGAAGCTGACGGGATCGAACTTTCCTACCACACTGCTCGTGAGGCCTTCCTTCCGCTCCTGGAGCTTTTTCGTCCGGGCATACCGACGGCAATCCCGATTCCAGACGGCGGCTGGAATTACATTGCAGACACGTTCGGACAGGTATTCCGGTCCGACGCGACGGATAAGTCGGGTCGAACCGGTTTCTACAGACTCGTGGATCGGACGTCGGATCGGATCACGTTCGAGGTCGACGTCGGGTGGGTTGCCGCCACGGGAACCGATCCGGTCCCGATTTTTGATCACCTCGGTGACCGACTTTCCATGATTCACATCGCGGACGTTACAGTTAGCCGTCGATTTCCTCGAGCGTTCCAGTCCACAACCCCCGGTGATGGCCTCATCGATCTCGAGCGGATCGTTTCGGCGGCTTACGAAACCGACGCGGAGTGGATCATATTCGAAGACGACGATCCTGCGGATCCCGAGGCGGCGATTCGACAGGGAATAAACATTATTACTCAATAGGCGTCCCTGAATTAATTTCGCACGTTCTGTCGATCGTGGGTTGGCCTCCCGGGGACAGTCTCTTCTCACACGACCCTTAGGAGAGCTCGACCCTGATCCAGAACCTGAGACGTCGAATCGAGTCGATAAGGAGGCGGAGCCCGGGTGTTCCGTCGGCGAGCCACAATCCGATACCAACGACGACCGAACCCATCTGGAGCGCGACGATCGTGGTCAGTTCCAACGCGAGAAGATTAGCGAGATACGTGGTCAGAAACTGGTGAACGATTTCGAGAAACGAACCGCCCTGCTGTGTGACCGGCGTGTTCCGGAAGGGCCACAGGATCGGGTACAGGCTCACCCGTCCATTCAGGATGGACGCGGGGAGTACGTCACCCACGAGATGTAATAGATAACCGAACGCGAACGCGATCCCCGTCAGGGTGTGATCGTGTCGCGTCGAGACCCAGAACACGACAATCGTAACTGGAATCACCACGAATATGGAATGGGCGACCGCCCAGCCGGTCTCGAAAAGACCGAACTGCCACGCGAGCGGTTTATCGACGAGGTCCGGAAGAAGCGATCCGCACGCCAAAACGGCGACGGGAATTTCCCCGGGAAGCGAGCGGTACCTGAGACGGACGAAAAGCGAGTAGAATACGTACGCAAATAGCACGTGTTCCCATGGCCACATGGTCCGATCGATCACCGATTGTGGGATAGTTATTAAAGTACTAACAGGAGGCCGTTCGGTGGACGATAAGAACCATGACGGCGGAAGCACCAACAGGTGAATCACCGACGGGTGGTGAGCTTTTGGAAGGCGTGCGATGTCGGAACGATTTCGCTATCCCAGACGCCGTAACGATCTAAGGTTCCGAGATAGTGTGTGAACGGTTCGTATCACTACATCATGTAGTCAGTCTGATTAGAAAGTTCGGCCGAGCAACCTCCGCCAAATTCCAACGAAGACTGAAACTTAACCCTCCAGATCTGGGAGATCTGATCGAAGGTGGTTTTTCGGAATTCGTGGTCAGTCCACCATGTGATCTACCGTCGACGGCCATTTTGGATTGCTCCCGAGTTGTCCGGTCTCGTACATCTCCTCGAGGGGGTTGTCATCGATTTCTAGTGGCAGATGAACTCGTCCGCGGCGGCGTGCGGACTCCCAGCTAGCAAACACGAGTTCCGTTCCACGTAACACCCGTCGCCCCGAAAATGTCGGCTCGGTATCCGTGACGAGCGAATTTACGACGTGTTCGATCGCCTTCTCGTAGTGTGTTGGTGGTGTCACGATCCGATCCGCTGACCCCGGGAGGATGTCGAGGACTTTGCCGACCCCTGCACGCATCAATCCCGAGGTTGGACCGTAGATCGATTCGTCGGTCTCGACGGTGTTCCACTCGCCATCAGTTCGAATTCGAAGCGGCGGACCATTGTCCGGTTGGATTTCTATCTCGCCGTCGGTTCCGACGAGTCTGAGGTACGCATCCACGAGCGTTGATCCCTCCTCGGCAGTCGAGGCAAATCCGATCGTCCCGTCGGCGTATCGCCACTGGGCAATAGCCCTCGTCTCGTTGAGCGCGCCGAACCAGCGGTTTTCGCGGGCACAATCGACGCCAGCGAGCACCCACTCCGGACGCTCACCGCCCGTCATGAAATCACAGAGATCGAACAGGTGCGATCCGGCGTCGAAGAGGTTGACTTCGGACCACTCCAGTCGTCGAAGGTCACCGATCCGCCCGTCGTCGAGGAGCGATTTCGCCTTCTGGGCCGGTTCGGCCAGCCGCCGCTGGTGGCCAATCGTCAGCTGGACGTCTTCCGATTCGCATACGTCTACCATTTTTCGACAGTCGGCCCAGGTCGTTGCCATCGGCTTCTCGCAGTGAATTGCCTCAACGGACGGTCCCGACGCGCAATCGACGACAAGTTCTGCGTGGGCAGCGGGCGGTACACAGATACTGACGATATCAGGTTCGGCTTCCTCTATCATCGCCTGATGGTCTTCGTAGACAGCATCGAGATCGTAGTTGGTCGCGAACGCCTCGGCGTTCTCCCTTACGATATCCGCACAGGCGTCGAGAGAACAGGATTCGAGATTTCTATACCCTTCGGCGTGTCGATACGCCATCGCGTATCCATCGCGATTCCGATTATCCGGATCGGAACCAGTTCCCACTATCGCGACGCTGTATGTCATCACTCTCGGTTAC
>JBKGZK010000087.1:0-7788 GCA_046545615.1 Natronomonas sp.
TATTATGCGGCCAAGACGTGACCGGGTCATCGATTTCGGCATGAAACGGACAGGCAAAGACGAAGAACGCAAAAACCGCATCGAGATGGAGATTATCGTCGATGCCTACACGCAAGACGAGCAAGCGATGGGGTGGAAAATCTATCTGGAAGAGACGATGGACGTCCCGTTCGAGGCACGCTGTATCGAGGAGCGTGAGGTCTCGCCGTTGACCAAAAGTGAAACCGTGCCGGTGGTCGGGGTACCCCGTACGGAGCCAACGCTGCACCAGCAGTTCGTTACAGTCGAGTGGAAGGGACGCGAACTCGGAGTGCCACTGAGGCAACTGGAGCCAGTCGATGCCAGCGATGACACCGAGCAGGCCATTTCTGACTGGCACTACTGGCTCGGCCGCTGACAGGCGGTAAAATCACAACGGTTCGCGTGTAACTGCAAGACACGGATGACGGCTTACCGATTCCGCGTTAAGTTCGAGTACGACCCCCGGTCGCTGTGGCGAGACATCGTCGTCGGAGCGGACCGGACTCTCGACGAGTTCCAGACGGTACTGAACGGTGCGGTCGGTCTCGACCATGGCCATCTCTGGTTTTTCGGGACCGACCAGGACTACTGGGACAGCAACGTCCAGTACAAGCGACCCGGCGAGATCGAGCAGTCACCCGGTGGGTTGCTCCGAGGTGGCAAAGAGTACGACGCAGGCGAGACATCCATCGGCCAGATGGCCCGGCAGTTGGACCTGGACGAACGCGACCGTATCTGCTACCTGTTCGACTACGGCGACGAGTGGCGGTTTTACGGAATTCTCAAGGAGATTGACGAGGATGCTCCAGGCGATAGGGAGCCGACGGTCGTGAAGAGGAAGGGCGAACCTGTCGAGCAGTATGCGCCGCGAGGTGACCGACTGTGATCGAGTTCTCGATGGCCCGCAAAATGAAGACGGCGAAAGCGCATCCGATCTTGGTTTAGCGAGCGAATCCCGCCGTTCACGGCGCGGAGGAAGTCACGGCGTCTCCGTTTCCGTTTGCGTTTGCGTCTGGATAGCGTGTTCTTCGGCTATCTCCACGATATCGTAGACGTGGATGCCCGACTTGAACCACAGGAGGCGGTCGCTCGCGCCTTCGAAATCTTCAGCCGAACACGCTAACCGCTCGGACACGGCGACGAGGAGGTGGTCGATATCGGCGTCTCGTATCTTTGCGAGCTTCTCGTCGAGGTACGCTGGCGTCCAGAAGCCCACGATTTCGAGAATTGCCCGCCGTCCATCCGGGTGTTCGAGTGCGAAATCGGGGAGCATCACTTCCGCGCCCAGGTCCAGCACATCGGCCTCGTGTCTCAGCGCCCACTCCGTGTTCGCTCGGTTCCACTTCTCGGCGAGCGTCCGCTCCACGTCGCTATCGAAGTCGCTCCGGGGGGTGTAGTGTGATTCGAGGCCATCTGTGTGGTCCAGCTCGAAGGAGCGTGTCGTGTCTCTCGCCCCCTTGTCATCGAGGATTTCGGCGTCCATCTCCCAGCGGTCACACAGCGGGAGCGCGGGCAGGAAGTTCGCCATTCGAATTCCGTACTTGCGCGACTGTGAGAATAGCGAAGCCGGGCCGTCCAGCATCGCCTCGTACCCGGCGGCGCGGTCCGTGTTCGCCACGCGATCGCCGGCTTCGTCGATGGGGTAGATGCGGTGCATCAACCCGAACAGTTTCACGTAGCTGAAGACGGTGCTGAAATGGTCCCAGACGCGAATCCGCATCCGCGTGGCGTCGTACAGGACTGCCTGTGCCAGCGCGAGGTTGTAGCGCGTGAGCAGCCACTCCACCGTGATTGTGTCCTCGGCGTACGATTCTTCGCTGTCGCCAGTCAGCCGTGTCGTTGTTGGCGAGTCGTCCGTCTCGTCGGAGACAGCAGCCACGCGATCGCCGAATCTGACGAGCCGTTTGTTGTCCTCCAGATCGGCATACATGCCCCGATAGCACTCTTCGAGCGAGATGCCAAGTCGATCGGCCACGGTACTGTAGACTTCCAGTTTCTTCGTGTCTTCACCCAGCGTGGGTTGGCGGACAATCGGATACGACTCGTTGGCTTTCTCGAACAGGTGCTGACGAAGTACTTGGGGGTCGGCTGCGGCGACGGTCTCGAACTCGCACTCGTCTTTGAGCAGCTTCGCCAGCCCCTGGACGATCTTGTAATCGGTATCCGAGATGGTGAGCTGGTCAATCGTCGCTTCGAGGTCGCCTTTGGGTTCGCCGACGTGATCCTCGAACACCTGGATGAGTTCCTCGGCGGTGTTCCGATATCGTTGCTCCTCGGCGTCGATAAACAGCGCGGTCACCGTCTCGTCGGTCGTTCGTGACCGGGCGAGATCAGCCGTCAGCACTATTCATCACCCCCTCACGGCGACGTTGCGAGACGTATCGCTCCATCGTGTCGTCCGTGATGATTTCGTAGAGGCGTGCCGGTTGGCGGTCGTCCGTCGGGCGGAGAATCCGTCCGAGACGCTGGGCGTACTGACGCTTCGAGGCACTCCCCGAGAGGATGATGCCGACGTTCGCCGCGGGCACGTCAATTCCCTCGTCGAGCACCTGCGACGTGACGAGCATCGAGTACTCGCCCGTGCGGAACCGCTCCAGAATCTCCGTTCGCTCGTCCGTCCGAGTCTGGTGGGTGATACACGGGACGATGAACTCCCGGGAGATGTCGTAGGCGAAGTCGTTGTTCGCGGTGAAGATGATGGTCCGGTCGTCGTAGTGGCGCTTCAACAGGGTGTCGAGCGTGTCGAGTTTCTTTGCAGCCGTTCGCGCAATCTCCTCGGCGCGTTGCTTGGCGATGAGCGCGCGGCGGCCATGGCGGTCGTACGACGTGCGTTTGAGGAACTCCGCGTATCCGTCTGCGTTCCAGATGTCGAAGTCGTGTGAGTCCACGTAGTCACGATAAATCTGGTACTCCTCAGTGTACTGTTCGCGTTCTTCGGGCGTGAGGTCGACCTTTAGGTGAATGGTCTCGTACTCGCTGAGATACTCGCCCGTCAGTTCATCGACGGCTTCCTCGTAGACGACGGGGCCGATCAGGTCCGCCAGCACCTTGTGTTCGCCATCGGCGCGTTCGTAGGTGGCGGTCAGTCCGAGCCGGTAGGGAGCAATCGTCATCTCGGGGATCTGCTGGTAGGTCGGAGCCGGAAGGTGATGGACCTCGTCGACGACCAAGAGCCCGAACTGGTCGCCGTATTCGTTGATGTAGCGATAGGCGGAATCGTACGTGGTGACCGTGAGGTCGGTCACGTTGTGGCTTCCGCCGCCGAGGACGCCGACCGCGTCGGGGAGTTGCTCGCCGAAGGCGTTGGTGAGCGTGGCGTGCCACTGATTCATCAAATCGATGGTGGGGACGACGACGAGCGTACTGACGCCTGCGTCGGCGATGGCCTGTACGGCGAGAAACGTCTTGCCACTCCCGGTCGGGAGGACGACGCTCCCTCGGCGGTCGTACTCGGTCCAGGCGTCGAGGGCGGTTTGCTGGTAGTCGCGTGGCTCGATAGACACGGCCGGTGTGAGAGCGATATCGCTGTAGTCGCGGGCGGCGTCTTCGAACGAGTCGACAGTGTGTGCGGCGTCGGTCAGCGTTGCCTGGCCGTCACTGTTTCGTGCCCACGCACAAAGGTCTCCATAATGGAGCGCACGCGCTCGGTACTCGTCGACGCGGTCGTCCCACTCGGCATAGGGAACGGCGTCGGGCGCGTCTTCGAGCAGAAGCGTTCCATCATCGAACGCGAGACGCATTTCGTACGTGTTCTACGGCGGTCGCAGTACTTGTCCCTGCCGACGAACATTGATTTTGGGTGTCACATCGTGTCGCCAGTTTCTCGCGTTTCGGCCCGGATACTCCTGCTCGGCGATGGGGATCGGCGTATTCGAGACCAATTCTGCTACCAACTTCGCCGCCCTCCCTGTGTGTTGCCAAACAGTGCTATTCTGCTCCCGTAAGATCTCCAGCCCACCCTCGGGTTGTTCTCGCAACGCACCCTTTTCTCCTCGCCGCAGATGGGGCCTGACAGCTTCGAGGTTGATCACTTCTGCAACCGCCAGAACATCCCGAAGATCGGTTTTACGGTCACTGTGAAGCTTTGCGGCCACGAGGACGGCCCCTTCAATGACTCTGGCCGTCGTCGTTACAGTTCCACCGCTAAACGAACCGGGAAATCGGTCTGGATTTGAGTCCTGTCTGTCACAGTCCGGCGCCGGAGGGTAGGAGCAGATCGCCATGTCTTGATCCTGTCCAAATAATAACCAGCATTTTTTCGACGAAGAACCTATGAGGCGTGCAGAAACATCACGAACACGGCTCGGATTTCGAGTTGCAGACATTCAGTTCTGATTACTATTTTGTCAGGGTGATAAGGACTCCACTGCTCGATCGGCGACCTGTAACTCGAAATTAGAGGATCGATCGTTTGGAGATGTACTCACCTGGTTCCTCAATCGTATGCGATACCACAACCTGAGTAAGGTGCAATCATTATCGACACCTTCATCGAATTACAACCTAACACTATCCTTAGATTTTTTTACCTTCGAGTGGAACATCGGATGTGTTTTACGGCATAAATGGCCGATTAAGCTGTCATTTAGTACATATCGGTTTCATTAATTGGAATTACGACAATAACATTTTTCTAATATGGGCCTGGATTGGCTTGCCATGATAGGGGGACTTGTCATTGGAGTAAATACACTACTGAATCCTAAGTCACCAAAATTTTCTCGAGGTGACTGCAGGTGAATCGGAGCGAGTACTCGATTTCTATCGGACGGATCATACTAGTCACGATCTTTTTGGCTGGACTGCTCGCAGTCGCACCAGCAGTGACCGCTGCGGAAGGGAACGACGCGGACATTATCGTCGACGAACCTGGAGCGGACCTTTCGACCAATCACTACTGGGATCTGACGGTGGATTCGGAGGTGACGGGTGTCGAGAAGGTGAAGGTCGATTATTCTTCTTCGGGAATTGACCTTTCGTCTCAGGATATTGAGTACCTCCAGGTTTCGATCGGATCCGAGAAGCCAGGAATGCAAGTCGTCGACAGTAGCAACAACGGAGAAGTTCTCGAAATCACGTTTTACGAGCCGCAAACCCTCCGACCGGATGAAACGCTCACGGTAGAAACGTACGGTGACAAAGTCGACAACCCAGGAACTGGATCGTACACTGCGTCGATTTCACTGATTGACGAGAAGAACACGCTTGTGTCAGAACAGGCATCATTCGAGATTCAGACGGCGTCTCTATACATCGACAATGCGGCGACTGATGTAAAAAGCACTCACGAGTGGGACATCGTTGCAGATTCCTCGGAAAAGAAAACGCTCGAAACGATCGAACTCGACTACACTGGAACGAGTATTGACGTGAGTAGATTCGACGGCCTTTCGAGTTCTGACGAGATTCCCGTGAGTATTGGAGGTTCCGAATACCCGATATCGGGTGATGACGTGGAAGCGAACGATGATGTAATTTCTCTCGAAATTGGCGAAGATGTTGATCAGGATGAGACGGTTTCAGTCAGTGGATTGGGGGAAATTAAAAATCCAGGAGTCGGGACGATCGAGCCTGCAATGAGACTTCTCGAAAGTGAGGGCAATACGATCACCGAAGGGAACGCGAAAACGGAAATACTCGAATCAGGGACAATCGAGGGATCTGTTACGAAATCTGACGGTTCCAGCTTGAATAAAAACGTCCCAGTGAAGGTATATAACGCCACGACGAACAATTATATCGCCAGTGAAGATGTCGACTCTAACGGCGATTACACCATTGACGTCCCTGCCCATCAACTTCGGGTAGAGGTGGACGTCGATGGTTACCTCAAGGAATCTGAAACGCAAGACGTCCCGGACAGTACGACGACTATCGACTTCGAACTCAGCGAAGCCGTCGAGGCAACGGGAAAAATTACGGACAGGAATGGGAACGGACTCGACGGAGCTACAATCTCCGCAAGCGGTCCGGTGGAAGCGTTTAACCAGACTGATGCGAACGGCAATTACAAACTGGATCTGGCTCCGGGACAGTACAATCTGTACGTCGATCACGAAAGTTACAAGGATAGATGGGAGCCCGAAGTGGATGTTGCGTCGAGTTCGGATATTGGAGACATCTCACTCGAACCCATTAGCTACATCAACGGAACCGTCGTCGACGAGTCCGGGAATCCGATTCAAGCCGACCGTGTCTTCGCGTACGATCCATCTTTTACGTCCTATGCCGATAATTTGACGGTGGACTCGAACGGGGAGTTCTCGTTGGAGGTGGGCTCTGGGACGTACACGGTCGAGGCAGAAAATACCGGATATCCGAATGCACGCGAGGAGGACGTCGAGGTCGATGCAGATGACGAGGTTGAAATCGAAATCGAACTGCCCGAACCGGCAGGCATCGAGGGGCGAGTGACGAACGAAGCCGGCGGCGTCGAAAACGCCTTCGTCGTCGCAGATGATGGATCGAATTTCTATTACGACCAGACTGATGGTGACGGTGATTACCAGATCGATGCGGCAGAAGGTAGTTATCAAGTAATTGTCTACGCGGACGGACAGGCAGGTGCCGGCCAATCGGTTGACGTCGACGCGGGGTCCACAGAATCGGACGTGGACTTCGAACTCGAGAAGACAGAGATTTTACACTCCTCGGTCGACGTCATAGAAGACGGGACGGATTCGGTCTCTGAAGGCAATATCGGGTTTTCTGCAGACCTTCAGAATGGCATCATGATTTCAAAGTTGACCGATACGAACAACAACCAACAGAAGATGCCACACGACCTCGAGGATCTGGGGGTCAACGACGAAACGGAGTTCGAAATTCAGATCACCGCGACCAACTACACGCCGAGTTCACTCATGTGGGGTGCAAGTGACGTAGACTGGGAAACAACCGACAACGCAACGAACGACGATGCGATCGATATCACGGTGACGACCAAACCGGTCAATCTCCAGGGTAACGATTCGGATCCTCAGAAGTTGCCCATCGGACCGCTCATGACACGATCTCCGAGCGAGGTTCAATGGCCTTCGAAGGCGGATGATGACGCCACAATCGGATGGAACCAGACCGTGTATTTCGGTCTGTTCGATCTCGCGACGGCGCCACCCGACGTTCGGGATAATCTTAATGGCATGACAGTCACGACGAACGCACAGACCTTCGCACCACCCCGCGTCGAAGACGACGCGTTGAAGGTCTGGGTCGCGGCTCCCAATCGCACCGTCGACGGTGATCTTCACGAAGGCTTCTATGAAGCCCATATCCCCGATACTCAACTCGATTCCTGGGGTGTCGACGATCCCGAAGACGACCTCGACGCACTCTATCGGGGCGATAGCACCGACTTCACCGTCGAAGAGACCGACGGCGGAGCGTGGATCAAAATCGACAACATCGGCTACTCTGCGGGAACCATCGAGGTTGCTCCGGATGAGACCGATACCTCGGAGAGTCCCCCAGAAGTAGGATCGGTGTCGGCCAATACCGGAAGTACTGCGGAAGACGAGGATGACGAAGAAACCCCCGAACCGACGCCGGAAGATGAAACCCCAGAACCCACGCCGGACCAGGACACCCCCGAACCGACGACGGAGACGGAGTCGCCCGAGCCGACAGAGGATTCCACCGCGACTGAATCCGGCGGTGCCGACACACCCGTACCGGACGACCAACCCGGATTCGGACCCGTCGCCGCGATAGTCGCGTTCGTCGCAGTGGGACTCCTCACATATCGTCGGTGGGATTGATACACGGTCG
>JBKGZK010000088.1:0-7744 GCA_046545615.1 Natronomonas sp.
CACGCGTCGACATCTCGAACCGATCTCCAGAATTTGTGCCAGATCGAATGATATGGCGAATTCTGATATCCTAACTGTCTTCACAAACCCATGACACGAACCGAGCGGAACTCGAGGAGTCGTGCAATCAATCTTGTCGCGTTCGTATTCCTGATTGCGGTGGTGGGATCCGTACTCGGAGCGGATACAGCCTTGGCCACAGACTACAATCCAGACGAACTTGACGGAGAGACGTTCTGGATCGGTCAAGAGCATACCGTCGATCTCTCAGGGACGGCCGCGAACGACAACGAAGTTGTGCAGCTCCGCGAAATTACGGATCGATCGAGTGGGACCCCGATCGCGACCCGATTGGCGACGGAGTTGAGCGTTAACGATCGAGCCGTCACCATCCGGACATCTCGTCTCGACGAAGGACGGTACGTGCTCCGACACGACGGAAACTATCTGGACGGAACGGATTTCAATGGAGATCTCGATACGGCCGACTCCGTATAGGTCGCCCGCCAGACCCTTACCGTCTCGATAGGGGACCACGACCGAACCGAAAGCGAGGTAACGGTGGGTGATTCGCTCCATGGATCGGAAATCATCGCCCGGTCTCAAGGTGACATCGTGGTCTCCTCAGAGGCTAAAACCTCGTACGTCCTGTTCGGTTCGAACACGTCCGTCAGTCGAATTTGGTTCGCGGGCGATGACGTAGACGGCGAGGTCATGCTCCTTGATCTCGCCGGAGAACCCACCACCACCGGTCCATCGCCCGGACGGACGGTCTCGGTTTCCTCCATTACCGTCCCCGACGACGTAACTGACCGGAATGCAACGATTCGATTTGCGGTCTCGACGGAGCGGCTCGATGAACTTGCTGTCGAGGCGTCCCATCTCCAGGTGAACCGGTACGATACCGAAACCGATGCATTGACCGATTTGGAGACCACACTTGTCGAGGAAACGCAAGATTCGGTAGTCGTTGAGGCCGAAACACCCGGATTCTCCCTGTTCTCGGTCAGTGCAGTCAATTTGCCCGACGCAGTCTTATCGGACCTTCCGGAAGCGACAGACATCGGGACGGAAATGACACTCGACGCGTCAGCGTCGACCGACCGCTATGGAACTATCTTGCGATACGTCTGGACAATCGGCGACCAAAAACACCGTGGCGAAACGGTGACTATTAGCTTCGATAGCCCTGGCGAGTACACCGTCGAACTCACTGTGACGAACGACGCAAACGAATCGCACACTGTTCGAGAAACCATTCTCGTCGAGGCCGTCGACACGCCCGAACCAGCGGACATCGACACGCCGTCACCAACTCCCGTCGACGATTCGGAAACGGAAGAAGGTGATATCGATTCCGGACCCGACGATCAGGCGTTCGGTTTGGATTTGTTATCCGCAGTCGTCGCATTCGGTGTGGTGGTTTCTGTGGTGGTGATCCGTCAGCGATGACCTGACATTCACTCACGACTACAGTCGTGGGCTATCTCCTCGACGCTCTGTACCTTCACTCGGTTGCCACGTCGGCTACGGTAGCGCCAGCAATATCGACGAGACGATCGGGATCGATAGGGAAGACGGCAGCGGGTGTACCGGCAGCAGCCCAGACCTCTTCGTGTTCGGTCAGGGTTTCGTCCATGTAGACGGGTACGGTAGCGTCGTGACAGAACGGCGGGACGCCCCCAATGGACCAGCCGAGCGTCTCCTTAATTCGGTCTGCGTCTGCCATCTCGACGGCATCCGGATCCGCATCGAAGAGCCCTGCCAGCTTCCCTTCGTCGACGCGGTTGGCCCCGCTTGTCACGACCACGACGAGGTCGCCATTGACCGAAAAGGCAAGCGAACTCGCAATCTGGGCAACTGAGCACCCGATGGCCTCCGCCGCGTCGGCGGCCGTCTTGGTCCCCTCCGGGAACTCGTGAACGTCGATTTCGATGTCGCACTCGTCGGCTGCACGTTCGGCAAATTCCGCCGCTCGCTGGTGCATGCGATGGGCTGTGATGCGGGGGAGAATGAAACTCACGGTCCAGTGCGGCGCTTACGGGTGCGAACGGTCGGGAGCTCAAGACAATCTGTTGTGAACGTTGATTACTATTCTCCAATTTTTAACGGATTTATTTAGATATTTATCCGTTATTCTTTTCTATTTCCGTGTGATTGCTATTCCCTTGAACACGATTCAGGCGATTCCCGCCATCGCCTCGAAACCCCGACCACGTCGGATTACCTCGACGGTCCCTCCGCGGACAATCACGGACGGTGACGGTCGGATGGTTCACCTGCGACCCTACCGGGAGCATGACTTCAAGGATCTTGTATCGATGTACGACGACTTCGACCCCGCCCACCTAGCCCAGGGCACCCCACCACTTGGCGAGGATGTAATCAGGGCGTGGCTTCGTGATGTCCCCGGGGGCGTCAACGTTCTCGCAGTGTGCGACGACGAGCTGGTCGGCCATGTTATGTTCGTCCCCGATGGAACGAGGCGACACGAACTCGCAATCTTTGTCGACCAGGACTACCAGTCTCGCGGCATTGGGACCGAATTGATTGCCGCCGGAACGGTCAAGCGCGCCGCGAGGGAAGCGACTACGTCTGGCTGTCGGTGAAAACTGGCGAACGACGACTCCAGCGGTTTTACAACCGGTCGGGATTTCATGCCGTCAACCCGATGGGAACTGCCTATCGGATGACGCGATATCGTTAATCCTCGAACGGGGAGTGCGAAATGGGGTGCCGAATTCACGTCCGCCCAAAATGGCAGAACATTCTCCTTGAGTCAGGTAGGTGGTCCGCTATCTATAGGTGTTCAGCAACCTGGATATTTCCGCACTACGACGGAAGTGCTTTGAGTCCGTATCGAGGAACGCCTTCCTCGACGTAGATCATCCGCGGGACGGCCGTGATCGAATCGCCAACGTCGGCATCGTCGATGACCTGCATCGGCAGGTCAACGGTGCCAGCAGCCTCGAAACGAACAATCGCGACACCAAATTCGCCCTGCCTGGCCTGCTGTTCGGCAAATTCTGGAGGGGCTCCGCCCTGACCGATCGTGGTCACCGCTCGAATCTCACCGTTCAGAGGCAACGTAACGGGATCGAAGTCGATCAGTTCGCCACAGGTGGGACAGGCGCCTTCCGGTGGGAACGCGAGCGATGCACAATCCGGACACCGACCGGCCACGTGTCGGTGTCGCTGGGGTAGACTTCGGCGGAAGGTCGGTACGGAGACGTGCGCCGCCCCGCCATCGGGTTTCGAACCGACGACGTCGCCACGACGTCGTAGATAGGCGGGATAATCTATTTCGCCATCGGATTCGAGGTCTGCCACGACGGGTGCCCGGCCGTCGAGAACGAGCGCAGTGGTCCCACCCCCGGATCCCCACGCGATCGCAAGTGTCCGTTGGGCATCGGTTTTAAACGCTCGCGCGATGGACAGCGGCACGCTCGTGGCACCAGTATCCCCGAGTTCCGAGACGGTTTCGACCGCCGCGACCGCACTTTCGTCCAGCCCAGCCGGTCCGGTCGCCCGGTAGGGCAACCCCCCGTTGGGCGCTTGGAGTGCCACCGCATCCGGATCGGTTTTGGGATCGATCGATTCGATTGCGTCGACGACCGCAGTTACCGGTTCGACGTACGCCGCCCGGTCGTACGTTCCAACCTCGAGCCCTTCGACCGTCGTTCGTCCGGCCCGTCTAAACCGCGTCCCGGGGCGCGGCGAAGCGTGGTCGACGCGTTCCGAGACCGTGGCAGGCGCGTCCGATCCCACGAGGAACGCCACACCACCAGCGCCGGCCGCATTCTCTCTCGCATCGTCGGGTTCGCCCCGTGGTGAATCTGCGGCAATCACGAGCGCGCGACCGTCGGTCCCAAGGGCATCTACCAGGGCGTCAATCCCCACGCAGGTACTGCCGGTATGGGTTCGGCGGGTTGCGTCGTCCGGGATTTCGAGGAATGATCCCAATCGTGCGGTGAGGTCCTCCTCCGCCAGCGGGGGCGTGGTTGTCGCGAATGAGAGGTGGGCGATATCCGTTCCAGCGACTTCGTCACCGGTCGCCTCCAGCGCTCGACGAGCCGCTTCGATACCGATCGTCAGGGTGTCCTCGTCGGCGTCGGGAACGGCTTTCGTCTCGATCCCCGGGGCGTCGAATGACCCCCATGCTTCGGCAAAGGCGTCAGCCGACACGCGACTTTTGGGAGCGTACGCCCCTACGGCAAGAATGCCCCTCATCGGGCCACCCCCGTCCTCTCGAGGACGTGAACAACGGCGGCGCCACCAGATCCGCCGACGTTGTGCGTGAGCCCAAGTCGGGGATTCTCGAGCTGGCGGTCGCCCGCTCGCCCGGTGAGCTGATCGAAGGCCTCGACGATCTGGCCGGCACCAGTCGCGCCGATGGGATGGCCCTTGGATTTGAGCCCGCCGGAGGTGTTGACGGGAAGTTCACCGTCGGGCCTGGTTGCACCGGATTCCACGTACGGTCCGGATCCGCCCGGTTCGCAAAAGCCGAGATCCTCGTAAGCCAGGAGTTCCGCAATCGAGAAACAGTCGTGGACCTCCGCGAAATCGAGGTCGTCCGGTGTCACACCAGCCTCCTCGTAGGCCTGCTCGGCAGCCTTTTGTGAGGCGGGGATCGCGGTGTAGGTGTCGCGCTGGAACAGGCCCACCCGATCTGAAGCGGCTCCGACGCCAGCCACGCTAACGGGGTCGTCGGTATACTCCTCGACGACGTCCTCGCTGACGACGAGCGTTGCCGCGGCGCCGTCAGTCGTCGGACAACAGTGATACAGCGTCAGCGGCTCGGCGACCGTCGGCGCATTCACGGCATCCTCGAGCGTACAGGTGAATCCAAGTTGCGCCTTGGGGTTCTTCGCGCCATTATCGTGGTTCTTGACCGCGACGTGTGAGAGGTGTTCCTTCGTCGTCCCGTACTCGCGCATATGTGCGCTGGCCATCTGGGCGTAGACGCCGGCAAAGGTCGTCCCTGAGAGGCGCTCCCACTCGGTTTCGCCTGAGACGCCGAGCCAGTACCGAACGGCATCCCCGGAGAGATCGGTCATGACTTCGACCCCACCCGCGAGGACGACGTCGGCCATACCAGCCCGGACCGCCATCACGGCCTGCCGGACGGCAGTTCCAGAGGCAGCACACGCGTTTTCGGTCCGCGTGACCGGCACACCGTGAATGCCCACGTGTTCCGTGACCGCGGGACCGGGCAGGCCGAGTTGGCGGCCACCGACACCAAGCGTCCCGACGTAGGCCTCGTCCACCTCGTCAAGGTCTATCCCGTCCTCGACGCTATCGACAGCGTGCTCGACGGCGGTCCGAAACAGCGTTCGGTACGTTTCGTCGGGAAACGAGCCGTAGGGCGACTGACCCGCGCCGACGATGTACGCATCTCGCATATCGACTGCTTCGACGTGGCGCACCACCTCAAGGGTTGTGGGATGGTAGAGTGAATCTTGGACAGAATGTGAATTCAGTCGGGTAATAGTTGTTGGTAATGTGATCTGCTTTATTCACGATTGAACGCATAATTTTACGCCCCAGAGATAATTTATTCGTCTTGACATATAAATGCGAGTCATATTGCCAACTACTGGTTTGGGAACATAACTAAAAGAAGATCGCACAAAATTGCTGAATCAGCGGCGATACGAGACGCTGTATCCACCGCTTCCCAGTTTTGAATTGTCACACATATATCATAAATTCCTACTATAAGACACAATTGTAATCATTATATTGGTAAAGGTGTTCGAATACGACTGAAGAAACGCTTTTCTATCCCAAACTGCCAATTTTAGTCGTGAAAACTGTGGGATTCCCATCCATCGTTGTGACTCGATGTACAATCTGCAGAAGCGTAGAATCTATCGACACGATACGCGACCGGGAGGATCGCCAGTGATCGCTGACGTCGAGGGACTCCCTGACGCGGCATTCCTGACCGACGAGGCAGACCTTAGCGACCTCCGTACGACCCTTACAGCCTTCATCCACAATCGGGTCGACGCGGCGGATGCCAGTGGCGTCGTGGTGTGCATGAGCGGCGGCATCGATTCTACAGTTACGGCGACGCTCTGTGTCGAGGCCCTTGGCGCTGACCGTGTTTCTGCCCTTGTGTTACCCTGCAACATCACGGATGCTCGGGATGCTCGAGACGCCGAGAAGATCGCTCGAAATTTGAATCTCGCCCCCATCACGATCCAGATGCGGCCGATCGTTCGCGCTTTCGAGGACGACGTCGCGCCCTCATTGGATGGGGAAGCCGATCGCCATGCCGCCGGCAATGTAGTAGCCCGGTTGCGGATGGTGATCGCATACTACGTGGCAAATCGAATCGGCGGGCTGGTGTGTGGAACGTCGAATCGGACCGAATTCCTGCTCGGGTACTTTACGAAATACGGCGACGGGGCGGCAGACTTGCGTCCGATTGTCGGCCTGTACAAAACGGAGGTGCGAGCGCTTGCAGGATACCTCGACATCGCGCCCACGATCATCGAAAAGGCACCAACAGCTGGCTTCTGGGCGGGTCAAACTGATGAATCAGATCTGGGGGCACCTTACGGTCTGCTGGATCTAATATTACACAACCTGGTCGACAACGATCTTGGCATTGAGGGGACCGCCGACAGTCTCGGTCTCGATCCGAATTTCATCGGCCAGTACGCTCACGAATTCCTCCAGCACGCACACAAACGCACTCGCGTGCCGACTCCCGGGGTTCGACAACCGCCGGGGGACCTGTTCGTCGAACTGGAATCCAGAGGGAGTGACTGACAGTCGGTCTGGGAGGCGTATTACTTCTTGAGTTTGATGAAGAAATCGCCACTACGTCCTGTACCGGCTAGTTCCCGGATTCGAGCTTCGGTGGTTGCGGAATCGACACGTCCGCGAGATTTGTTTCGATCTCCTCACGACGGGCCTCGAACTCGCCGGGCAGGACGAGCCGACCACCCAGATCATCGACCGGTTCGTCGCTCGCATACCCCGGTCCGTTCGTCGCGAGTTCGAACAGCACGTTTCCGAATTCGCGGAAGTAGACCGACCGGAACCAGTGGCGATCGATCTGTTGAGTGGGACGAAGACCCTTCGACTGGACAGCCTCGCGCATCGCCTCCTGGTCGACGTCGGTCGGCGTCTGGAACGCAACGTGGTGGACCGTACCGGCTCCCTGACGGCCGGCTTCGATCGTCGGGAGAACGTCGACGAATCTACCGACCGGACCGGACGCGGCGAACCGGGTCCGGTCGTCGTCGGGAGCGTCACCGTCCGACTGTTCGGAGCCGACCCGTTCGAGGCCCATCGTTTCGAGCAATTCTTCGGTTGGTGTGGGATCGGCAAGCCACAACGTCACCGAGTGGAACCCCCGGATGGCCATCGATTCCGGGACGAACGCGGTCCAGGGGGCGGTCGGGTCGTCATCCGAGATCTCAACTTCCACCAGTTCTACCGGAAGACCATCAGGATCGCGAAACGGGAGAACGGTCTCTCCGAATCGTTCGATTCGATCGTCGTAGGACACGTCGTACTCGTCGAAGCGTTTCTCCCACTCGTCGAGGCTGCCCTCGGGGACACGAAATGCAGTCCGAGAGACCTGTCCCGATCCGACCTTCCCCCGAGGTGGATCCTCCCACGGGAAGAACGTCATGCTCGTCCCTGGGTTCCCCTCCGCGTCCGCGAAAAAGAAGTGATACGTCCCTGGGTCGTCCTGGTTGATCGATCGTTTCACGAGTCGGAGGCC
>JBKGZK010000089.1:0-7709 GCA_046545615.1 Natronomonas sp.
AAAACCCTCCTTCCGGTCGAACCCGTCGGTTGGAGTGTAGTCGGTTGCAAGTGCGGCTAATACGATTTCCTCCTATCGTTTTCACTTTCCCAGCTGCAGTCGTCGCTTCCCGGAAACGGTGGATTCGTGGTGCTCTAGTCCTCAGGAAAGCGTCGTGACTACGTCGGTTGCGCGTCCGCCCGAGAACTCGATCTCTTCGATGTCTCGGTCGATCTCGACGCCCGACATTCCGGTCACGTTCGAGAGTGGAACGACGAATTCTCTATCGCCGTCGCCGGCCGACGCAATCACACAATTCCCGAATATTTTGACGTGACTGCACTCTATCGCACTCTCGCCATCCATCGGGGCCTCGAGGAACATTGTTGCGGTCATCACCCGTTTGTCTTGGCACCGATGTGGTATAATACTGCGCACAAACGCCTGATCAGGGGACTCCGGTCCTGATTCTATGGGGTCTTCCCTGCTCCGGATTCCCTGAGGATTTCCGCGATCCGGAATCTTTGGGGCTCCTCAGATATCGACGGCGGCGGCCACAAGACCCGTTATATGACGGAGATTTAGTAACATTCTGTCTCTAATTGTAGTTCAATCTGGAAATAGTCGACCGGAATCGGATACACTGGGGGATTTTTTATTACGGATGTCCAATGAGAGAACATGACCGGGAGAATCGAGTACGACGAGTTCGAGGAGGGCCGCCACGTGAACTACTGGGAATTCGATCGGACGCTCCAGCGCGAACTGCGGCGCGTCTCCACGGATGCGGAGTTCGAATGGGCGAAGCCCAGACTGTCGGCCTTCGGTGAGTTAATCGGCTACACGGTCGCGAACAACGCCGACTACATCGACGAGCACGGCCCGGAACTCGAAACCTACGACCGCTTCGGGGACGTACAGAATTTCGTCCGATATCCCGCAGAACAGTTCGAAAACGAAGAACAGGTCTACGAATCGGGCATCGTCGCGGACGTATTCGAGGCCCCGCCGGGACGGTCGGAACCGATGCCCTTCACCCACTACCTCGGGATGTTGCATCTCCTGACGTACGCCGAAAGCGGCGGGTTCGCGTGCCCGGTCGCGATGACGGCCGGTGCGGCGCTGGTCCTCGAAAAGTTCGACGACGGTCCGCTCGAGGACTACTACCAGGGACTCGTCAGCCGGGAGTACGAGGACGTCATCGAAGGTGCGATGTTCCTCACCGAAGAGCAGGGTGGCAGCGACGTCGGGGCGAACGAAACGATCGCGATCTACGACGAAGAATCCGGGTACTGGCGGCTCACCGGTGAAAAGTGGTTCTGTTCGAACATCGACGGCGAAGGAACGCTCGCGCTTGCGCGAACCGAGGACGCACCCGACGGGACCGATGGGCTATCGATGTTTCTCGTCCCCCACGGCGATCCTGCGGGTGGCGTCCTGGACAAGGGGACGCGTACGTCCTTCGATGGCCCACCACCGGCAGAGGCACTCAACGATCAGCTCTATCGCCGGCTCAAGGACAAACTCGGCACGACGGCGGTGCCGACTGGCGAGGTGGAGTTCGAGGACACGAAGGCGATCCTCGTCGGTGACGAGGAAGACGGCTTCAAGCAGATGGCGGAGATGCTCAACCTCGAACGGCTGTCGAACGCCGCCGCCGCGTGCGGGCTCATGGGTCGCGCCCTCCTCGAAAGCAAGATCCGGGCCGCAAACAGGGACGCATTCGGCCAAACGATCGACGAATTCCCCCTGATGCGAGAAGACCTCGTGGACATGACCGTCGATCACGAGGCAGCGACGGCCTTCACGTTTGAAGCCGGCCGGCTCTTTTCGGAACGCGAGCGTGCGGAACGGGCGGGCGAGGAGGACGAGTTCGCCTACCGGCTGATGCGATTGTTGATTCCGATTGCCAAGCTTCGCACGGCCCGCATGGCGATCGACACCGCGTCGTATGCCATGGAGATACAGGGTGGCAACGGCTACGTGCGCGAGTTCGTGACGCATCGGTTGCTCCGGGACGCACAGGTCCTTCCAATCTGGGAGGGCACCGAGAACATCCTCTCGCTCGACGTTCTCCGCGCGCTCGAGCGCGAGGACGCCTACGAACCGTTCGCCGAAACCATGGACGCGCGACTCGATGCTATTTCGCACCCGGCACTCGCGGAACCCGCGACCATTCTCGAAACTGAATACCAGCAACTGACTGACGCGCTCCTCACCCTTGCAGAGGCTGACGACGACTACACCCAGCTCGCAGCAAAGCGGCTGGCTCATTACGTCTTCGACGTGTTTACGGCCGGGTTGTTGCTCGAAACCGCTCAGTCCGAACTGGAGCGGGGGAACGGTCGGACCACGCTCGTCGCCACGCGATTCGTCGAAAGACATCTCGCAGACAGACCCGCACGTGGGATCGTCTCGGAAGACCGTTTCCCGCTTGAATTCTTCGATGCCGTGGTCCGATTCGAGCCAGTCGATCCAGACGAACTGCTCGAGACCGTCGCGGCAGACGACTAGCCTCGCTCCGGTGCCGAAGCGCCGACCGGTAACGTCTGTCGATTTTCGCTGTTTGCGCGACCAGAAAAACCCTCCGGGCAAGGTTTAAGGATGGTACTCACTAACATGATTTTAGCCGCATGTTCGAACAGTTCTCGAACGGGTATTACCTCGGACGGCTCTACATCACGCCCCACGAAGGCGAACACGCCGTGATGCACCGCGAAGAACACGAGCAGGTCAACGAACAGCTCTACGAGACCGAGGACAGGACGGAGTATCCCCTGGTGATGAAAATCGGCTCGTCGCACGTTCCAGTCCACGGAGCGGCGGGCGTACCCGGTCAAACGCTTGCACTCCCGGAATCGACGCTCGCTGCGACTGGCGTCGACAACCCACCTGCGCTCGAGGAGGTACTACTGGCGAAAGCCGATCGAGCAGCACAGTTACTCGGCGTTGCTGAAGGCCGCCTCGACGGCCTCGCCCGTGACTTTGCCGACTGGCGTGACGATAGCGACGAGCAAGGCGGGGACCGATATCCCGGAGACGACCCCGTCGGCTTTTAGGGAGGGGCGCTCGATCCTCAGTCGATGCTCGACGATCTTCTGGGACGCACCGCGCTGAAGGATCGGATCGCGGAACTCGAATCCGAACGCGACGGCCTCAAGGCGCGCCTCGAAGCCGAGGGGGAACGCCGAGCAGACGCCGTCAGCGCGAGGCAGTCCGCCGAAGAACGTATCAATCGCCTCGAGGATCGTATTGCCGACCTCGAGGGGCAACTCGAAGGATCCGAGCGTCGCGACGTCGTGGTGGGTTTCCGTCACGAGGAGTCCCTCCGGGGCCGTCGACTAGACGAGGTCATCGATCGTCTGTCGTCGTTCCAGGGAGTACCCGAGAGTATCTGCTCTGCGTACGTGGACGAAAAACTATCCGATGGGCTTCGCGAACTGCTCGGGGAGCGAAGCGAACTCGTTTCCAGGGCCCGACCGTGTCTCGTGTACGCGGACGACGCCGGGATGCTCGCAACGGCCCTCCGGGTACCCGTCGCACCCGATCCGTTCTACGAGTGGGGGTCGACGCCTCGCATCGACCGTTCGTGGCTCCAACCGACGGGTCGGCACACGCTCGCGCTCGTTCGCGCGGACGTGTTCGCGCTCGGAATCTACGAGGATGACCAACGGGTCGAATTTCAGGGGATCGAAAGCGAGGTGATGGGCCGGCATTCGAAGGGTGGATTCTCGCAGGCCAGATTCGAACGCCTCCGGGAGGAACAGATCGACGAACATATCGAAGCCTGTGTGGACGCACTGGAGGATACCCCCGACCCGCTCTACGTGGTCGGCGATCGACGCCTCGTCGAAGCGTTCGACGGTCGTCCGGCAGCAACCGCAGCCGTCGACGCGACTGGAGATCCCGAAGACGCCCTCGATGACGCATTCGAGGATTTTTGGACGGTTCGACTCTTTGGACTGTAAGCCCGTCGGGTGGGATTGATTGGCACCAATCCTTAAAGGATCTGCTCGCCTGTGACCGGTATGCGCGTGGCCATTCTCGCACACGAACAGTTCCCCGATCGGGCAAAGACCGCGATCGGGATCCTTCGGTACGGAGACCAGGACGTGGTCGCGATACTCGATCGCAGTCGAGCGGGGACCACCGTTTCGGATTACCTACCCAACCTCGACGTCGACGTTCCGATCGTTGAGGATGCCACCGAAGCGCCTGACTTCGACGCCCTCGTGATCGGGATTGCCCCTATCGGTGGGGGGTTCGACGAGACCTGGCGGCCGGACGTCCGGCGGGCGATCGAATCGGGCGCGGACGTCATCGCGGGTCTCCACTATTTTCTCGGGGATGATCCGGAATTCGTCGACCTGGCTTCCGAATACGACGTCGAGTTACGAGACCTCAGGAATCCGCCGTCGGATCTCACCGTCGCCGATGGGATCGCGCGCCAACTCGATTGCGAGATCGTTCTCACCGTCGGAACGGACTGCTCGACGGGCAAGATGACGACGACGGTGGAACTCGTCGAGGCAGCCCGTAACGCTGACATGGACGCCGGGTTCGTCCCGACGGGACAGACCGGGCTCGCGATCGCCGGCTGGGGGATCGCGATCGATCGAACCATCAGCGACTTCACGAACGGGGCGGTTGAGCGGATGTTGGTCGAACAGGCCGACGAGTTCGACTATCTCTTCGTCGAGGGCCAGGGCAGTATCGTCCACCCGGCCTACTCGGCCGTGACGTGCGGAATCCTCCACGGCGCGATGCCGAATTATCTCGTGATGTGTCACCAGGCCGGCCGCGAACGCATCCACGGCTACGAATCCTTCGAAATTCCGCCCGTCGAACGGGTCGCGTCCCTGTATGAAACGCTCGCCAACCCCGTCGCATCCACCGAGCTTATTGGCGGGTCGTTGAACACCGCCGGCATGGACGACTCAGCGGCATCGGAAGCCCTCGATCGATACGCGAATCGCCTCGGCGTGCCAGCCGTCGACCCGGTTCGCCAGGGAGCTGACACACTCGTGGAGCAAATACGATGACAGCCGAGCTTACATTCGACTCCGAGACGGTCGAACTGCCGCTTTCGACGCCGTTTACGATCGCCCGTGGAACGACCACGACGACAGAAAACGTCGTGGTCTCCATTTCGTATGACGGAGAAACGGGATACGGCGCGGCCGCCCCCTCGCCACGGTATGGCGAGACAATCGCCACAGTCGAGGCAGTTCTTCCGGATCTACTCGATGTCGTGGCCGAGGTTGGCGATCCCTTCGCACGAAAGCAGATCGCAGATCGGATGCTCGAACGAGTCCGGGGAAATGCTGCCGCCCGTGCGGCCATCGATATCGCCCTCTGGGATCTGGCGGGCAAGTGCACCGATCGACCGGTGTATCAGTTGCTCGGTCTTTCGCCGGAGTGTACGGTCCCAACCTCGTACACGATTGGGATCGACGACCCCGAGTCAATGAAACGTCGTGCTCGAACGGCCGTAGATCACGGATTTCCGATTGTGAAACTCAAGCTCGGAACCCTTCAAGATCTGGAAATCGTCGAGAACGTTCGCGAGGGAGTGGACGAAGCACGGATCCGGGTGGATGCGAACGAAGCGTGGACCCCGAAGGAAGCCGTCCGCAAGATCGAGGCCCTTTCGTCGTTCGACGTCGAGTTCGTCGAACAGCCCGTGCCCGCAGACGATGCCGATGGATTGCGATACGTCTACGAGCGGTCCCCGCTCCCGATCGCCGCCGATGAATCGTGTCTCACCGCTCCCGACGTTCCCGATATTGCGGATCGATGCGACGTTGCCAATCTGAAGCTCATGAAAACCGGCGGTATCACGCCGGCTCTCGAGTTGATTAATACTGCTCGTGCGCACAACCTGGAGGTCATGTGCGGCTGCATGCTCGAATCGAACGCATCGATCGCCGGTGGCGCTCAGTTGCTGCCACTCCTCGATTTTGCAGATCTCGACGGCTCACTTTTGCTTGATTCCGACCCGTACGAGGGTATCCCCGTCCAGGAGGGCTCCTTCGCACTCGAGACAGTCGAACGCGGTATCGGTGCGAAGCCAGGGTAAACGAAGCGGTGGATGTTTTCGATTGGTGGTCCGAATCAGGTGCGACGATCAGGCTCTCGAGTCCCGTGAACGTCAACAGGAATACTCCGGGAAATGACCGATCTCTTCGGTAATCCTTGGGCCCGATGACTTTTATTTGATCGAGTCGAGAAATGGATCAGTATGACGAAATACGGATACCTTCTGCCGACGCGTGGGATCGTCCTGACGAGTGACGACGAATCGACACTGACGTCGAAGGTCGAATCTGACGTGGTCGGACTCGCCCGACGCGCGGAATCGATGAATTTCGACAGCGTGTGGGTCGGCGATAGCGTCCTCGCAAAACCTCGACTCGAACCACTCTCGACGCTGGCTGCAGTGGCGATGGCGACCGACGCCGTCGATCTCGGGACCGCGGTGTATCTCCCCACGCTACGCAATCCGGTCCACGTTGCCCATCTCACCGCGACTGTGGACCAGTTAAGCGGCGGCCGACTCGGACTGGGTATAGGCGTCGGCATCGGTCCGGACGTGGAGGCAGAGTACCGGAACCTCGACCACGACTTCGGAACTCGGGGGGCCAGAATGGACGAACTCCTCGACGTGGTAACCCGACTGTGGGAGGGCGACCCCGTCAATTTCGACGGCGAGTTCTTCCAGCTCGATGCTGCCAGTATCGGCTTCTCCCCGGCCCGCAAACCCCCGATCTACATCCCTACGGCTGCGTTCGATCCCTCGGATGGGTTCCCCACATCGATCCGGGAACGACTTGTTGCCTACGGCGATGGCTGGCTCCCAATTGGCCTCTCTCCGGACACGTACGCTACGTCGTTGGATCGGATCCATTCGAACCTGACTGCGGCCGGCCGCGACCCGGATTCGTTCGACCCTGCTTTCTACCTCGATGCGGTGATCGACGATGACGAAACTGCAGCCATCGAGGAGGCACGCGAGTTCTACGATCGATACTACCCGGCCTGGGATCGGCTCTCCGACGAAGAGGTTCGCGATCGCGGTGCGTTCGGCTCCGCGGCGGATCTGGCGGAGACGCTCGAGGCGTACACGGCAGCCGGCGTCGAGAATCTGGTCGTCAGGTTCACGGCGCGGGACCAGCGCACCCAGCTTCGCCGGTTCACCGACGTCGTTCGGTAGCCAGCGTTGAATTGGGCCCCCTGTTCGAAGGATGCTCCGATCTGACGCAAGCGATATCTCTCTCATTATGATCGGGGATCGATTCTGAACGCCGTTGGATTGCCCTCGATTCTGGTGCGGGGTTTGGTGACGATTTGTCGTTTGATATCCCATATAGTGGTGTATCAATCGTCCTCGTACCCCGGTGTATTCAGTAAACTACTACTGTTCGCCCCCGATATCTCCCCTATGGGTCTCTCTATGGAACGCGACTGTCCGGAATGCGGGGCGACGGAGTTTTACCGGGCAGCAAGCACGAGACTGCACCTCGGAACGAAGGTCAAGTGGCGATGTTCCGAATGCGGGTACGGATTCGTTCGAATCAACGGGATCGATACGGCGAAAGCCTGAATTATCATTCGGTAAGCATCTCGACCGACCCCGTCAATACGCGTCGATCTTTTTACCGTCCTCTGTGCTTCGTTCTGCCGTCCTCTGTGCTTCGTTTTCAGCAGGTGGTAATATGACTCATATTTAA
>JBKGZK010000090.1:0-7502 GCA_046545615.1 Natronomonas sp.
CCTTAGACCGTCGATGTCTGTATTCCCGATGGTTTGTTCGAAAGCGACACCTACCGGGTATAGAGCTTCTCGCCCAACAGCGTCGGGAGCGTGATCTCGTCCGATGGTGAGACAGCGACGAAGGGCCGCTCGACCGGTCCGAAGACGTCGACAACTCGGCCGACGTCGTCGAGATTCTGGTCTACGAGTGGCGTGCCGATGTCGGGATATTCATCGTCCAGACTGCGGACCACGGCCAGCCCCTGTGCGATCCGTACCACTTCCCCGATGCGTTTCATTCTCGGAGTGCCGACACGTAGGCCGCCACGGCCCCGAGCAGGTCGGATTTACTCGCGTCGTCGGCTCCCTTCACGAGCACGCGCCCACGTGTTTCGTACTCCCTGGGGTAGCTCTGATCGCGTTCGATGACCGCGTCGTAGCCGACCTGCTGGACGGCCCGTGCAATCTCGTCGGCCGTGGGCTCAGGCACCGCGAGATCCTGCGGGACGCGTCTGCCCTCGCTCCGGGTGCACTCCGCGTCGAGATAGGCGGGCCAGATGACGTTCTCGACCATACCAGTCGTGAGCGGCCACGGGCTAAAAAGGGGGCGATAACCCCAGCTGACGCTACCCTGTCCGCGACCGTAGGCATTCGAACGCCGACCGACTGCCTACAGCACTCGACGCCAGACCAGTACGCCACTGAGAGCGGCGAGTGCGACGATCACGCCCAGACCGTCCTGGTCTTCGGGTTCCGGTGTCGGCGTTGGCGTCGGCTCGGGAGTCGGCTCTGGGGTCGGCTCCGGCGTCGATTCGAAGGCGTCAGGATGGAACGCCTCGGCCATGGTTCGAAGGGGTACGACCACGCGGGGTCCGGCCTGTCCGATTAGATCCTCGTCGACGGCGACGATTTGTTCCTCCTGAACGGCATTCAGTTTGGGGAATGGTTCTGCATCGGGATCGAAGGCGCCCTCCGTGGTTGGATGGACGATCCAGTCCGGATCCGTATCCACGATGGTTTCCGACTGGATCGGCATGAATCCGTCAATCCCCGCCTCGCTCGCTGCGTTTTCGGCACCCGCAGTTTCAATTATGTCCGCGATGAACGTACCCGATCCCGCCGTGAATTCGTGGAAGTAATACAGAGCCCGTGGTCGATCCCGATCGTTTACGGCATCGCGGATCATCTCGACCTCCTCGCGAGTCTCGGTTGCAGTCCGGTCGGCCGCCTCGCACTCGCCGACGATATGCCCTATTAAAAGCGTCTTGGCGTAGATGTCTTCGAAAGATTCCTCGAATTCTAGCTGGATGACGGTCATGCCAGCGTTCCGAAGCTGTTCGGTCGTTTCCTCGGGAATGAAGTCGGGATTCGGCGCGATCACGAGGTCAGGCTCGAGCGCTGCGACAGTCTCGACCTCGACGTTCGTTCCCTCCGCGGTTAACACGTCGGTGCGGTCCTCCGATCCCTCGAGATAGGCGGTGTACTCACGAACTGGCATTCCGGTCACCCGGTCCTCGGCACCGATTTCCCAGATGGTCTGGGCAGAGGCAGCATCTAGGACCACGATTTCCTCGGGAGGCTCCTCGATGGTTACGTTCGTACCCGTGGCGTCGGTTTCTTCGATAGGAAACGAACATGCACTGTCGTTGTGGCTTGCGGCGGCCGGAACGGCACCGCCACCGACGAGGACACCGATCGCGAGGAGTGAAACGAGCACGATCCGGAAGGGAGTCGACATACGGTGTCCACGTGGCCGTTCCCAATAAATACTTATCTAAACCAATCTGATTTGGATACGTGCTTCGTCGAACGGTCACCTACGCCGTCGGACTCGTTGGGGTGCTTTTCTTCGTCATACTTGCGAGTGCGACCGTCGGCCCTGCGGACATCGGCCCCCGTGCCGTGTTTGCGGCGATGGCCAACGGCATCGTGGTGCCGACGATAGAAAGCGGAGTGGTCTGGATTCGCCCCTTCGACCTCGCGGTGTCGTCGACATCGGAGACTATCGTCCGGACGATTCGACTCCCCCGAATCATCCTGGGTGCAATCGTCGGCTTCGCGTTGGCCACCGCTGGAACGGTCATGCAGGGGTTCTTCCGGAATCCCATGGCTGATCCGTCAATCATAGGGGTGTCCACGGGTGCCGCAGTTGGTGCCGTCGCGTTCATCGTCTTCCCAATCTCGTTTGCGTATGGACTCTCAGTGTTTGCCTTCACCGGTGCCCTGTTGGCTGGCTTCGCGGTCTACCTCATCGCCACTGAGGGCGGCCGGACCCCAGTCACGACGCTGTTACTCGCCGGTATTGCGATCCAGACGTTTCTGGGTGCGGTCATTTCGTACCTCATGCTGGATGCGGACGACAACCTGGCCCAGGCTGTCTACTGGTTGATGGGACATCTCCACGCGAGCACGTGGGGGAAGGTCAGGGTATCGCTTCCCGTCGTGGTAGTCCTATTTATTATTCTCCTCGCGTACGCCCGCGACCTTAACGTGCTCATGCTCGGCGAGGAGGACGCCCACACACTCGGCATCGAGGTCGAACGGACCAAGCGCATTCTTCTGGCCGGCTCCAGCGTGGTCACCGCGGCAGCAGTTGCCGTCTCCGGCGTCATCGGTTTCGTGGGGCTCATCGTTCCCCACATGATGCGACTCGTGGTCGGGCCCGACCACCGAATCTTGTTGCCCACGAGCGCGCTGGCGGGGGCAATTTTCCTCGTGGCCACCGACACCGTGGCCCGGATGGGGCCAGCGGAGATGCCCGTCGGGATCATAACCGCGGCCATCGGTGCGCCGTTCTTTCTGTACTTACTGCGGCGACGCGAGGTGCACGCGCTATGATCGACGTGGAATCCCTCAGTGTGTCCTTCGGCGAAATGACGGTTTTCGAGGACGTCTCGGTGACCGTCGACGAGGGCGAAATTCTCGCGCTCGTGGGCCCGAACGGTGCCGGAAAGACCACCCTGCTGCGAACGATCAACGGCGTGCTTTCGCCGGATACGGGGACGGTTCGCATCGGCGGTCGAGACGTCGAAACGCTGTCGGCGGCCGAGACCGGCCGCCTCGTGGCGACCGTCCCCCAGGAGGCAACCGTGGCCTTCGACTTCGACGTCCGCGATGTGGTCGCGATGGGACGAACACCCCACCTATCGCGGTTTTCCACCGTGACGGCCGCCGACCGCGCGGCCGTTGACGATGCCCTCGAACGATCCGAGACCGCGCAGTTTGCCGAACGACCGATGGGTGAACTCAGCGGCGGACAAAAACAGCGAGTCATGTTTGCCCGGGCGCTCGCCCAGGAGACGCCAATCCTGTTGCTCGACGAACCGACCGCGAACCTCGACATTAATCACCAGGTTGCCACGCTATCGATGGCCCGCGATCTGGCGGCGGAGGGAAAGGCGATCGTTGCTGCGATCCACGATCTCAACCTGGCGGCGCGATATTGCGACACGGTGGCGCTTTTGGCACACGGTGAATTGCTCGACGTCGGGCCGCCGTCGTCGGTACTGGAGGCCGGACGGCTCGAATCGGCGTTCGGCGTCCGGACTGCGGTGACGACGGATCCAACGACGGGGACGCCGATCGTGACGCCGCTTTCGGACGTCCCGCCCGGCGATAGCCGCGTCCACGTGATCGGGAGTGGCGAGCGTGCCGCGCGAACCATCGGACGACTCGTCGACGACGGGATCGAGGTGACCGCGGGAATCCTCCCGGCAGGCGACGTCGCGATCTCGACGGCACGGGGCATCGCCACGGACGTCGTCGTCGCCCCACCGTTCGAACCGATCGACGAGAAACTAAGGTCTGCCGCAGAGACCCTGATTGCCGAGGCCGACGCGACGGTGATTACGTCGGCTGTCGACGAGACCAACGCCACTCTGGCGAACGCGAGCGATCGGCTCCTCGCGCTCGAGGGAACCGAGGCACCGACTCGGGCCACGACCGTCAGGGAAGGACGGGTCGCGGAAACCATCCGCGAACTCGATCCGGTGCGTCCCCACGGACGTTCCTGAGAACTGACCTTAGTCCCGAGTTGGCCGAGGACCGTGACCGGTCCGTATTTTCGTCCAAACAGGTTCGTCGATTAAAACCACCGACAGTGTTATATGTTATCAAACCCCAAACACGGGGGGAGGCCAGTGTCGATGTCGACTGCACTCGAATGGATGCACCCCGGTGACCAGCGGATTCTCCGCTGTCTCGAGGATCATTCCCCAGAATACGCCGCGATCGTCGCCAATCGGTCGGGTATGGCTCCCGGGTACGTGGAACGCCGTCTCGAGGTACTCTCGGAATCCGGGTTCGTCGATCGAGGAACTGACGGCGTCGTCTGTGGACTCTCCGAACGGGGCGAACGATATCTACAAACCGAAGAGTAACCTCGTCCCACTCCTACCGATCGCTAGTTCTGCCTAGTAGAACGTGCTTCCCTGACGTCGGCCCCATCCCGAAGTTTGTCCTCGCAATTCGGACAGACTCTAACGTTAGACATTCCATCTGGGGCAAATACCCGTACGTAGTCTTCTGTAACGAAGGAGTCGCAATTACGGCAACGTGGCATGTGTTACATCGGTGATATCCACTCCTATGTATCTTTCCCCGGATATATGGACATTGACTTCAACAGTCGTATCGATAGAACCGAAATTTCGGCTGTGGTGATGACTGGTGTTGTTGACGTCACCCGCGAAGCACCGCACATTACGACTCTCTGAGTATTCAACTTTCAGAAAAGTTAGTTCTATAGAGACCCGTGTCGGATTGTCACTCCCGGTGATCCCAGATTACGCCGATACATCCGGGTTCACCGTCGTACTGGATCGAGCCACCATGAATTTCGACTTGGACCTTGCTCCCGTCCGACCGAGTCGCGGTGAACGCCGACCGATACGTGTCTTCGTCGCAATATGTCGGGTCCATCACGTTGTTCAGGACATCCGCGTCGTCCGGGCTAGCGGCAATCAAAAGCGGGGAGGTGCCGATCAGGTCTGACTGGTCATACCCGAAGGTATCGGCGAATCGTTCATTCACGTACACGAACTCCTCGTCCTGGATAATGAAGACGCCCGTCAGGTCCTGCTCGACGAGGCGTTGATACCAGGTGAGTGCGTCCCAGAATTTCTCCTGCGCGCGATATTTTTCGACAGCGTTTCGAACGCGGTTAGCCAGCACCTCGTATTGTTCGGTTCCAGATCCTTTCTGCATATAGTCAGTGACGCCTGCCGCGATGGCTTCGCTCGCCACCTCTTCTGAACCCTTACCGGTGTAGAGGATAAACGGGAGATCCGGATATTGCGTGCGAACGATCTCAAGGAATTCGATACCGTTCGTGGTCGGCATGTCGTAGTCGCTGATAATACAGTCGAAATCGGCGTCCTCCAGTTGGTTCAGGGCTTCAACGGTTGTCGAGACTCTGGTCACAGAAAAGTGTTCGTCGACTCGCTCGAGGTACGTTTTCGCTAGATCGGTGAAACTCGGTTCGTCGTCGACGTGGAGAATTTCCACTGACTGAGATTGGTCGGTGGTCACCATCGGAACCTCGATCAGCGCGCTTTCAGAGGACCCCGAGAGTTCCCCGCGGAGGATCGGAGGCGTTTCAATGGTCGCCCGGTTGCTGCCCTGGAGATCCGACCGCGCGAGCACCTCCGAGTCTTCGATCCCGGGTATTCCGGTGGCTTTCATGGGGTTTTCCCCCATCCGTGACCGTTGTGCCAGCGGAGTTCGCGATCGCTGAACTGGCTAACTCCGGACCGCGGTTCGCACCGCCGTTTGTAGCTGGAAGCCGCCGCTCGGGTGCCGTCCCTGCCCGGTGTGGATAAAGCGGTGGCAAGGTATCGTCGTTGATTTTCCTGAGTCATGTGCTGGGTTTTCGCATACATCCCACGTGTGACAGTCGTTGTCGATACGGTGACCCTCGGTTCAGCGCCTGTTCCAATAACGATTGTGGTCGGCTTAATCGAGTGACGCAGCGACATCTCGGATAGATGGAGGCACACCGAGCACGGTTTGCTGTCGAGGCTTAGAATTTTCTCAGCGATGGTGGAACTGACCAGTTTCGGTAAACACCTCCAAAATAACAGTAAATTCCCCCTTTAATCCAACTAATATCATATAAGAAAATATCAGGAAAATTCAAATTGATGCGCGCTAACTATTCTCCCGTATCATGTCCGATACGAAACCAGTGGCGTTCCTGAAGGAACACCCGCGAATGATGGGCGTACTGTTCACTATGATGCTCCTGCTCTCGCAGGCCGGAACTGTCGCAGCCGGAAACGGGTCGACCATTACATAATTTCGAGCGATAGCTCCGACGTTTTCTCGATAAATGCGAACACTTTAGTGACAATAAACTGGACTTTATACCATAATTGCGAGTAATATCGAATTTATAACATTTTCTATGCTACTTTTATCTGTCAGAGTGGGCACGTACGCTTATGCGAATAAAATTGATCGGACTGTCAAAATCACACTATATTATCGAGATCGAGGAATTTGCTCCAGTGAAGGTCGCCATCGTTTCGAACGGGAACGTTTTCGAGTTCAAGGAAGGCGGATAACTCCTCTTTTGATACGTGGAACTCGCCAATTTTTCCAGAACTCAAATAGTATTCGTCATTACCGGCGATGTGCGGTTTGTATACGCTACCGAGTCCTGCCCCATCGGTCGCATATGTATAAATATCGACGTTATATACGTCCGGTTCCACGGAAATATCCAGCAGGTTAGGGGTTCGACTGGGCGCCTGTGTGACGGTCATTCCACCGTCACCCACCACAATATACTGTCCGCCAATGAGGCTCTCTTCGCGAGCAATGGAGAGTGCGGCACGGAGTGGATACCCGCTGTTCAACAGCCGAGCTATCGTTTCACCGATCTGGATCGCTCCTGTGTTGATGATCTCACTAAGGGTGACGATTCCACCCACGGCACCCGCTTCGATGAGTCGAATACCCTGTTCGTAGGAGTTGCACGCGTTCAACAGGAAGGAATCCACTCCTGTCGATTCAAGCGTCGACGCGTCGAACGTCCCGTCGCTGCACTGGAAGCCGTCGTGTTCGATGTGTCCGATGTAGTGGAAGAAACTCGAATCGGCCCGTAACGTCTCTCTCAACTCGTCGCAATGGAGATCGTCGTAGATCTGGACGTCGAAGGGGAGATCGTCTCGATCCCCGTATATTTCGTCGACCAGTTCGCTTTCTTCGTCCATTCGGGGATCGTTCAACACGACCGTGATGGAGATATCGCCCGTGTTCGCTTCCCGATCGAGCCGATTTTTGAAGGCCTCCATCGTCAGTTTACTCGCCCCGATCGGGATACTTCCCCCGATCCAGGCCTGTTCGAGCGACGAATCGGACCGGAGTTCCACATAGGACCGCGAGGCGGTCATCTCCGTGTCCGCACTTGATCGTGTGAGTAAGCCATTTCGCGAAAACGAGTCGACGGGTTCCGGTCCCACTGTCTCCGTTCCGTCGACGCCGGTCGTCGATCGAACGATTGCCAGATCGTCCACGACGTA
>JBKGZK010000091.1:0-7236 GCA_046545615.1 Natronomonas sp.
CTGAGAATTAAACGGTGCATGTTTATCTATGACCCAGTTCACGATTTCCGCACAATGGCTGATATCGGGCCGACGTCCCCCCTGCCGGAGATCGCACTTTCCGCACCCGAGGACGCCGACCACGTGCGTTACAATCCGTCGCGGGAACTCCTTCGCGAGTTCTCGCGCGAACTCGAGACAACGACCGAATTCGGCTCGCCGGCCTACGTGAGCGAATTCCGGTCCCGCCAGGCCGACCGGACAAAGAACGCGGTCGACGACGAATTCGACGATCGCGACGTCGCACTCGTTGAATCCGCCTTCGAGTTCGCGCGCGATAACGAGATGATTTGCATCGATCGTCAGATCGGCCGCCACCCCGACCAGACCTACGTCGGACGGTATTACGTCCCCGTTGCGTACGGTCGAATCGCACTTGCTGTCTCCAACCTGTTCGAACCGGCGACGACGTCGAACCCGGATTTCACCACGATTCAGGTGCCAGAGTATGCCGAAACGGCGATCCGTGTCGATCCAGATGCCGGCCTGACGACGGTGCTCGGAAGCGACTACACCGGCGAAGCCAAGAAATCCTTCCTCCGACTGTTCATGTACAGAGTCAAACAGGACGGGGGACTCGGGCTGCACGCCGGGAGCAAGCGCGTCACGATCGATCGAACTGACGGCGAGCGCCGGGATGTCGGACAGCTCTTTCTCGGCCTTTCTGCGACCGGGAAATCGACGCTAACCGCGCACGGCCTGTGGCTCGACGGGGACCAGGAGGCGCGAATGCTCCAGGACGACGTCTGTGCCCTGCTCCCGAACGGGACGGTGGCGGGTAGCGAGGGCAACGGGCTGTACGTCAAGACGATAGGCCTCGAGCGGGAGGAACAACCCGCGATGTATGCCGCCGTGACGCACGAATCCGCCGTGCTCGAAAACGTCGATGTCGACGACGACGGTCGCGTGGACTTCAATAGCGACGAGTACACGACGAACGGACGGGCATCCATTCGCCGCGAGCACCTCCCGTCCGCCGACGAGGACATCGACCTCGAACGGGTCGACCAGGTGTTCTTCATCACGCGCAATCCCGTGATGCCACCCGTCGCCAAACTCGCGCCGGAAGCCGCCGCGGCCGCGTTCATGCTCGGCGAATCCATCGAAACGAGTGCCGGCGATCCCTCCCGGGCCGGCGAATCGGTCCGCGTCGTCGGCACCAACCCCTTCATCGTGGGCTCGAAGGGCGAAGAGGGCAACCGGTTCCGAAACCTCGTCGAGGCGCTCGATGTCGACTGTTTCGTGCTCAACACCGGGTGTCTCGGCGCGTCGTCGAAAGACATCGGTGTCGAGGATACCGTTCGACTGCTCTGTGAAATCGCACGCGGATCCGTGGTCTGGCACGAGGACGACGCGACGGGACTCACGATTCCTCGATCCGTTCCGGGGATGGACATCGACGCGTTTGCGGTGTCCGATCACGTAAACGAGTACGAACGGAAGTTGCGCGAACTCCGGTCCGACCGTCGTGACTATCTTTCAGAGTTCGAGGCGCTCGACGACCAAATCGCCGACGCCGTGTACTGAGACGATCGGGTCCGGGAGAGCTGATCCGAAACGCCGTCACGTTCGAACAGCGAAGCCACTCCACCCCCATCAAGACGACGCGCCGAACGGAAAAGGTTGATAGTCGCGAGTAGATTACCTCGGAGCGTGTCTAGCGCGGTCGACGACGATGTCGCAAAGACGGTCGCAGAGGGACGGGAACATCTCGGCTCGATGCTTTCGGCAGCCCAGACCCATCTCCAGAAGGTTTTCATCGTCTTCGTCATTGGCTTCATCGGGACGTTCAGCCTGCTGCGGACCTACATCTGGACGATTTTAAAGGCCGACCTCAACGCGCATCCCGACATCGTCGTCGTCGCGATCACGCCCTTCGAGGTCATCCTCCTCCAGGCCAAGATTGGCCTCGTTGCCGGGATGCTCATCGCGCTCCCCGTGTTGTTGTATTACTCGCGGGATTCGCTCAAGGAACGCGGGCGCTGGCCGACCGGTCTTCCACGGTGGAAAGCCGCCGCATTCGTCGTTGTGGCGACGCTGTTGTTCCTGGGGGGCGTCGTGTACTCGTATCGTCTGTTCTTTCCGATCATGTTCGAATTCCTGGCGAGTAACGCCGTCGGCGCCGGATTTCAGCCGACGTACTCCATCTCCATGTGGGCCCAGTTCATCTTCCTCCTCGGGCTCTCCTTCGGTCTCGCCGCCCAGTTGCCACTTGTGATGAGTTCGCTGGCCTACCTGGAGATCGTCCCCTACGAAACCTTCCGCGACCGGTGGAAGTACGCCATCGTCGGGATGTTCGTCTTCGGGGCGCTGTTTTCGCCGCCGGATCCGTTCACGCAGATCATGTGGGCGGTCCCGCTCGTGACGCTCTATGGCGCGTCGCTTTACCTCACGAAACTCGTCGTCACGGCCAGGCGTTCGAGTGACCAAATCGACGTCGTCGACACGGTCACATCCCACTGGAACGTTCTCGCCGGACTGTTCCTCGTCGGAATCGCAGCCGTCTACCTCTTTTATACTGGCGGCGGCGTGGGATTCGCGAACGACCTCCTCGCGGCAATCGACAGTAACTACCGACTTCTGGCTGCCGGCGATGGATTCGGTTCAGAGATTGGGCTCTCGTCGACGGTCGTCATCGGGATATACGGCGCGATCTCCGGGATGCTCGCCACCATCGTGGGGGTGGGATACATCGTTTTCGACGAACTCGATCCGGAGGCCGGTGTCGCCCCAACGGTCGGCGAATCCGTACCCGATCCCTCGGCGATCGACCTCACAGAGCTCGACGCGGACGCGATTGCTGCGGCTCCTCGCGCCGCATTCGTGGCAATGTCCGAGGACGAGGCCGTCGAAAACGCGAGTCGAGCGATCGACAACGACGATCCCGAACTCGCCGCGGCCATTCTCGATCGGTTCGACGAGGTCCAATCTGAAATCGAAGCTGACGACGACGACGGCGACGATGTCTCGGTGGATGCGTCGCTCCCGCCGGCCCATCGAGACGACGAGAAAGCCGGGGCGGGTGACACAGAAGAAGGCGGGATCCTCGCCCGACGGAGTGCGGGTGTGCTGAATGCCTTCTCCGAGGACGAGATCGACGAAGACGACGTCGGCGGCTACGGATACGACATCGCGTTCGTCCTCGACAGTCTCACTTCGAAGTCCTTCAGGCTCGTCGGCCTCGGGATGGTGGTCATGGCAGCGACCTTTTTCGCGCTGTACGCCGGCGGGATCGGGTGGCTCAACGATCAGTTCGTGCGTCGAATGCCGGACCAGTTCGCCGCGAGTCAGGTCGGGATCGTCACCCTGCACCCCGTCGAGGCCCTCATCTTCCAGATCAAGGTCTCCGTCATCTTCGGCGCCGTTGCCGTTGTCCCGTTACTTCTGTACTACGCCTGGCCGGCACTCCAGGAACGAGGACTCGCGCGAGGCGATCGACGCGTGCTGTTGGCGTGGGGCGGAACGATGCTTATCGGCATCCTCGTTGGCAGCATCGTTGGATTCATCTACGTGGCTCCTGCGGTTATCTCCTGGCTCGCCGCCGACGTTCTGCGGGCGGAGATGATACTCGCCTATCGGATCAACAACTTCGGCTGGCTGATCTTCTTTTCCACCGTCGGCGTCGGCCTGCTCGCGATGATTCCCGTCACCATGGTGATGTTCCACCGTGGCAACATCGTTCCCTACCGAACAATGCGAACGCGGTGGCGGGAGGTAGCGATCACCGTCCTCGCCCTCGGGGCGATCGGCTCGCCGCGTGGCGTCTTTACGATGTTCCTCGTGGGCATTCCCGTGGTCGCTACCTACCTGTTTGGGCTGGGAATTCTGTGGGTCTACACGCTCGGCGGGACGCGAAACGTTCCGCGGAGCGAACCGGCCAATTGACGTCGGTCAGTCGTCGCCTGTCGTCGAATCGGACGCCAGATCCGGGTCCAGAAGCTCCTCGTCGAAGGTGAGGACGTGTTCGATCTCCGCGTCGTCGAGGTCCTCGAATGCGTCGCGCGCGATCGATCGACGGTGAACCTCGTCGGCCCCGTCGATAATTCGAAAGGCACGGGCACGCTCGTAGAAGTACGCGAGGGGGAGGTCTTTTCCGATCCCGTTGGCGCCGCAACACTGGACGGCGAGGTCGACGGCGTCCTGGACCACGTTGGCCGTGTAGGTCTTTGCCATTGCAATCTCGATACGGGCCTCCCTGCCGGCGGCGATCTGCTTGGCCGCGTGACGGATGCCGGTCCGGGCCATGTGGAGTTCGGTTTCGGCGTCCGCGATACGGTGTCGGAGCGCCTGCTTGTTCGAGAGGCGTTCGCCGAACCCGACGCGTTCGGAGAGGTACGCCTTCGCGATGTCGAGCGCCCGTTCTGCCATCCCCGAGTACCGCATACAGTGCGTGAGGCGTCCGCCGCCAAGCCGGTATTGCGAAAGCTGGAACCCACCGTTGAGATCCCCAAGGATGTTCTCCTCGGGCACCCGCACGTTCTTGAATTTGACCTCGGCATGGCCACCGGTGTATTCGGTGATGCCCTCCCCACCGATCGTGTCGATCGGTCGGACGATCTCGACGCCCTTCTTGTCCGTGGGGACGATGAAATTGGTACAACCGTTGTAGGGATGGGCGTCCTTGTCGGTTCGCACCATCACGAGGAGGAAGTCGGCGACGCTCCCCGCCGACGTCCACCACTTGTGGCCGTTGATCACCCATTCGTTGCCGAGGCGCTCGGCGCCGGTCTTGATCATCTTCGGGTCGGAGCCGCCGCCCTGCATCGGTTCCGTCATCGAGAAGGCCGACCTGAGGTCGCCCTCGATCATCGGTCGCAGCCAGCGTTCTTTCTGCTCTTCGGTGCCGGCCTTTTCGAAGGTGCGGATGTTTCCTTCGCTCGGCGCGCCTGCGCTGAAGACTCGGGAGCCGATGAGGCTGCGACCGGCCTGTTCGAAAGTCGGTAGCATATCTCGGAAGTTCAACCCCTGTCCGCCGTATTTCTCCGGAATCTGGGGCTGATAGAGGTCCCACTCGGCGGCCTTCTCCTGGAGATCCTCGATCGTGCCGCGTTTGATCTTCGTGCCGTCGGCGACGTGTTTTCGCTCGATCGGCAGGACGTGCTCGTCGATGAATTCCCGGGCCCGTTCACCCATCTCCCGTGCTTTGTCAGAGTCGTCGTACTCCATGCGCATGGCTATCGGAAGACCCGGTCATAAGTCCCGACCATGGTATGACGGGCGCTCAATTCATGCCGAAAAGCACGAGTCCAGCAACGATCGTGCCGATCGTTCGATGCGTGGGACGACCGTTCGATCAATACAATAAATATTTACCTATTGCAAGTTGGCTTTAATCAATGCCACACCAGGCACCGTACGTAGGACACTCCCACGTGCCCCGGAGGTGGTTTTGATGGCATCTCCAGATAGAGACGATTCCACCCAACCGACAGACGACGTCGATCCAGTCTACCCCGTCGGGATCGGTCCGGGAAGTGACGGGTTCCTTCCCAATCGGGCCACATTCCTCCTGTCGGAGGCCGACCCGATCGTGGGATTCGAAACCGTCACGGATCGACTCGACGACATATCCGACTCGGACGTAATGGTCTGCGGGTACGACGACCAGACGACTGAGCTCGAACGATTCGGACGGCGAGTCGAGGATGGAGCCTCCGGCGTGGCGATGTTCTGGGGCGATCCGAACCTGTGGGGCGCACAGTTCCTCGACCGTATCGCGACCGCGCTCCTCGACCGGGGCGTCGACCCCGAACTCGAGGCGTACGTCTGCGAAAACCTCTCACTCCCGACCGAATCCATCTCGTCTACCTCACTCGGCCAACTCGCTGCAGAGGCGGTCACTGATCCCACCCCCGAACAATATTCCGACCAGACAACCCTGGTGGTGAAAGCGGCGTGAAGGGCGTCGTAATCGCCGGTACGGCATCGGGAGTTGGAAAGACCGTGGCGACGCTCGCCGTGCTCCGGGCACTGAAACGAGACGGGCTGGATCCTCGACCAGCCAAGGCCGGTCCAGACTTCATCGACCCCAGCCACCACGCGGCAGTCACGGGTCACACGTCGCGAACCCTGGATCCCTGGCTGGAGGGACGCGAGGGACTCCGACGGACGTATCTGCGCGATGGTGGGGACGTCCGGGTCGTCGAAGGTGTCATGGGTCTGTACGACGGCGATACCAGCACGGCCCGGATCGCGGCGGAACTCGATCTCCCGGTCGTCCTGGTCGTGGACGCCAAGGCGGGCATGGAGAGCGTCGCCGCGACCGCGTTGGGGTTCCAGCAGTTCGCGGCCGAAACCGAGTGGGACGTCGACGTCTGCGGCGTCCTGGCCCAGCGCGCTCACGGCGGACGTCACCAGCGGGGGATTCGAAACGCGCTCCCCAACGACCTGACCTACGTCGGGCGAATTCCCCCGGACGAGGCGCTGGAGATTCCCGAACGGCACCTCGGACTCCATATGGGACAGGAGGCCCCGCTCCCCACGGACGCGCTCGATCGCGCCGCCGAGACGATCCGGATCGACGCCCTTCTCGGGCTACTCCGGGAACCGTCCTGGTCGCCGCCACCGCCCAGGGATCCGAATCCAGTCGATGCGACCGTCGCCGTCGCCGAAGACACTGCGTTCGCGTTTCGCTATCCGACCACCCTCGAGCGTCTTCGCACCCGTGGAAACGTACGCACATTCTCCCCGGTGGCGGGTGACGACCTCCCGCAGTGTGACGGCGTCTACCTCCCCGGTGGGTATCCCGAACGGTTCGCGGACGACCTGGCGAACAGCCCGGCCCTGCGTTCGATCGCGCATCGAGCCGCCGACGGGCTCCCCGTGCTGGGCGAGTGTGGCGGGTTGATGGCCCTGGCGGAATCTCTCACCACCGTCGATGGCGACACGTTTTCGATGGCTGGGGTACTCCCTGCCGACGTGACCATGCACGAGCGATACCAGTCGCTCGATCACGTAGAACTCGTCGCCACTCGCGACTCCCCGACCGCGACCGCTGGCGATGCGCTTCGTGGCCACGAGTTTCACTACTCGAGTGCGTCACCCGGGCGCGACGCGAGGTTCGCCTTCGACGTCGTACGGGGGACCGGAATCGACGGAACTTCTGACGGCTTACTGGAGTATCGGACCCTCGGAACCTACGCTCACGTTCACGCCGAGAGTGGCGCATTCGATACCTTCCTGGAGACACTCGAGCGA
>JBKGZK010000092.1:0-7155 GCA_046545615.1 Natronomonas sp.
CCGGTTGAACTTGTATTCAGACTGACCGTGGGAATTTCGACGATAGTGGACGAAATTAAATGAATTCGGAGTTCTGTGGGCCGTTCGTGATGTGCACCTCGAACGGTTGGGTGCCGAGGTCGTCCTGTTCGACGAGGTGCCAGTACGTTGCAGCCATTTCATCGGGGTCGAGAAACGTCTCCGCATCGCGGTCGGACAGTCGCGCACGAACGTCCGGCGAGTCGATCTGGCCGTCGATGACCACGTGTGCCACGTGGATTCCCTCGGGGCCAAATTCCTGGGCCATGTCCATCGCCATGCCACGGGCGGCGAACTTCGCGGCCGTGAAACCGATTGCTCCGCCAAGGCTCCGAACCGCCGAGGTCGCGCCGGTGAAGATGATCGTCCCACCACCGGTCTCGAGCATGTCGTCGACGGCTTCCTGCGAGCAGACGAACGCGCCGCGACCGTTTACCGCCCACGAACGCTCGAATTCAGCTACGCTCGCATCCATGAGGCCCTTCCAGGAGGCGGCACTCGCGTGATTGACGAGGACGTCGACCGGGCCGAACGCCTCACGGACAATCTCGAAGCTGTCCCGGATCTGATCGACATCGGTGAGGTCAGTCTGGACGGCGAGACCTTCGCCGGGCTCCGGGAGGTCGAGAGCGAGCTGCTCGATATAGTCCGATGATCGGGCGAACAGTGCGACCTGGCACCCCTCTGTCGCAAAGGTCCGTGCGATCGATTCGCCGAGCCCGGGACCGACGCCAGCGATGACTGCTGTGTGAGTCATGGACGTGAACACGTATCGAAGCGCCAAAACCGTGGTGACAGTGGTCGGTGCGATTACGTATTTCACCCGAACCGGGATTTGCGACTGAATGGGACCCATCCACGAAGACAATATCGCCGAAATCTTCGCTGCGGAGTGGGACCAGTTCGAGACACGAAAAACCGAACGAATCCGACCTCAATCTTTACACTCCAGTCTCCGGCATTACAGGTATGAAGGTCAACGAAGCGATTATCGATTGTCTGACCGAAAACGGCATCGATACCCTGTTCGGCATACCGGGCAAACAGTCGCTCCCGCTGAACGAGGCGATCAGCGAGCGTGACGACATCCGGTTCGTAATGGCGCGCCACGAGACCGCGGTCTCTCATCAGGCATGGGGATACGCTGAGACGAGTGGCGACTTGGCGGGGACGGTCGTCATCCCAGGACCGGGCGACATGAACGCGATGAACGGACTGAAAAACGCGTTGAACGACTGCACCCCCCTGGTACATATTGCCGTAGAGACTGAACCCGAGATCCGTGGCGGTGACGGGATCCACGAGACGCCGCCAGACACCTACGATAACGTCGTCAAGGCAAACATAACCGTCGAGACGCCCCAGAGTACCCTCGCCGAGCTGCAGCGAGCCATCGATACCACGAAAATGGCCCCGAAAGGGCCGGTGCGAATCGGCATTCCGAAGAATTTCCTCAAAATGGACGTCCCACTCGCCGAGTACGGCGAGTGTGATCTCCCATCGATCCGAGAGGTTCCCGACTCCAAAGTTGACGAGGCAGCTTCGCTTCTGGCGGACGCCTCGAAGCCGATCGTAATCGCTGGCGGTGGAATCCGGGCTGCCGACGCGAGCGACGAACTGCGAGCTGTCGCCGAACGGCTCGAGGCGCCGGTGCTGCTAACATACAAGGGTAAAGCCGTCTTCCCGGACGACCACGAACTCATGGGCGGTGTGCTCTGTGGCGGGACCGGTACGGCGACAAAAAACCTGGTCGCGAACGCAGACGCGGCGCTTGGAGTCGGCACCGACCTCGACGCGGTCAGTATGCATCACTGGACGATCGAGGTGCCAGCAGACCTGGTCCACGTCACGCTCCATGCCGACGATATCGGTACCGGTTACGGGCCGGCTATCGGTATCGTTGCCGACGCTGCCCGGACACTCGAGGCGCTTGATTCCGCACTGGCGGACCGGTCGATCGCGAACGAGACCGGTCTCGAACGCTCCGCCAATGCACGCGCGGCTTTCGATCAGCGGATTGGAGAACTACGAGCAGTGTCGGAGCCGCCGCTTTCGTCCGTCGCAGCACTGGATGCGATCCGTGCGGGGACGCCTCGCGATTCGATCGTCGCTCTCGACGCGGGCGGATTCCGACTGTGGGCGCTTATATCGTTTCCGGCGTACGTACCTCGTGATTTGGTTACGCCTGGATCGTGGGCGACGATGGGGTCCGGAGTGCCCTCTGCAATCGGCGCGAAACTTGCGAACCCCGACCAGGACGTCGTTGCACTCACCGGCGACGGAGGGGTGTTGATGTGTCTTCACGAACTCCACACCCTGGCAGACGAAGCGATCGATGTGACCGTCGTCGTCCTCAACAACAGTGACTACGCGATCATCAGCGAGGAGGCAGGTCGAAGCTACCACATGGATGAAGGCGAGTACGGCTGGGATGAAACCCCGATTTCGTTTACAACCGTCGCCGAGGGGCTCGGACTCGATGTCGAGCGGGCGGAGCGGCCCAACGAAATCGAATCGGTTGTCGCCGACGCAATCGAGAGTAGCGGTCCGACACTCGTCGAAATCCCGACCGATCCCTACGAGCCCCAGTCGGGCGTGTGGATGAATGAGTGAACCGCGCCGGAGGATCTCCACGGTATTCGGCATATCCCCGGTGTGGATTCCGATTAGTCTTCGGCGGTGCTGATTGAGTCGACTGCGGATCGTTGGATGATCCGTTTCCGGATCGGCTCCTGGAACTGCATCACCATCAACACGATGATGACGGTGACACAACCGATCCGGATCATCATGTCTGGATAGACCATCGCCAAAACTCCGAGTGCGAAGTAGACGGTCCTGACCGGGAATTTGATGAACGGACTCTCGTGGAAAAACTGCCCGTAATAGTTGAAGCCGTGGGCGATCCCCAGTGCCCCCAGGAGCGCAATCCCACCGGAGATGAACGTCTCAATCCCGAAGCCGCCAATGACGATCTCCGGGTTGTAGATGAACGCAAATGGGAGGACGTAGATCGGTGCGGAGAGTTTGAGCGCTTCGTGGGCCGTCCGCCAGAAATTGCTTTCTGCGATCCCCGTCGCGACGACGACCGCGATCGCAATCGGGGGTGTAAGTCCCGAAAGGATCGCCGCGTACAGGACGAAAAAGTGAGCAGCGAGATCCGGAACGAAGAACTGCTGGACCAGTGCCGGCGCAATCAGTGCCGCCACGATGACGTACGCGGCGACAGTTGGCATCCCCATCCCGAGCACGATTGAAATCACCATGGCTAGGATGACCGCATAGATCATCACGCCACCCGAGAGATCGAGCAAGGCGAGCGAGAGGACGCCCGGAATACCCGAAGCTTCGAAGACGTCGACCACGCCGTTTATGGCCGCGATAATGATTGCGATCGGGGCGAGGATCATCGCCCCCTCCCTGAATCCTCTGGCCGAATCACCGAGCAACTCGACGAACGCGGGCCAGAGAGGTTTGTCCTCCAACGCGGTCTGGGCCAGTGGGAACGTAAATCCCGTGACAAACATGGCGATGATCGTATACAGCGCTGCTGTAAGCACAGTATACTGGAGCACGCCGAGTACGTAGATCAAGAGGGCAAACGGGATACCGAAACGGAAAACTTGGACGATAAACTCTCGTTGTGACATCGTCTCGTCGAACTGGCTCTCGATGTCGATCTCGATGCCTTGCTCGCCGAGCTGGCCGATGCCCTTGTAGTGGACGGCAAAGGTGACGGAGCCGTAGAATATGAACGCGGGGACGAGGCCGGCGATAATCACGTCGAGATACGTGATTCCGAGCAGCGAGGCCATCACGAACGCCGCCGCGCCCATTATCGGGGGCATGATCTGCCCGCCGGTCGAGGCAACAGATTCGATTCCGCCGGCGGTACTGTCGTTCATGCCGGCCGTTTTCATGAGCGGAATAGTAAACGAGCCTGTGATGGCCGTGTTCGCCGCCTGACTGCCGGTGATCGAACCGATGATGATACTCGAAGTCACCGCCGAAAGGGCGACACCGGATCGGACGTAATTTGCGGCTCGGAGCCCGATTCGTATGATGAGATCGAACGCCCCGAATCCCCGCATGAGTCCGGCATACAGCAGAAACAGCGCGACCCACGTTGCGATAATCCGTGAAATCGACCCGTAAACCCCCTGAAAATCAAGAATCATAATACTCATCATTCTATTGATACTGAAACCGCCATGCCGCAAGATCCCCGGGACGTAATTACCATAAAGGCCATACAGCAACACGCCGACGATCACGGCCAGAAACGTGAATCCGTAGGCGCGATACGACAGATACAGTATTACGAGAAAGAACGCGATCGCGATCACATACTCACGGGGGAGCGCGGTTCCGACACGGACACGCAACAATGTATTGTAAAATGCGATTAGATACGCCGTCGTCCCGGCGGTGATGATCGCCGAAAGGGACAACCCGACCAACTCCAGTGTTGCTCCGTCCTCGTACGCCTCGATGAGCTCGTTCCCGAGATAGACGAGCGTGATCGAGCCGATAAACGTGATGGTAAAGAGGATTCGCTGTATTCCCTGGGTGAACGCGTAGTACAGGATCCACAACCACGTCAATGTCGCGAGCGCCGTCACGACGTCGTTGGCGATGTCTACTCGGGTTTTGTCAGAGGTGGAATATAGCATGCGTTTGTGGACGTGAGCGACTGCATGGTGTATCTCTATCGACCGGATGGCGGTGTAATATAATTTTGTACGTTGGTGAAAACGGCTTATGCGTCGCCTCGCGTCCAGTCGTCGTTCCAGGCGTCGTTATCCTGGTACCAATCGGCCGCACCCGCGTGGATGGGGATATCGTCCGTGTGAGCGAGCGCGAACGTAAAGTTATCCGGATCGGACCAATCCAGGATCGTCGGATTCGCTTCCTGCATCGATTCGTAGTTATTGTGGCAAATATCCATTAGATCGTAGATGGCCTGGGCCGGCACGTCGGGGCTGAAGTAATACGGATAGGTCTCCGTCCAGGTGTGTTTCGGGAAGTCACCACCCTGGACGTCCTGATTCCAGCCACCGATTTCGTCGAGTTCCTGATAGCCGGCGCCTGCGAAGTCCTGCGCTGCTTGAATGTAATCATCCGTCATCTCGATCGCCCTGACATCGACCCGCGAGTCGATTTCCGTTGCCCACGACGGAAGCTGATCGAAGTTCGAGGTGTAACTGATAAACGCCTCGATCCGACCCTCCTCGAGTGCGCTCGCTGCCTGCGTCGTTTCGATGTTGACTACGTTCTCCGAGAGCCCGTCCCAGAGCCCGGCATTGCCGTACATCTCTTCCGTCATCGCGCGCAGCCCCCAGCTGGCTGGAAGCGCGTAGACGTCCCTGCCGGGGAGATCGTCAGTCGTCTCGATATCGGTGTCTTCCAGGGCCATCCAGTAGAGGTTCAACGAGAGGTGCCCGAAGCCGAGATGTGGATACTCGTCGACGGATTCGTCCTCGAACGGCCCCGTGTTGGTGAGCGCCTGGTTCATGATGTAGTTGCCCGCGGAGTAGGAGTTGATCTCCCCATCGGCATACAGACGAATTGACTGCGGATCGCCTCCGACGTCCTGGGTGATGAAGTTGAGGTAATCCGATTCCTGGCTTACGACCCGCTGGATCGCCTGGGAGTTACCGTACGTGGACGATCCCGAGGATGACGAACCGACGGTCAGATCGACTGGACCAGGCGAATCCCCGTCGTCTCCGTTGCTATCACTGTCACCGTTACTATCACTGTCACCACTGTCGGTGTCCCCATCAGTATCGCCACCGTCATCGTCGCCGCCGAGGCAGCCTGCGAGACCAAGCACTCCGAGGCCAGCAGTGCCTTTCAATACCTCCCGACGTCTTTGTTTGTCATTGTCAAACATTATCCAGTAATATTTATCGACTCAACATAAGTGCTTCGCACCCGCTGATTCGTTTTCGCATCACTCACACGGCCATTGGATCGGCTCCGCGGGTCCACCATAGAACTTTGCGTCCCCGAACAGAACCTCTCGGGTAAATCATGGCTTGGACATCCACAACGATCGTTCGATCAGACCATCCACGCGACGTGATCCACCAATGACAAACGAAGGTTCGAACACGTATCTCAAGCACCACGACGACGAGTTCCTCGAAGATCTCCGCTCGGTGCTCGCCCAACCATCGATCAGCGCGACCGGTGAAGGTATCGACCGCTGTGCCGAGTTAGTACGTGGACTATGTCTGGAGTACGGCTTCGACGAAGCAGAAATTTTCCAAACGCCAGGGTGTCCCGCCGTCATCGCACACGCTACTGCGGACGATAGTAATGGAGGCCGAGAGGGTACGGGTTCAACGGTGTTGCTCTATGGCCACTACGACGTCCAGCCTGCAACAGAGTCGGAGTGGCAATCGCCGCCGTTCGAGCCGACCGTGCGTGCTGGGCCCGACGGCATCCCCCGTCTCTTTGCACGCGGTGCTGGGGACAACAAAGGGCAGTGGTTTGCACACCTCTGTGCAGTCCGTTCCCTCCACGAGACGAGCGGACTTCCGACCGACGTAACACTCGTGATCGAAGGCGAAGAAGAAAGTGGTAGCAAGCATCTCGGATGGCTCGTCGACGAACACCGCGATGAACTCGATGCCGACGTTGCAATCGTGGCCGACGGACCGATCGACGAGTCGGGTCGACCCCACGTTCTATTGGGAGCACGAGGACTGCTCTACGTCGACATCGAGGCTACGGGAGCAAACCGAGACCTCCATTCGGGGAACTTCGGCGGCCCAGTTCCAAATCCTGCCACGGAGATCGTCGAGCTACTCGCTTCGCTTCGCGATGACGGCCGGATTACCCTCGATGGTTTCTACGACGACGTGCGTCCGCTGACCGATCGAGACCGCGAGGTACTCTCGACGATCCCATTCGACGAGGCCGGAGCGAGAGCCGACCTCGGCTTGACTGCGTTCGCCACTGATCCAGAAGAGAGTTACACCGAGCGGCTACTTATTCGGCCGAACCTGAACGTCGCTGGGGTAGCCGCCGGCTACCACGGCGTGGGCATGAAAACCATCATCCCATCCCACGCGTCCGCGAAGATAGATTTTCGGCTGGTGGCCGACCAGGACCCCGACGAGATTTTCG
>JBKGZK010000093.1:0-7141 GCA_046545615.1 Natronomonas sp.
ATGCGACGGCCGTCATCGAAGTCGGGAACGGCATCGTGAGTCTCTCGGAAGGATTTCGTACGAAGTAGGGGCGACGAAAGTTGAACGCAGCTCTTCAGCATTCAGTTTCTGAATCGAATACCCGACAGTTCGTTTTACAATTTCAATTTGGTACTCGTCTCCCATATTGAACATGGGTTCACAGCCCATTCAGATTACGATCGTGAGAAGACGCTGTCGGCGGTCGCCGCACCGACGACGCTGAATATCGAACCGACGCTGACTGCCTTGAACGTGATTATCGCCATTTGGTCGGTCGCGTCGACGGAACCGAGAAACGTTTCCGGGGCATCGAACAGCAACGCCAAGACCGTTACCGATCCGAAGGCGACGATCATCAACGAGATGAACCGAATCGGAACCCCGCCAACCTGCTGTTCTTCATCTTGATCTCGGGTGGTATCAGCCTTGTAGAGTGTACCGTATCCAATCAGGAAGACGACGCTAATCGTTCCGATTGCCTGCAATATACTCATATTCCGTGCGAGGACCCAAACCTCCTCGGTGACCACGAAGGGTCCTGCGAGCAGAAACCCACCCACGATCTGCTGGGCGGAATCGGCTGGGCGGAAGTTTCGGGGACGTCGAGGGCGCCGAACCTTCATGGATACCCATACCCTGCCAGCGACAAAATACCAGCCGGTTCACTATGTCTCGGCTTACTGGAGTCTATCGACAACCAGTTACGCAAATTGAACGGGGGAAATTTCGACGTCCTTCCGGCCCTTAATGGGCAAGTTGTGACCGCAAAATTCACGTCAACTCGCCAAGGGTAGCCAGTTCGTCGTTGATATCCTCACCGGAACTTTCGCCGGGGAGAATATCCCCAAGCGAGGCGCCGAAGGAGGCGACGGTCCAAACCACACTAATGCGCGCGAGCGCGACGACTGGATCATTCCAGTTGTCGACCCGACCCCACATCGTCATCAGTGCTGCTGCAGTCAGGAATGATACCAGCGCCGCCCCCACGAGTCGACGTGGGATGAACCCAAGAATCGGTCGCGTCACCCGGACGTTCTGGGGACCGGCCCAGAACACGAGACCGAGGATCATCACGACCACGAAGACCGTATTCGTGAGGAAAAACACCGGAAGGGGGCCGATTCGAATCGAAAGGAAGTATGCAGCCACGTCAAAGACGCCGTCCTCAACGAGCAGCGGTATCGAAAAGAAAATGCTGCCGACGAAACCTTCGGCGACGTCTCTCGAGGTGTACTTCTGTATGGTGTCGCCGAACGTCCCGTCGAGGGCGGCCTGATTCGTCTGTTCTTTGAGTCGGGTGAGGTCACGTCGATCAGTCGACTCGTCGATGGCCGCTTCGAGTTCGTGAAATCGGTCCATGAGTTCATCGATGAGTGCCCCGTCGTTCAGTTCCGCTATCGCGTCTGGATGACTCCCCTCGACCGTCGCTGCGTCACCGAACGAAGAGAGACGAATGCCGTCGGGTCGACTAGGAAGCTCCTCGAGGGTTACATCGGCTCTCGGGTCGCCCTCGGAGATGATGTCACCCAACGCCGCCCCGAGGGAACCAACGGTCCAGATGACACTAATTCGGACGATCGACTCCATCGGTGATCCCCAGCCCTCGATACGGCCCCACACCGTCATGAGGACCGTTGCGACGAGAAACGACACGCCGAGCGTCATGAGCAGGCGAACCGGAATGACGCGGAAGATGACCCGAGTTTCGTCACGATTTCGACCGGTCCACTCGATCAGGGAGTAGCTCATGAAGACTACGAACACCGTGTTCGCGAGCAAAAACACGGGTATGCCGGAGAGGGTGTAAGTAACAAGGTGCTCGGTAATATCGAAGACACCATCCTCGACGAGCAGCGGCGTCGTGAAGATGACGCTTCCGACGAACGCCTCGGCGGCGTCCCGGGCATCCAGGGACCGAAACCGTGATGAGACCAATCCCCGGTCGTGGGCTTCCACGAGATACTGTTCGATATCACGGATCTCCTCGGTAGTGTCGAGATCAGACGACTCCCCAGCGATATTGTTCAGATCCCCGAGAAGCTCCTCGATCGTCGACGAGTTGGACGCGGATCCGATATCGTCCACGGTGTCGGCGGAGACAGCTGAAGTCGAATTGGTCGCCATGCAGTTCGATTGGAATGGCATCGCACAGAGCAAATAGCTACGGATTGTCCACGTTGGACACACCGCTTCGTGACCTATCCGGGTCGAGACGAGTGTGTTGGCGAATCGGGAACGTACCACTGACGAAAGATTGTCTTTGGTGGGTTACCCCCGTCAAATTCTGAATGCCATCCGAGCCGGGGCGTTGGTTCAGTCGTCGGCAGGTACCTCTCGCCGAGGCTCGTTGTACCGGAGGACGTGCTCAATTTCCTCGGTCTTGAGGTCCTCGAATGCCTCCCGGGCAATAGTACGGCGGTGGACCTCGTCCGCGCCGTCGAAGATTCGGAACGCGCGAACGTCCTCGTAGAAGTGCGCGATGGGAAGATCCTTCGCGATACCGTTGCCGCCACAGGCCTGCACTGCCAGATCGATGATCTCGTTCGTCACGTTCGCGGTGAAGGTCTTCGCCATAGCCACCTCGATGCGGGCGTCGCTCCGATCAAGCTCTCTCGCGGCGTGTCGATTTGCCGTCCGGGCAACGTGGAGTTTCGTTTCCGCATCGGCAATACGGTGTCTGAGAGCTTGCTTGTCGGCAAGCGGCGTGCCGAATGCTTCCCGTTCCATCATGTACGCCTTGGCGACGTCTAAAGCACGTTCGGCCATCCCACAGTACCGCATGCAGTGGGTAAGCCGTCCGCCACCGAGTCGAAGCTGAGCGAGTCGGAATCCACCGCCCTCCTCGCCAATGGTGTTCTCAATCGGCACGCGAACGTCGTCGTAAACGATTTCCGCATGTCCGAACTCGGTCTCCATGATCCCGTGTCCACCTAGGACGGGATAATTGCGGACGATCTCGACGCCATCGGTGTCCGTCGGTACGAGAATGATCGACGTGCCCTCGTACGGATGGGCGTCCAGATCAGTTCGAGCCATTACGAGCAAAAAGTCGGCGATCTTTCCCTGCGAACTCCACCACTTGTGGCCATTGATGACCCACTCGTCGCCGTCCTTTTCGGCAGTGGTCTGGAGCATCTTCGGATCCGATCCCCCGCCCCCCATGGGCTCGGTCATCGAAAAGGCACTCCACATCTCGCCCAGAACGAGGGGTCGGAGGTACTTCTCTTTGATTTCCTCACTGGCACCGATTTCGAGGGTGTGCATGTTACCCTCGTCTGGTGCGTTCGCCCGGATGGAGAGGGCGCCGAACAGCGATCGGCCAACCTGCTCGAATGATGGCAGCATGTCACGGAAGTCGAGTCCCTGGCCACCGTATTCCTCGGGCATCTGGGGTGCGAAGAGGTCGCGGTCTTTCGCCATCTCCCAGTAGTCTTCCAGTTCGTCGAACGAGATGCGATCGCCGGTCCGGAGCGCCTCTCGCTCGCGGGGCAGGACCTCTTCTTCCATGAACGCCTCGACGCGGGTTGCGACTTCGTTCGCCTTCTCGGAGTCGTGGTACTCCATACCATATTGACTCTCTACGGGTACTTGTAATCCGCTATCTCGTCGCTAACAGACAATCGACGAGATCAGGGCCTGTCAACTAAGAACGAACCAGATCAGTAACATCACCATACAATTATTACATATAAAATCGACATATTTTAACCAAATTCTCGAGTCCGATGGATTATGGCCCGGAACGACATCTTCCATGGCCGGCGAACCATATTGAAGAGTTCGGGAGCTGTGATTGCGACGGCCGTGACGCTCGGAAATGCATCAGCAGTAGCAAGCGGCAAATCCGGGTCGTTCGATCCCGAAGACAGTTCCACCGACGAAATCGAGGACGGACTCCCCGATGTATTTCGCGTCGTCGACCCAGATGCCGACGCCGGGTTTCACTTTCCGTATTTCCTGTTCGTGCCACGGAGCGAACCTGACGTGGAACGCCCGATTATCGTTCAAGGGAACAACACACCGAGCACTGATGACGACTTCCAGGTCCATCTTGAATATGCGAGTCGAGGGATCGAACAAATCACGGGGATACTCGCAGCCGATCTCGAGTGTCCGGCGCTCGTCCCCGCATTCCCACGGTTTCGGACCGAACCACTTCCCTGGGACGTTTATCTCCAGGTACTCGACGACAGTACGCTCGAACTCGAAGAGCCGCCGTTCGAACGCATCGACCGCCAGCTCGTCTCGATGATCGAGGACGCGAAAGCACGTCTCAGTGCGGAATCATTCGATATCGCCGATCAAATACACTTGCATGGATTCTCCGCAAGTTCAACCTTTGCCAACCGGTTCACGTTCCTGCACCCGGAGCTAGTTCAGGCAGCTTCCATGGGCGGTAACGGCGTTCGCATGGTGCCGAAAAAACGCTGGACGGGCACACATTGCCGTATCCTGTCGGAGTCGCAGACTTCGAGGAGATCACCGGACGGGAATTCGATTTCCAGGCATGGAGCGAGATCGAGCAGTACATGTTCGTCGGCGAGAAGGATCAACCGCTCCCGGAAGACGACTCACGAGGATACAGGAGTTTTGCGAATCTCGACGACGAGACCGCAGAGATGATCGTCGACATTTTTGGCGAGAATCGGGTGACAGAGCGATTTCCAGTCACGAAATCAATTTACACCGAGGAGGGGGCCTCAGCTGAATTCACCGTGTATGAGGACGTTGGACATGCCTACAACGCGGAAATTATTGCCGATCTAGTCGAGTTCCACCGCCAGCACATGGATATCCGAGAGGACGGACAGCAGCCCGAGGAAACACCAGAGCCAACGGAATCACCGACTCAAGAAACCACACCGACAGCAACCGAGACGACTCCAGAAGATACCCCCGGATTTGAGATCTGGCAGGCCGGGATCGCACTCGGGACGATTGGGTATCTTCTCAAGGAGCGACGCTCGACCAAGTAGCAATCTGGAAATCCCTGAAGGGCTTTGAGATGATGGCATTTTTAAACAAACAGCAACATCCGACCGTGGAAGATCACGTACAGATTATTTGCGAAAATAAACAACCCGCCCGAGATGATCACGCCGAGCCAGGCCTCCACCCCCAGGGCCACGTACCGATCGTACGGTGATTCCGTCGCTTGAAGCGCCTGCATGAGTAGGTAAAAACCGCCAACGGCGACCACCGTTGCCAGGAGGTTCACGAGCGTCACGGTGATCATCCCCTGCCCCAACGCCCAGCGCATCAGTGGATTGGCCTCTGATGCAGGGCCGACGTACCACGCGGCGTATATTGTCGTGATCATGTCCACCGTGATGAGTACGAACAGAGCCATTGCGAACCACTCCCAGTACTCGTCGAGGCGGTCTTCTACGGAACGGCTGCTCACATGATTTAGTGACGGGTCCCCTCGAGTTAAAGACTCGTGCGTCGAGGCCTTGCCGAGGTATCGTTTCGACAGTTTGATGCCTCCAACAGGATTCAACCTCCCTATGTCGTGGCGCATCGATTGGAAAGCGAGTGTCGGGCTCATCGGCACCGGACTCAAATATCTCGCGGTGACGATGGTCGTTCCTCTCTTCGTTGCAGTCATGTATGCCGAAGACATCTGGGTGTTTGCCCTCTCGATCGTCATCGTGACGACTGCAGGATTCGCGCTCGAGCGAGTCGATCCAACCCCAGAAATCGGTCCACGGGAAGCACTGTTGTTCGTTTCGCTAGCGTGGCTCACTGCCGCACTGGTGGGAACGATCCCATATCTCCTGGCGGGCTACGGAACAGCCTCGACCCTTGTCCATCCCGTCAATGCGCTATTCGAATCCATGAGCGGGTTCACGACCACTGGCGCGACCGTCATGGGCGAAATCAGTACCGACCGCCATTCACACGCCCTCCTGATGTGGCGACAACTCACGCAGTGGCTCGGTGGCATGGGAATCATCGTCCTGATGATCGCAATTCTCCCCGAAGTCGCTGTCAACGGTGCCCAGCTCATGGCCTCAGAGGCACCCGGCCCTGATCTCCAAAAGCTGACACCGAAAATCGCGGAAACGGCTCGTGTTCTCTGGTTAATTTATTTTGGCTTTACGATCGTGTACATCGGCATACTGTATGGATTACACCTGCTCGGGATGGCACCGAACATGGATCTGTTCAACGCAGTCGCCCACGGATTCACGACGCTTCCGACGGGCGGGTTCTCGCCCCAGGCTGACAGTATCGCGGCGTTCTCAGCGATCGTTCAGTGGGTCGTCATTCCGTTCATGGTCATCGCCGGTGTGAACTTCGCGCTCTTTTGGCACGTCCTGAAAGGCGAGGCGGAAGTCATGCTCAACAACTCCGAATTTCGCGTGTATACAGGGGCCATAGCGGTCCTGATTGCCCTCGTATCGCTCGTATTGGTCCGTGGTGCGGCCCCGCCGATGGAACTGGGTGGAACGACCGAGGGACTCACCGAAAACACGATTCGTCAGGCCGCATTCCAGATCGGGTCGCTGTTGAATTCGACCGGATACGCCACGGCCGATTTCGCTCTGTGGGACACACACGCACAGATCCTGCTCTTATTCACGATGTTCATCGGGGGGTCGGCCGGATCGACCGGTGGTGGCGTCAAAATCGTTCGGTGGTTAATAGTGACAAAAACCATTCGACGCGAACTCTTTACGACCGGACATCCGGACGTCGTCAAACCGGTTCGGCTCGGTGGAAACGTCGTCGACGAGGACGCTATCCGCGGAATCATGGTTTTCACCCTCCTGTACATTCTGTTGTTCGGATTCGCCGCGGTGTTTATCGCCCTTGATACGGCCCGAATCGGGATTCAACTCTCCGTGCTCGAGGCCGTGAGTGCCTCCCTTGCGACGATCGGGAACATTGGACCGGGGTTCGGTCGAGTAGGCCCGTTCGGCAGTTACCTGTTCTTTTCAGACGCCTCGAAGCTGGTAATGATTTTTCTGATGTGGGTCGGTCGGTTGGAAATCGTGCCCGTTCTCGCGATTTTTATCTCCGGGTTAGACAATAAGTGATCGGGACTCTAGTTTTTGACATTGCGATCGTCAAAGACACAATCTGGCAGATCAACCGCGTGTTTCTGCCCGAGAGC
>JBKGZK010000094.1:0-7093 GCA_046545615.1 Natronomonas sp.
GGACCCCTACGGGAGCGGATCTTGAGTCCGCCGCCGTTTCCAGGCTTGGCTACCCTCGCGCGCACGTGAGAATACCAAGTCGCCACATAATTATCTCTCGGTTTGCGCCACTTCGTGCGATTCGATTGTGTCCGTGGTGACGATAGAGCCCCGAACAGGGTAACCACCGAAGAAAGGGTATACCTGTTAGGAAACGTGACTTCACGTCTCGATGTCTCGAACAGGTAAATCGGCTCGTCGCTCAGAGTATACGTTTCGACGACCAATGGGCCCAGTGAATTACTATCGGGCATACACGAATCTATTTGAATGTCCAGCAAGTATTGGGCGACTATGACCGACGGAGGTGCAGGTGCCACTCGGCGACGGCTGGCCCAGGAACTCGGCGTTGTGGCAGGATTCGAGGATCCGCGAGCACCCCTTGAGCAGTATCACACTCCTCCCGACCTCGCCGCCCACATCGTCCACGTGGCCGACCTCCAGGGCGATATCGAGGATGCAGTTGTCGTCGACCTCGGGTGCGGCACGGGAATGCTCGCCCTCGGTGCCGCGCTCAGGGGTCCGTCAGCCGTCATCGGCATCGATATCGATCCTGCCCCGCTATCGACCGCTCTCGAAAACGAACGACGGGTCGGAGCGACAGCGGCGGTCGACTGGGTCCGTGGCGATGCAACCAGGCGGCCACTCTGTCCCGAAGATCCGGTCACGGTTCTCATGAACCCCCCATTCGGCGCACAGGACGGCAACGAGGGAATCGATCGCTCGTTCCTCAAAACGGCTACCGACATCGCGTCCGTTTCTTATTCGGTACACAACGCAGGGAGTCAATCGTTCGTGGAAGCCTTCGCGGGGGACAACGGGGGCGAGGTCACCCACTCCTTCGCCGCCGAATTCGAACTCCCCCACCAATACGACCACCATCGGGATTATTCCCGACAAATCGACACTGAGGTTTTTCGTATCGTATGGTCGTCCTGAGCCGAAGGTGCTGACGCCTAGATCCTGGCGACCGGTGGATGGTTCAGGCTTCGAGCTCTGCGACCCGTACGCTCGTATTTCCACGCGAGGCGACCAGAACCGACTCGTCGCGTTCGAACTTGAGTCCACCCGCGACGACGGTCTCGTTCGCTCCCGGGATGGGCGTCCTCGCGATGGGATCGTCCTCACGTGTGACCTGGATTTCGAAGCCTTCGTTTGTCGGTGCGACCACAAGTCCCCGGCCATCGATGGCCACGTTGGCCGTCGCGGGATCGGCTCGATAGACCACTGGACCGGGATCCTCGGTTCCGAGTTTGACGTCGTACGTGGTATTGCCACCGGTGACCATCCACGTCGTTCGATTCGCACGAACGGTTTCTGCCCAGGTCACGCCGCCAAGTCGAACCGTCCTCGAACCCTGGACCTGTAACTCCGTGGCCGAAATCACCTCCCACCAGATGCGCCGCTCCTCGGAGACGACGATCACGCCGCTCGCGTTCACCTGTCCGTCGGTCTCGCCAACCTCCGGGAGGGGAATCGCCGGTACGTACTGGTTTGGCACGTCCTCAGCGTAGAATACCGTGTAATCCTCGATTTCGACCGCCTCGGTTTCGTCAACACCGGCCGTCGGGTCGTCCACTGTGAAGAGATTGAACGGGACGGCGACGAGCGAGAGCGCGAGCAATATCGAAACCAACAGCATGAACGCGGCTTCTCGACGACTGAGTTCGATTCGGGCGACGAGGGTTCGGGTCGTCGCCACTGCGCCCAGGGCGATCACTGCTGCGACCGCAAACACGGTCACAACACCTAGCGCACGCAACAATCGGTATTCTCCGGAGCCCTCGATGAGGTAGATGGCCCACAGCCCTCGATCGACAGCGAAAATCAGCGCGGCCAGCCAGACGAGTCCGGGACTCACTCGTCGGTTCCTACGATAACACAACAGCACGCCGAGAACTACTCCAACGAAAAGGCCGATGGCGTGGCCCTGGATAGCAACCCCCGCCCACCACGGACGGCCGACGGTGGTTTCACCGACCGTGATCGCGAACTCAGGCGATCGTAGCGCGTCGAAAAGCAGCCGGACGACGCTCGAAAACACCGTCGCGACAATTGTTGCGAGAGGGAATCGAACCAGGGCGACACCGACGAATGCGAACACCACGCCGGAGAACCCGATGACAGGACCCAGTCCGAACGCGGCAGTGAAGACGCTCACGAGCAATGTGACACCCGCGAACATCCCGATACGGACGAAAGGGTTGGTTCGAACAGACGCGAACGTCGAAGACCCCCGTCGTTGTGGAAAGTGGCTCCAGGCAAATTCGGCGAGCGAACCGAACACCAGTGCTCCCATGAGATTCCCGGTCACATGATTCAACCCCGCGTGTGCGATACCTGCCGTCAGTATCCCCATCGGGTAGAAGTACGACCAGGCACGAAACGGCAACACGACCGGATTACGGGGATTCGACAATCCGTCCTGGGGGAAGAGATAAAATCCCCAGATCACGATCATCACAGCAATCGTTCCCCACGGAATGCCAAGGACCAGCCGGGTCCGCACGCGACGCCCCCACTTGCCAGCGGGGCGGGAGAGGCGATACACGGCAAGTACCGAAATCCCGACGCCGACGACGAGAATGACGTACCACACCGTGTTCGGAAGCGTCGCCATTACCGGGGTGATGTGGTGGACTACCAAATATACTGGTGTCTCACCGTGGCGATCGGCCGAGCGCTCGAAAACAATCGATCTGGGAAGTGAGATGTGGATCCGTTGGATCTCAGGGCAGGTACCGAACGCAAACGAGCCCCGGTTCCGATCGGACTTCCACCCGCTTGACGCCGAGTTTGGCAGCCCGAACCAGCGTTGCCTCGTCTTCCAGGACGTCATCGACGGCCTGTTCCGTCCGTTCAGGTGAGATCGTAAGCACGTGTATTTCACCCGTTCCCGCACGTTCCTCTCTCTGGAGATCTCCGGTCGGCCGATCGGCGGCCAACTCCCTAGCGTGCGTCGTCGGGGACTCGGGGCTGCGCTCGAAATCGATGGAATACCGCTCTTCGACGGACTCGAGTTGCCAGGACACTTCGAGCGGGGGTTCCGGTGTGACGGTCCCAACGACGACCTCCCGCGGTTCGAGTTCAGGGTGGGAGGTCAGCGTGAACACCCCACCACTCCCGACTGCTTTCAGTACAGCCGTCGAATCGTCCACGCTCGTAACGACAAACTGGTCGTCGATTTCCTCCATGTATAAATCGTGGGTCGGGCTCACTATCGGCGTTTCGCGTCACCGATGAGCGCTGTCATCGGAGCTGACGATGGACCACGTAGATGGCGATTGCCCCACCGAGTGGGATGAGCCACGCGAGGAATTCCGGGAATCCGTAGAGCGCATCCACGATCGGTGCGGTAATGCCAGACGGTTCGGGACGAACGACGATTTCGTCGTCGAGTTCGAAGGAGCGAGGCATCGACGCGATGGCTCCGAGATAGAGCGTAATGGCAAACCCATAGCCGGACAGTGCGAGACCGGCGTCGTAACTGGTCGTATCTCGCCCCCGTCGGTGCCGCCTGGCAACGAACAGGATCGGCCCGAGTAGTGGAGCGATACAGAGGACCCCCACCAACACAAACAGGGAACGGACGAACGTCATCGTACCCCCTGTCGCTCCCGCGGTAGTCGCGACGACGCCAATGACGGCAAACGTAAACAACACGACGAGCATGGCCGCCAACCCGCCACCGAGGATCACGTAGGAGCGAAAGAGGGTCGATCGGCTCTGGCGGAAGGCATACGGGACGGCTCCGATGACCCCGGAGTACGCGTCGTCTCCCATCGACAACGGTTACGTGCTCGATGGAATAAAGCGTCCGATTAATCGTCCAGTGGATCGCCACTGACCGACCCATGCCACACCGTCAGTACCTTATCGTCCGCGCCCCGGATCGAAGGTATGTACGTCGACATCGGCAACGTATTCGCGACCGCCGATACCCACGGCGTCTCCGAGACGACCCTCGATCGTCTGGACGACCGGGTGGCCCGGTCGCACCGGCGAATCGACGCGGCGATCGCCGATCGCGAATTTGGGTATGCGAGCCTCGCGCTCCCTCGGGACACGGATGCGGAAACCGTACGCGATGCCGTCTCTGGCTTCGACCCGGACGTCGTCTTGACCATCGGGATCGGTGGCTCCGCGCTCGGTGCCGAAACGATTACGTCGGCATTGGGGATCGAGGGCCACGTGACGCTCGATAACGTCGATCCAGCCCACACGCGTCGGCTCATCGATCGGTTGCCTCTCGAACGGACGCTCTGCAACGTCGTTTCACGATCGGGAACGACTGCCGAGACGCTGGCAAACTTCCTGCTCGTTCGGGAGGCAATGGACGCCGCGGGACTTGACTGGACAGAGCGAACAATTATTACGACGGGTGAGTCGGGTCCCCTCGCAACACTGTCGGAGACACACGGCGTCCCACGACTCGATGTCCCAAAAGGTGTTCCGGGTCGATTCTCGGCGCTTTCGGCCGTCGGATTGGTCCCGGCTGCCGCGCTGGGTGGCGATATCGACGCGGTACTAGACGGCGGGATTCAGGGGATGAATGCACTCAAACCATCGCTTTTCGACACGCCGCCGTACGCCTATGGCGCAGTCACCTACGCACTCGAGCAACGGGAGCGGACAACGAACGCCGTGGTCCCGTACGCTGAGGCTCTCGAACCGTTCGCCGAATGGTTCGCCCAGCTGTGGGCGGAGAGCTTGGGCAAGGACGGCCTTGGCCAAACACCGGTACGGGCACTCGGAGCGACCGACCAGCACTCACAATTGCAGCTGTACCGTGCCGGCAGACGGGACAAACTCGTGACGTTGCTACGGCCGCGAGAACGGACCAACCTCGACGTACCCGAGACGGAGTTTGATGCTCTCTCGTACCTCGGCGGAACGTCCGTGGGGCGGCTTATTGATGCCGAGTTCGAGGCCACCGAAGCTTCGCTGGCAGCGGCCGGACAACCAAACGTCCGTATCGAAGTCGATCGACTCGACGCGGCAGCAGTGGGACGCCTGGTGTACGACATGGAGGCGGCGTGCATACTCCACGGCGAACTCTCGTCGGTCGAGACGTTTACCCAGCCAGCAGTCGAATGGGGTAAGAATGCCGCTCGCGGGCTGCTTGGCGGTGGGGACTTCGAGGAAGCCAACGCGGTGGCCGAAAAGACGATCCATCGGGTCGAATGACTTGGGCGGATCGGACAGAGCGAGCCAGGGTATGATCGATCGTTCGGACGTACTCCGTCTCCAAGATCCTCACACCAGCGAGATGTAGCTACTGCCGTATGTTACCGCATTGTACAGGCCGTGGGCCACGATCGGCACGGCTAGATTCCCGGTGAATTCGTAGGCGGCACCCAGGACGACGCCGAGGAGGAGAAGCGTCGCAATTGTCCCGACGAGTTCGATTCCCAGGCCACTTCCGGCCATGTACGCGGGTACGTGAACGACTGCAAAGATAGTCGACGCCACGAAAATGGCGGGAACCGCATCGAAGGCCTCCGTAAGTCGCGTCTGAATTACGCCTCGGTACAGGAGTTCCTCGGCCGGCCCGGTGACGAGAACCGACAGTGGAATCAGAGGCAAGAGAACCCGAGGATTGTCTCGCGCGCTGTCGGCGATGCCGTGCTCCGTCGTCGTCACGTCGAAAAGAGCGAGAATCTCGAGTGTGACGGCGAGTAAGGCAAACAATCCAACCACAGTTATCCCGGCAATGACGAGATCTCGCCAGTCGGGGTAATCGATGCGGAGATAGGACCACGGCAGTTCGTTTGTCAGGAGGTAAAACCCGACGACGGCAACGATTCCGACACCTTGGCCGACTGTCAAGATCGCATTCTGTGCCGGGAGGCTGTCGCGAAGTGACGGAATCATCGTCACGACGAGTTCGAATGCGAGTGTTGCTACGACGAGACCGGTCAGCAGACCGACGAATCCCAGCACTCCGACGACGGCGATCGATCGACCAGCGTGCGATCCGGTGTCCGGCATTGGGTAAAGGTAGCGGGGCCGACGGCTTCAGCCTTGTCAGTCCTCTGTCCGTCAACTGTCTGACGGGTATTTATTTCGATAGGAATCGACACCAAACGTATGCACCGGTACACCCTCGTTTGCGACGATCGAGTCGAACGGCGGATCGAGGGTCTCGCTGCGGAGTACAACATTACGGAGCAGGAAGTTCTTACACAGCTCGTCGAGACAGGATTACAGCAGCTTGAGTCGAACGACACCGAGCCGTCGGTGACCAGTGATACGTAAAATCGATCAGGCCGGATTCTTCCGCTCGAGGTCGCTCCCGCAGATCGGACACCGATCGTGTCGTTCCTCGAATGTTCTCCCACATCCCTGACACTGGAACTCCCACTCACGTTGTTCCTCGATGCCGTCGCGTGCGATGATCGAGACGTCGATTTCGAGCTTGTCCGCGACGTTCTGCATTGCATAATCGTCGGTCACGAGCGTACCGTCGAGTTCGAACGCCGCTGCAAGCAGGCGGATGTCGGTTCTCGAGAGCGTTTCTCGATCCCCGGTTTCGGTGGCTGCCCGTTCGATTCGTTCTACCGTTCCCGGGTCGGGGATGTGGAGCCGCATCCCGGACCCTTCCAGGGCATCGAATCGGTAGCCGGCCTCGTCTTCCAGTTCCTCGCGAACCAGGGGAATGGTCGAGATACTATCCTCTGTCGTGTAATCGTGGATGAACGCCGACGTATCCAGAACTTCCATCGAAACTAGCGAGCGACGATAATTTTGTCCTTGACTGCCTGTACTCTGTTGACGGGGACGAGATACCGACCGCCCTCGTCGCGTTCGAACTCAACGTCGGAACTCCCTTCGCCGGGATCGACGAGAAGGTGAGCGAGCGTCCCGGTTTCGAGATTCATCGTTACGTTGTACAGCATCCCCAGCTCGGCCCCGTCGGAGCCCGTCACTTCTTTGCCGGAGAGGTTTTCCGCGAGTATATCTGGCATGATTGACCGTATACAGTGCCCCGCTATCAACGTTAGGGTTACAAGCCACTTCGAGTCGATCTGCAACCAACTCTTTGTCAATTTAG
>JBKGZK010000095.1:0-6828 GCA_046545615.1 Natronomonas sp.
ATCGGTTCGAACCGTGGCGGCAAGGAGACGTCAATGTCCTGGGTCGACGAGTCGGATGGAATCGTTGTATTCGAACCGGTGATTGAGAGTATTCCCGTGGATTCCGTGGTGTCGCCCGAAACCGTGACCGAGAGATTTCCATCGAACTCGCCGCTCGTGGGATCTTCAGCGAGGACGACGGAGGGGACGAACAGAAGCGTGGTAGCAACGAGCCCAAGTACGAAACACGTACCGAACGACTTTGTCGTCGATTGCATATAAATGGAAATTCGAGTTACGACCCGGTTGCGTCAGTGTTCGCATCTCCGTCAGTTCCGCCATCCGTCATGGGATTGTCGATGCCGACAGCGAACGATTCCTGGTTGGTTACTTTTGCGTTGTCGCCCTCACCGTGGATCTCGATCGCGACATCGAGTGTAACCGTCGTGTCGTCGCTTTCGCCATCGGAGACATTCTGGGGGAAATCACTCTGGCTTATTTCCGATCCGGTGTCTGCGATGATGTCTTTCTGGACCAGTTCGAAGGCGGCATCACCATTTTTCAAAGACAAATCATCCCCGTCATATGCTGCAACATCAGCTTCATTTCCAGGAGTGGTCAAATCATCAACTTTATAAAGGGTAGCAGAAGCCATTGGGTCATTTTCAGTCCACACTGAAAATTCTAAACTTATTTTATTAACACCATTTGAAAAACTTCCCCAAGAAAGTCCAGGATTCAGAATATGATCGGTAGGATCCCCAAAAGTTGGTCTTACAGTGACTGTATCGATTTGGGTGATGTCGTCGTTTATAATCACGTCATCGGCATTGAACGCGTTCATGTCCGTCACTGCCGCCACGGGCCGTGAGCCGGCCATCGTTCCAATACCCCCGGCAATCACTATCCCGAGACCCCCGGCAACAGCCTTGGTCAGGTTTCGTCGTGTCGTTGATCCACCCCACGTATGAGAATCGTTGGTGTTCATGTCAATCAGTCTGTCTCTCTATGTAACATCTCTGCTCGTTATCTGTTAAAAAGGTAACTAATTTCCTGGGCGGAAGGGACGCCGATGAGACTGCCCTGCGGTATCAGTTCCATCACGTGCGAATGTACTCTTGATTCCAAGAATAGACCTGGATCTCCAGCAGCGCTTCCGGGAAAATCGACCGGATTTTCACGGCCGCAACGACAAAGTTTGACCTGTCTCAGTCGAGGATCTCCTGAATTCGACGGGGCTCGCCGGAAATAGCCGGATCGGGATCGACCATCTGCAGGACCTCGTGATCGGTGACGTCGGGATAGGACTTCTCCGTCGCCTCCTCGATGAGGGATTTCTCGAGGCGAAATTCCGTGCCCTCGTAGATGACCTCGACGCCGTTTTCGTCGAACGAGAGAATCGTCATGGACCTGGGTAGGCGAACGGGATTAAAAAGGTACTCGACGAGGGCGGTGGCGTGGGGACGTTTCGCAATCGATGTTTTGTATCCGGGGGTCGAAGGTGTATATATGTACGACCGAATTTTGCTGCCGACTGACGGAAGCGAAGCCAGCAATCCCGCCGTGGACGAAGCAATCGGCTTAGCCAAAGATAGCGGGGCGGACCTCCACGTCCTGTTCGTCGTCGAGAATCTCTCCTACGCCCCCGAGATGATGGACGAAACCGTCGAGGCACAGCTCCAGACGATGGGCGAGGAAGCACTCGGAAACATCGAAGAACGAGCCGAAAACGAGAACGTGGAGATCGTCACCCAGATCCGTCACGGGATTCCCCACGAAGTTATCATCGACTACGCCGACGAAACGGACTGTGACGTGATCGTAATGGGGACACACGGACGAACCGGGCTGGATCGCTACCTGCTGGGGAGCGTCACCGAACGCGTGGTGCGCTCCTCCGACACACCCGTGCTGACCGTCCGACGACGTTCCACGGAGTCGGACTGAACATCGACATCGAGCCACACAACCCATCCACCCTTCACCAACGAACGGACGAGGACTACCGACCGTCAAAAATTGCCGGGAACGCGACGAGAACGCGTCGCGACGCTGACAGTGACTTTTTAACAGATCCCGTTCTACGACGGGTCGTGTCGGGTATCAGAGCCAAACTTGCGATCCCGGATCCCAAGGACTGCCCCCTTTCGTCCATCGCACGACAGCGGGGTGACACGCTTGAGGATGTTCATTATACGCGCGCACGGAACAACGACCGGGTCGTCGAGGAGTTCGGTATTCTCGATCAAAATGGTCGTTCAGGGATCGCAGTGGCGAACGGAAGCAACGGGGACGGACAGGGTGACGGTAAAGACCTAAGTCTGACAGAAGTGTTTGCAAGCAAACGCACCAAGCAGTACCAGATCGAACGCGAGTCGACACACTGCACCTGCGAAATGATCGAGGAGGCAGGCTATCCCATCGCTCGCATCGACGTCCGGGATGGTATGCTCGAGTTGGTTTTGAATTTGAGGGACGCGTCCGATCTCCGGGAGATTATCGCGACCCTCTCCAAATCCGGACAGGAGGTCGACGTCCGATACCTGATGCGGCACGGCGACGCGGATGATACGGATCCCGTGGTCGTCGACCGACGACAGCTCACCGACAGACAGCGCGAGGTGCTCGAGACGGCCTACGAAACCGGCTACTTCGATTATCCACGGCGAGCCAACGCGAGCGATGTCGCCGACGAAATCGGCATCGCCCCCTCGACATTTTCCGAACACCTCGCTGCAGCCCAGTCGCGCCTACTTGAAACGGTCCTCGAGTGAGCGACTTTCGAGTATACGAACATCGCGCAAAACGGTCTTCGAGTTAATTGATCCATGACGGACGTTCATCGAATAACCGATCATCAACGGACGTTCAGCCCCTGTCAGGTGAGACAGCGAAAGGATTCTCGGTTTCGGTCCACCCCCACCCGGGCAATCGCGTCTGGAATCCGGCAGCGAGCGCGGCCGACAGGTCGTCCTCGCCTGCCGTGTGACCGTCGTCGTCGAGGTAGACATCTGCAAAGTGAAACGTCGCCTCTGCAAGAAGTGCGTGGGGCTCCCCGCCGGCAATCGTCGACGCGAGTTGTCGTCCCAGGAACTCGTCGACGACGAATCCCGGATAATCGTTCTCACAATCGAGGGCCCTGAGGAGCCCTGCGAGCGCCGCGACGTTGACCGCGAGATTTCCATCAGCGAAGACTGCATCGACTTCGGCGCGGTATCGATCGACAGAGACGTCCCCGACTGTCACGTCGAAGAGGGTCCCGAGACGGCTCCGAACTTTGTTTATGAACACCGGAACATCGTCGCGTCCACGGATGCGCTCGTACTCGGTTTCGACGGTGGCTGGGGTGATCTGCATGGGAATCGTTTGCGAAGGATTTTATATGAACGGGGATTAGGCTTTCGTACGAGCGGGTTTTCCGGCACCTCCCGCGGTCGTCACTGACGACAGTCAAACCTGGACCAATCGTGGTACGACCTGTCATCACCTTCGCTGCCGGGCGGCGGTCGTGCCGTTCCTGCAGACTCGGACCGCATCGTCGGAACGCCCCCAAATAAGAGTTCTATACTATGAGTGCAGTAGAGCGGCAACTCGAGGAGATAAAGGCTGAGATTATCGACGAAGTGCCGAACGACATCTCGATTTCGGACGTGAAATACGAGGGGCCGGAGCTCGTCGTCTACACCCGAGATCCGAAGAAGTTCGCGAGCGATGGCGACCTGATCCGTCGGCTGGCGTCGAAACTCCGAAAGCGAATCACGGTTCGACCCGACCCCGACGTCCTCTCGCCTCCGCCCGAAGCCCGCGAGCAAATCCGATCGGTCATTCCCGAAGAGGCGGGTGTCACGGACCTCGACTTTCACATCGACACGGGCGAGGTCGTGATCGAAGCATCCAAGCCCGGGATGGTCATCGGGCGACACGGTTCGACCCTCCGGGAGATCACCCAGAAGGTTGGCTGGACGCCCGAGGTCGTCCGAACGCCACCTATCGAATCATCGACCGTCTCCAACGTCCGCAACTTCCTGAAACAGGAGCGAGAAGAACGCAGGGACGTCCTCGAACGAGTCGGTCGACAGATCCACCGCGAGGAGATGTCGGACGAGGAATGGGTGAGGATCACAACCCTCGGGTGCTGTCGCGAGGTGGGACGGGCGGCTTTCATCCTCTCGACGCCGGAAACCCGCATCCTCATCGATTGTGGCGACAAACCGGGCGCGGAGGGCCAGGTGCCGTACTTGCAGGTTCCAGAAGCGCTCGGAGCCGGGGCGACGAACATCGACGCGGTCGTCCTCACCCACGCTCACCTCGACCACTCCGCCCTCGTTCCGCTCCTCTTTAAATACGGGTACGATGGCCCAGTCTACTGTACCGAACCCACGCGCGATTTGATGGGGCTGTTGACGCTTGATTACCTCGACGTCGCTGCAAAGGAAGGACGGGCGCCACCGTACGAATCGGAAATGGTCCGACAGACGATCAAACACTCCATCACGCTCGAATACGGCGACGTGACCGACATCGCGCCGGACCTCAAGTTGACCCTCCACAACGCCGGCCACATTCTCGGTTCGGCAATCGCACACTTCCACGTCGGCGACGGGCTCTACAACGTCGCATTCTCCGGCGACATCCACTACGACGACACCCGTTTGTTCAACGGTGCAGTAAACGAGTTTCCCCGCGTCGAGACGCTGGTCCTCGAGTCGACATACGGGGGACGAAACGACTACCAGACCGACCAAGAGGACTCAGAGCGCAAGCTGAAGAAGGTCATCCGCGAAACGATCGAAAACGACGGGAAAATCCTGGTTCCGGCCTTCGCGGTGGGGCGTTCGCAGGAAATTATGCTCGTCCTCGAGGAGGCGATCCGTTCCGGGGACATCCCGGACGTGCCGGTCCACCTGGATGGAATGATCTGGGAGGCGACGGCAATACACACCACGTACCCCGAATACCTTCGGGACGACCTACGGGATCGAATCTTCCACGACGACGAAAACCCCTTCCTGGCCGAGCAGTTCAACCACATCGACGGCGGTGACGAGGAGCGCCGTGACGTCGCCGACGGTGGGCCCTGTATCATCGTGTCCACATCGGGGATGATCACCGGTGGCCCGATCATGTCGTGGCTCGATCACGTCGGTGGTGAGCCGGACTCGAAGCTCGTCTTCGTGGGATATCAGGCGCAGGGAACTCTCGGTCGACGGATCCAGAATGGCTGGGACGAGATTCCGATGAACGGCCGCGGGAGCAACGGTCGCCGGACGCTTCAGCTCAAAATGGACATCGAGACCGTCGACGGGTTCTCCGGTCACGCCGACCGGCAGGGTCTCATGAACTTCGTTCGTACGATGAATCCCCGCCCGGAGAAGGTCCTCTGCGTCCACGGCGACGAATCCAGTGTCCAGGACCTCTCGAGCGCACTGTATCACGAGTTCAACATGCGGACGTTCGCCCCGAAGAACCTCGAGACGTTCCGCTTCCGGTGAACCCAGCCGACCGTCGGCCGCACGAGCCGCTTTGCGGCCTTTTACAAGTGGTATATGAAGAGTGCCCGGGGCTTGACCCGAGGCGGTTCACGACAGGCCGTGGACGTCAAGGAACGCTACCACCGCCTCTTCGAAGTCGGCTGAGTCGACCGTCTCGAGGTGATCGCAGTCCGGAACGACTACCGATCGAGCCCCGTATATGGCGTCGGCGAGTGGTCCGGGCGCACCGACGAGCTCGTCGTTCGAACCGGCTGCGACGAGCACGGGCGTTGCGATGGTCGAAAGTGTCCCCTCGTCGAGACCCAATCCGGCCGGGGGTGCGCGCCGACAGGCCGCGAGCGAATCGAGGTCGTTCCCACGGCGTTCGGCGAACTCGCGAAATTCGCGCGCCGTCGGATCTGCCACCTCGGACGGGTCGGAAGTCGACAGGGCGTCCGCAATGTCGGTACTGTACCCGTCGACACAGAGAGTCCTCCCACCAACCCCGCCGAGGACGCACGCCTGGATTCGCTCCGGGGTCTCGAGGAGGGCGTGCATCGAAATTCTGGCCCCCATCGAGTAGCCCATCAGATCGGCAAGTGGGTATCGAGAGGTGATCGAGTAATCCGACGATATCGCCGGACAGGAGTTCCGCATCGTAGGCAGCCGGATCGTGTGGCTTTTCACTGTCGCCGTGGCCCCGACAGTCTATCGCGATGACTCGTCTGTCCGCATTCTCGAGGATGTCATACCAGGAACCCCACGTGCCACGTCGGCTCGAGGCGAAGCCATGAACGAGGACGATCGGCGGACCGTCGCCGAGGTCGTCGTAGACGATCCGTACGCCGTCGGAGTCGAATGACGAGGTGGTCATCGATCGGCCCAACTCGTCGACGTGCCTTATCAGTTCCCGCCCGGACAGGTGCAGGTCACCGGAGCCAATTTACGATGGTGGGTCGTCGGTATCCGTGTGAACAATGTCGAGCACCTCCGTCGATACGGCTCGAGTGGGGTCCTTTCTTGGCCTCGCGTTCGGAATTTCTTGGGTATCGGCTATGATATTCTATGCGTCGGGGATCGAGTACGGGACGCTCACGAGTCTCGTCCTCGTCACTGTATTCTTCATGTGGGCGCCGGCGATAGCCGTCATCGCGTTTCACCTGTGGCATGGAGAATCGATCCGTAAGAGGTGTGGACTCCGCGTCGGTCGTCTTCGGTGGATCGTTCTGGCGTGGGTAGGCCCAGTATTCCTCGTCGGCGGAACGATTGGCGTCGGCGCTCTCCTGCCTGGCGTCGAATTTTCGACCGATTACGCGACGTTCCTCGTCGAATCCGGGCTCACCGAATCACAGGTCGATGCCGCGCTCGCCCAGCTCGA
>JBKGZK010000096.1:0-6557 GCA_046545615.1 Natronomonas sp.
CCCTCGATAGCTACATAGGCGAACTTCGGGAGATGCTTTCCGAGGAAACCACACTTATTGTCGCGTCGGACCACGGATTTTCGCGACTGGATTACGAGGTCCACTGCAACGTCTGGCTCGAAGAACAGGGATGGCTTGAGTATCGAACCGACGATCACGAGGCGTTGACCGACATCGCCGACGAAACACGGGCCTATTCCCTAATTCCGGGGCGCTTCTACATCAATCTCGAAGGGCGCGAACCCCGGGGAAGCGTGCCCGAAGACGAATACACGGAGGTCCGCGACGAGTTGAAAGCAGAACTTGAATCATTTGAGGGCCCGGACGGCCGCCCCGTCGCAGACCGTGTGGTAACTAAGGAAAACGCATTCCGGGGCGATCACGACGCTATTGCACCCGATCTCGTCGTCATACCGAAATCCGGATTCGACCTCAAAGCAGGGTTCAGAAGCGGCGATGAGATCTTCGGTTTGGGGCCGAGAAACGGCATGCACAACTTCGATGACGCCTGTCTATTCGTAGATGACACCGACACGGTAATCGATGACGTCGACCTCTACGACATCGCACCGACGATTCTCGACTTCATGGAAGTCAATTTCGATCGGACCGAGTTCGACGGACGGAGTCTGGCCTGACAGAGTTTTTTAGCCCAAAGGGGATCCAGACCCCCTATAGACGACGTGAATCACGAAACACTCGAGCGTCGACTCGAAGCGGTCGAACGCTCGCTCTGGTCGAGAGCCCATTGAACACCAGGACAAGATCGATGGGTTCGAACGCCGACTCGCCGATGGGGAAGCGGTCATCGAAGCCATCAGGAGATACGCTGGAACCGTCCGTGTCATCAAACGAGACGCCGAAAACCGGGGGCGATCGCCTGCTTAGATAAGCAACCCTCGGAAAGCGACACTTTGACGAACCCGACCACGATGTCGATACTGATACCCGCGACAGGGATACGGACGGAATCGTTGCCGAGCGATCGCCCGGTTGCCCACTTGAGTTCTCCGCTGCAGATGAGAACACACCGACGTCCCAACCCATCCCGAACGGTTCATGAATCGAGGCGTCTTACGAGAGGTATGTTCCACGAACTCGTCGAGAAAGCCGGTGAATATACGCCGGAAAAACTCTACGAGTCCTACCTCGACGAACTCCAGCAGCGTATCACGTCCACCGATATCGAGGAGATTGCGGAAGCGACCGAACTCGACCGAAACACCCTCCGTGGCATCGTCGAGGGAGACAATGTCGAGGTGACGCTTTCTGACGCCGCCAGCATTCTCGCAGCAACCGATGGAAATCTCGAAGCAGAGGAGGTCGAAGCCATCGCACGAGACGACTTGCTCTTGGGGATGTCGATGGCCGTCCTCGACGTCGAACGGATTTCATCGGGACTGGGTGGCGAACTCGAACCCCGCGAAATTCAATCGAAGACGGAGGGTCGATTTCCGATGACGCTACAGGAGTACGCGCTTCTGAAACAGTATATCGAGAGCCATAGACGATGAAGGTCGCCATACTCGGTTGTGGATATGTCGGCCTCGAACTCTGCCGGCAGCTCTCGGAGACCGACGTCGGCATCGTGGGTGTGCGTCGTTCAGCGAATGGCCTGACAGCCGTGGAATCGACAGGGGCTAACTCGATCCGAGCAGACGTGACGGACCCCGATACGCTCGCACGGATTCCCGATGTCAACGCCCTGGTGTTTGCGGCTTCATCCGGCGGTCGAGATGCGAGCGCGGCTCGGGCCGTCTACGTTGATGGGCTGAAGGCAGTGATCGACGAATTCGGTTCGCGGACGAAGCCACCCGAACAGCTAGTCTACACGTCCAGTACGGGCGTCTATGGTGATCACAGCGGAGACTGGGTCGATGAAACGACGAAACCTCGTCCGACCACCGAAAAGACGGAGGTCCTCGCCGAGGCCGAACGCGTTGCCCTCGAACAGAGCGAACGGCACGGAATCGACGGGACCGTAGTCCGTCTCGGTGGTATTTATGGACCGGACCGATACCGCCTCGATCGATACCTCGAACGACCGGTAACAGAAGGCTACCGCAATATCATACACCGCGACGACGCGGCGGGTATCCTCCGGTTCGTGCTCGAGTCAGCTGACGAGGACGTGATTCTCGGCGTTGACAACGAACCGATCGGAAAGTGGGCGTTCGCCGACTGGCTTGCGGCAGAGTGTGGCGTCGAGCCACCGCCAAAACAGTCAGTCGAGGAACGGCTCGAAGAGGGGAATCTCTCTGAGCGGGTCAGGCGCCGGCTCCGGACAACCAAGCGATGTTCGAACGACTTGCTCCGCGAATTGGGATACGAATATCGGTACCCGACGTACCGTGAAGGATACAGGCCGGCAATCGAGGCCTACAGGAACGATCAGTCCTAACGGGGAGAAACTTCTTACCGGAGCGCACGGGATAGGCGTTCGTGCAGTCCGAGGCCGTCAGGGAGGTGACGACAAGAGCCGGTAACGTCACCCAGTTTGCGCTGGAAAATCCACGGACGGCTGCGGTAGCGATTGCAGCGTTCGCCGCCCTCATCATCGCAAGTTTCATCGTTCGGTACCACCGTCGATCGAAGGCAAAGCGGCTTGTCGATACGCTCGAGCCACTCTCGTCGATATCCGTGTTGATGCATCCCAACCCGGATCCGGATGCAATGGCGTCTGCGATCGGCTTGAAAGAACTCGCCGAAAGTGTCGACACGGCAGTCACGATACAGTACGCCGGGGAAATCCGTCATCCCGAAAATCGCGCGTTCGAGACTGTCCTGGAACTGGAATTCGATCAAATCGAGACCGTTGACGAACTCCACGACGACGTCGTCCTCGTCGACCACAACGTAGTTCGTGGATTCGAGGGGGCGAAAGATCTCGAACCGATCGCGATCGTCGACCATCATCCAGGTGACGGAAAGGGCACCGAGTTCACCGACGTTCGACCGGAACAGGGATCGTGTGCGAGCATCGTCGCCTCGTATCTCCGTGACCGGGGATGGCGACCGGAGGCCGATTCGGAGGCAAAAACGCTTGATTCCGATCTTGCAACCGGGCTTTTATTCGGAATTCAGGCCGATACAACCGCATTTACACGCGGCTGTACGGCCTCTGAGTTCGACGCGGCTTCTTACCTGTTTCCCGCCGCCGATTCCGACACTCTGGATCGAATCGCGAACCCGCAGGTCGATACAGAAACGCTCGAAGTGAAGGCTCGAGCGATCGACAACCGGAACATCAGGGGGTCGTTCCTCGTGAGCCACGTCGGAGACGTATCAAACCTCGATTCGTTGCCCCAGGCGGCCGAGGAACTCGTCAGACTCGAAGGAGTGACGGCCACAGTCGTCACGGGAGAACGCGACGGCCACCTCCACCTCTCAGGTCGGTCGCGAGACGACCGCGTCCATATGGGAAAGTGCATCAAGGCGGCGTTGTCCCCGATGTCCGAAGCGAGCGGGGGTGGACATGCCCGGATGGGTGGCGGTCAGATTCAGCTGGAGGAAGCCTCCCAGAATCGAGATTCATCGTTGGATGTCGAGGAGCGACTGTTCGCTTCGATGAATGGATCCCTGTGATCGGCCGCGGGCGAAGCGACAGCCTGGTACAGAACGGGAACGACGACCTTTTTCGCCATCCCGCTATAGGTTCCATCGATGGAGTACGTCCAGGAAGGGATCACGACGCTCCACGATTTCGGCGGGGCGACCCCCTCCGCGCCCACCGATCGGGCTTCGGTCGTCGTTCCGATGACCGAGCGTGAACATGCCGGTCTTGCAGCCGAAGGCGTTCTTTCGGCCCTCGAACGCGTTGATCCGGAACGCGTCGTCGTTCCACTTCGAGCCACCACCGAACGAATCGTGGAGGTCGTAGAATGGCTCGAAGACTTCGATCTCGACTTGCAGGTTCTGTGGTGCAATGCCCCACAACTCGAACGGCTGCTCGGCGAAGTCGACCTGAATGGCTCGCATGGAAAGGGTCGCGACGTCTGGCTCGGTATGGGGATTGCCGCCGACAGCAAGTATGTTGTGGTCCACGATGCTGACGCCAAATCGTACACCTCCGATCATGTGCCGAAATTGCTGTTCCCCCTTCTGAACGGTCACGGCTTTGCCAAGGGCTACTACGCCCGCGTCGAGAATGATCGACTCTACGGCCGACTGTTTCGACTCTTCTATCGGCCGCTCGTCGAGACGCTCGCTACAAATCGGCAGGTGGACGTACTCGAGTACCTCGGGGCCTTTCGATACGCGTTGGCAGGCGAGTTCGCACTGACTGGCACCCTGGCCAGGACGTTTCGAATACGGCGTGGGTGGGGACTAGAGGTCGGAACACTTGGTGAAGCGTTTGCCGAAGCGGGAATCGACGGGAGTGCACAGGTCGACCTCGGGATGCACGAACACGACCACAGGGCCGTTTCCGGACCGAGTGGACTCTCTGAAATGGCTGAGGAAGTCGGTGCAGCGGTGTTTCACACCCTCGAGACGAATGACGTGTCGATCGAGTACGAAACCTTACCGGATCGATATCGACACACCGCTGCCCGTCACGTGTCTGCCTACGAGATCGACGCGGCCTTCAACGGGCTGGAATTCGATCGCGCCAGCGAACTCGAACAGGTCGAAACGTACGCTGAAGAGATAGCGCCACCGATTCCGGAATCCCTACTTCCAGCCTGGCAGGACGCACCGATCGACCCCGACGAAGTCGTCGACGCTGCAACTGAGGGGCTAGACGAAGCGAGGGACGGACGATGACCGACACCTTCGATTCTGACGATGTTGCCGGTATCGTGGACATGTTCGGCGCGTTGACCCGTGATGAACTGGCGGCGGCGCTCTCGGAGCTCGCCTTCCGTCACGGGTCGGAAGTCGACGAGTCGGAGGCAATCGAATCCGCGATCGAGTCATTTTCACTCGTGGCATTCACGCCGGAGTCAGACGACGAATCCCTCATCGCAGCCGGTCCAAACGCATTCCCGATGGTCCCGGATGGGGCGGAAGATCTCCCTCACATCTTGGACGTCGAACCGCGGACTATCGATCGCGAAGCAGTGGGACGGGAGGCGGAACGTCGCCTGCGTCGCGAGGCGGCCCAGGCCATCGACGCAGGTGATCGAGACCGTGCGATGATGCTTGTCGATGCGAGTTACGACCTTGAGGCCTGGGCGCCGGTCGACCTGAACGATATTCGGACACAGCTCGAAGGAATCGAAGACGGGACGAACTAAGACCCGGCAGGTAAAACACGAGATATGGATTGGGAGCGAATTACCGCACTCGAGCCCACTCGAGAGATCGAAGGCGAGCGACAGGCGGCGGTGTTGGCTCCCGTGATCACCCGATCTACCGGTCCCCACCTGCTATTTACGAAACGGGCGGCCCACCTGGGACAGCATCCAGGGCAGATGAGCTTCCCCGGAGGGGGTCGTGAACCGGAAGACGACAGCCTCGAAACCACCGCACTTCGAGAGGCCCACGAAGAGATTGGACTCCACCCGGAGGAGGTAGATGTCGTGGGTTGTCTCGACGATATCCCCACAATCAGCGGGTACGGCGTCCGTCCGTTCGTTGCCACGGCTCCCGATCGTGAATACGTTCCCAACGAACACGAGGTCGCCGAAATCGCAGTACTGTCGCTCGACGAGTTGACCGATCTTGATAACTATCGTTCGGAATGTCGGGTCCACTCGGAACGCGACGACGTCAGGATTCACTACTTTGACGTCGATGGATACACTGTCTGGGGTGCCACAGGACGGATACTCGTGCAGTTCCTCGAAGTAGCGACCGACTGGGAGATGCCCCCCGAGCCCGACCGATACGTCGACCCCGACGCCGAATATCAAACGTGATAATTGGTGGCGTTATCGAACGTCGTCTACCGATTCGAGACCTCCGCCAGTGATTCGAAACTGGGCGGTCTCCCCTGCGGCTTTCGACCGGTGTTTTTCGAGCGTCGCCCGACGATTACCCGCGCGAAATCGCTCGAGGCGGACGATGATGCCACACCAGTGGGTGAGCGTGTGTCCACCCAAGGGTCGTGGCCGAGACGATTCGGATTCGGGGTCGGCATAGACCTGGTTCGTGATGACGACGGCCAGATCGTGTCGGCGAGCAAGTGACAGCAAATGAGTGACCTGTTTGGCTACGCGCCTGAGGTTTTCGCCCTCGTCTTCGTCGTGGCGTTCCAGTCGGTAAAATCCGGTCGCACTATCGAGAACGATCAACGAGACCTGGGGTGCGAGATCGGCCGCATCGCGCACTGCCTCGGTCTGCTCGTCGAAGTCCATGGCCTCGGTGATGATGACCCGGGAGGCGATCTCTTCGACGGACGCGTCGTCGTGGGCGGCCGCGAACTGCTCGAAACGGTCACCGGAAAGCCCTTCAGTGTCGATGTAGAGGACCGTATCACCACCAGACGCGATGTCCACGGCGGACGAGAGTGCCAGGTTGGTCTTCCCGGACGCGGGTGGTCCATACAGCTGTGTAACCGCCTCGCGTTCGAATCCGCCGCCGAGCAGCTCGTCGATGGACGTACAGCCGGTCGA
>JBKGZK010000097.1:0-6380 GCA_046545615.1 Natronomonas sp.
CGTCGTGGTCTTCATGGCGATCGCGATTGGGGTCGCACAGGTCATCATGGCACTGGGAGTCCAGCCATGAACCCGGACAGACATCCGGCGTTCATACCGGTAATCCTGGCTGGAGGCCTGCTATTCGGATTCGGACTGGCCTACAGCAACATGGCGCAACCTGAGGTGGTCCTGTCGTTTTTGCAACTGTGGGATCTCGGTCTGATATTCGTGATGGGCGGTGCCTCGGTCGTCATGGGCCTCGCTTTCGCGATCCTTCCACGGACCGATCTTCGAGCCCCGTTGACCGGAGCGCCATACGTCAAACGGCTCAAATCCATGGACAGGAACGTGGCCTACGGTGGCACGATTTTCGGCGTCGGCTGGGGCCTGTCGGGTATCTGTCCCGGTGCGGCCTACGCCAGTCTGGGGATCGGCAACTTTCCAATCCTGTGGGGGGTCGCCGGAATGTTTCTCGGCGCTTACCTCCAAGGATACGTGCGTTCGCGCCCTTTCGGGGACGAAGAGTCGGAGCCGTCGGTCGCCGACTGAATCGACTTTGCCGTCGAAACTAGTTCTGACCGTCAGATTCCGAGCGTGGCTCGAAGCATGTCGCGCGTCCCCGGTCCGAGACCGATGGCGATGATTGCGATCAATAGCAGGTAGGTGTACCTGGGACTTTCCTCGAAGATCGTCCGATCGAAGATCGCGACCACAGCGATGGCAACGGCAACTTTCACGAGAAGAAACGGCCACGCGGTCCCGATGCTTGCCGACAGCCACGCGGGCTGAACGGCCCCGGTGATATCGACGATCGCCTGATTTACCACGTGCTTAGAGCTGTAGGCGACCGGCAACCCGAGGGTATCGGCCCAGTCGAGGCTGAGGACGTTTGCGATGCCGTCGACCGAATGTCCCCACACGACCAGTGCTCCCATGAACCCTGTCCCCGCGTTGATCTGGGGGGCGTAACGTTGCGAGAGAATCCAGAAGCCGCCTGCAATCGTCGTCGCGCCGACAAGGACGATCATTGGAACGGCCGGGTAGAACCCCACGAGCTCCGTGTCGCTCCCGACGTACAGGAGCCAACCGACGGTTCCAACGAGTGAAATGATGCCCACTCCAGCGAGCGGATATTCGTATCGATCGACGAGGTCATGTCGGGAGATTGCGAGAGACCCGACGAGGATTCCGAGCACGAAACCAAACATGACGAAATAGATGAGTGGCGAAATAATGGCCGCACTCGTCGGAAAGGGAATGGGGGCGGCCACGTCCGCACGGAGGAATGTCGCGTTCAGATCTTCGACGACGCGGAGTGCGCCACCCAGCAGCATGTAGGGAAAGAGAGCGTAGAAAAATCTCGGCGACATGTCGACGTCGAGTCGATCGAGCAGAATCAACACGCCCAGTAGCATGAATATCAGGACGAGGCCGTAACTCAGGGTTGAAACGGTCGTATAGCCGGGATAGGCGACGATGCCATCTGCGGCCGCACAGGTCGAACTAGAGTGGGCGACGATAGTGCTCCCGTCCGTCCGAATCGCACAGGTCGCCGCGCGACCGTCGGCCACGACGGGGCCCCAGAAGTACCGCCAGATAAATCCGTCATACACGCGTCTGGGAAATGCGATCGCTGCCGAGGTGAGTCCCACGAGCGCGACGGCGGCGATCGCGACCCACGCTCGAGCGTACTCGCCGTCAGCCAGGAGCGACATACCGAGTCGTAGCGAACCCCGAGGGTTTCACCGTTGCGGTCCTGTGGAACCGCGGTCTCGTTGGCGGCACTGTATCCGTCGCGACCGACGAGGGAACCAGGAATGGCGGCGAAGCCAGACTCGAATTCATTGATTTGGACGTTTCGAGGAACGGCGACACTGAAGCCTAACGGATAGTTTATATACGGGGGCGCGACCACACATCGTATGTTTCACTCAAGGCAAGGAGTCGTCTGTCGCCAACGGCAACGCTTTTCGGGAATCCCGACGTGTCCCCCGTAGCAATGGGCGCAATCGAGGACATCTATGCGGATCTCGACGCCGATGTGTCCGAGGACGAATTCCGCGAGGCCGTCGAGGCCAAGGTCGAGCAGATGGAAGGACTGGTCGACGAGGAAACCGCCGCAGTGCTCATCGCCCACGACCTCGACGGTGGCCAGGTGGACTCCATCGCGGATATCGAACCCGGACACGAGGAAGCGAGGTTCCTGGGCAAGGTTACGAGCGTCGGGGAACTCAAGACGTTCGAACGCGAGGAGGGCGAGGACGGACACGTTCTCAATCTTGACATCGCGGACGAATCCGGTTCGATTCGTGTCGCGCTCTGGGACGAGGAAGCCAGGGGGGCAGCTGAAGACCTCGATGTCGGTCAGGACCTCCGGATCAAGGGCCGACCCAAGGAGGGATACGCCGGCCTCGAACTCAACGCCGATCGAGTCGAACCCGAGCCAGATGCCGATATCGAAATCGACGTCAACGGTGAGACCACCGTGGATTCGCTGTCACTGGGGCAAAGCGACGTCGATCTCCGCGGGGTCGTCCTCGATACGGGCACCGTTCGAACCTTCGATCGCGACGACGGAACCGAAGGCCGCGTCTCTAACCTGACGCTAGGAGACGAGACGGGACGAGTTCGGGTCACTCTGTGGGACGAGCGCGCCGATCTAGTCGAAGATCTCGACATGGGCACAAGCGTTGAAGTCGTCGACGGATACGTGCGCGAACGGGATGGCTCCCTGGAGCTTCACGTCGGCTCCCGGGGGGCGATCGACGAACTCGACGAAGCAGTGGAGTTCGATCCAGACGCCACGCCCATCGAGTCACTGGAAATCGGACAGACTGTCGACATAGCTGGCGTCGTTCGATCCACGGATCCGAAGCGAACCTTCGAACGAGACGACGGCTCGGAAGGTCAGGTCAAGAACGTCAGGGTTCAGGACCGAACGGGCGACATCAGGGTCGCTCTGTGGGGTGAGAAAGCGGACACTGACCTCGCACCGGGTGACGAGGTCTTTTTCGCGGATGTCGAGATACAGGACGGCTGGCAGGATGACCTGGAGGCGTCTGCTGGCTGGCAATCCACGGTCGCGATCCTCGAGGATCGACCACCCGATCGGGGGCAGGAATCCACCGGACTCGATGCGTTCGCAGACGGAACACCTCCGGAAGGGGACGTTTCAGGGGGCGAGGATTCCGGACGCGATAATGGTGACGATCCAACGGATGGGGCCGATGGTGAATCCGAACCGGAGTCGTTTACGGGGACGGTAGTTCAGCCCGGCGATCCGGTTATTCTCGATAACGGCGAGGAAACGATCCACGTCGAAACGGACGCCGAGGTCCACCTCGGTGCGGAAGTTACCGTCCGGGGACATCGCGAGGGCGATCGATTCATCGCCAACGATCTCCTCTGAACTCGTTGCGTCGGCTGAAAAGAGTTAAGGCCGCATCGGAGTAGGTTTTGGTATGAGCGTCGAGTTACCGTTCGCCCCGGTGGATACAGTAATCCGGCGAAACGCTGGATCTCTACGTGTGAGCGCTGGTGCTGCCCGGGAACTCGCACGGCGTATCCAGGAGCAGGGTGCGAGACTGGCGGTCGAGGCTGCCCAACGTGCAACGGCGGACGGTCGAAAGACGCTGATGGCGGACGACTTCGACGCACCGGTCGTCGACACGGATGTGCTCGAACTCCCCGTTGCCCCGGTCGACCGAATCGCCCGTCTCGACATCGACGATGGATATAGGGTCTCGATGGATGCACGTATTGCGCTCGCGGGGATTCTGGAGGAGTACGCCGACGACGTTGCGGCAGCTGCCGCGATACTCGCTCGCCATGCCGACAGACGGACGATCAAGGCCGAAGACATTCAGACCTACTACGAAATTGAACCGTACGTCGAATGAAATTCGGGTACCGCGAGATCTGTCTCGAACACGATACGGGATCCCGTCATCCGGAGACGGCAGACAGACTTCGTGCTATCCGTCGTGCACTTGTGAGACAGCACGGCGTGGCCTACGAAGACGCGCCCCTAGCCGATCGATCGGCGATCGAAGCGGTCCACGACTCCACCTATCTCGCCGAACTCGAATCGTTCATCTCCAACGGCGGCGGTACGTGGGATGCTGATACGATTGCGGTCGAGAAGACCTGGGATGCCGCACTGGCCTCCGCTGGGTTGGCCAGCTGGTCGGTTCAGTCAGCGCTCGACGGTGCGGACGGTCGCGAGACGCCATTTTCGATCGGTCGGCCACCTGGCCATCACGCAGAACGGGACGAGGCGATGGGGTTCTGTTTTTTCAATAACGCTGCGGTCGCCGTCCAGGACGCAATCGATCGGGGAGAGATCGACCGGGCGGCAATCATCGACTGGGACGTCCACCACGGCAACGGTACCCAGGATATTTTCTACGATCGCGACGATGTGTTGTACGCTTCGATCCACGAGCAAGGACTGTTTCCTGGGACGGGAGACGTTCTTGAAACGGGGAGCGGATCCGGCACGAAAACGACCCTGAACGTCCCCCTCCCCAGCGGGAGTGGTGACGTCACGTATGCGAGCGTGTTTGACGAACTCCTGAGGCCGGCGCTCGAACGATTCGACCCGGAGCTGCTCGTCGTTAGCGCTGGTTTCGACGCACATCGCCACGATCCGATCTCACGCATGCGCGTCTCGACGGAGGGATTTGGCGTTCTCACGGACCGGGTCCGGTCAATGGGCAGGGATCAAGACGCGCCACTCGCGTTCGTCCTCGAGGGTGGCTATGGGTTGGACGCTCTCGCAGATTCTGTGGTCCGAGTCCACGAATCCTTCGATGGACGCGAATCTGTCGAACCCGAGGGCGATGTCTCCCAGCGCGCCAGACGCGTTATCAATGACGTCCGGCACGCACACGATCTGTAGCGGTTAGGGGCGTGGATTGAAGTAGCGGGCCAGGTGAGAGCCGAATTCGTCGGTGAGGGATGCGAGTTCGGAATCGACGAGCATGTCTACGTTCGACTCGACGGCGGTTCGCACGGCGGGACCGAGTGAGATGTCGGAAAGGACGTCCTCCAGATGTGCGGCTGGAGTTCGATGGTTTCGTTCTTTCTCGACGACGTACCGGTCCGACTCGATAAAGGGGCCGGTGACGTCCGTAGATTCGTACGCGTCGAGGAAGTTTTCGGCATGGTCGCGAACCCCGACCGGCGGCCCTTCGTGTCGTTCGATTGCCGGGCGCTTTGTGATTCCACATTCGACGAGGAGAACCGCCGTTTCGTCGGCAAAGCGTGTACTCCGAATCGGATCAAATCCGGCACGATCGAGCGTCCCCTCGATGCTGGAAAGCGATTTGTCCAGTTGTGGGTAAAGCTGGTCGTCGACAACGTCCGGGGTGGGGAACCGAAGCGCAACCGGCGTCGTCTCCCGGGTTTCGATGCGTTGGCGAACGTCCGATGCCGAGAGGGGATCCGGGTGCCATGGCTCGAACATCGATTCGGTGGGTTCGGCAAGGAACGCCCGACTGTAGTGCTGCAATCGTGCGACGTTGGTTTCCGAGCACACCGCGGCGACGTTTCGTTCGGGATCGGTCGGATCGATCACCACGAGCGGGTCGTCGAACGACGTCCGTCCGTGCGAGCGTGGATCGAGTTCGACTGGCGTAATCCAGTCGGCCGCAGCCTCGAGAAGGTTCGTAAAGCCGCCGTACTCGTCGACGAGGAGTTCGGTGAGAAATCCTGAGAACCCTCTCGTTCGGAGGTTACTTCCGTATGCACCGATCGCATCGAGGAACGCCTTCGCAAGCCTGACGTCGTCGGACAGCGGTTCGATTCGATCCACGAGGTACGCATTGTGGAAGGGGGTCCTGTCGACAGCAGTCCTGATGTCGCCAGCCGACTCGACGGCGAAACAGGGGACGCAGTCCACGTCGAACCCGCGATACTCGCCCTTGACGTAGGGGTGTTCTGCGAACTCCTCGTGGCCCTCCGGTAACACGCTATAGCCGACCTCTCGACCGTATCGTTCCAGTTTTTCTCGAGAGAGATCCGGGGGGAACCGCACGAAGAGGTCCACGTCTCGCTCGCCCGAGATCCAGGTCCCTCTCGCAGTCGAACCAACTAGTAACACATCAGCCTCGACCGGGAGATCCGAGATGGCTCGCTCGGCTCGTGAGCGGAGGTCGTCGACGACTGCGGCGAGTTCGGCCCGCTCAGTCTCGTCGGGAACGACGCGCTCGCGCACGCGTTCGAGGACGACCTCCAGTTCCATACACGCCGTTGCCCCGTGTACTGGTAAAATATGTCGATGCCGCGGTGGAAACGAAAGCCCTATTTGTGGAATCGAAGTACACCTTGACGCGGAGAGCCGCCGTAGCTCAGCTGGTAGAGCACCTCGCTGTTAACGAGGTTGTCCCAGGTTCGAG
>JBKGZK010000098.1:0-6344 GCA_046545615.1 Natronomonas sp.
CCGTTGTTTCAGGGCGTATTCCGGGATATCTCCGAGCAACTCCAGCGCAGACGCGAACTCGAGCGACAAAACGAGCGACTCGACGAGTTTGCAAGCGTCGTCGCACATGATCTCCAGAATCCCCTGACCGTCGCCCAGGGTCGGGCCACGCTCATCCAGCAGGACTGCGACAGCGAGCATATTGCCCCGCTCACCACTGCACTGGCTCGGATGGAGACGATCGTCGACGACACCCTCCTCCTGGCCAGGAATGGACAACGCGTGGGAGAATTTGAAACCGTAAATATCGCGAACGTAATTGGAAACTGTTGGGAATTGGTCGATACACCTGAGGCCACGCTCACCATTGCGGACGAGTTTTCGATTCGTGCGGATCCGGATCGGTTGCGCCACATCTGCGAGAACCTGATTCGGAACGCGATCGAACACGGCGGTGCCGACGTTACGGTGCGTGTTGGCAAAGTAGATGCTACCACGATGTACATCGAGGATGATGGAAATGGAATCCCAGAGGACGAGCGGGATTCGGTTTTTTCTCCCGGATACTCGTCCTCCCCTGACGGAACTGGGTTCGGGTTAGCGATTGTGCAACGACTCGCGGAAGCGCACGGCTGGACCATCACACTGACCGAAAGCGATTCCGGTGGGGTCAGAGTCGAGTTTGGCGATGTCGAAATCGTGTGATGTACGCGACCGTCGAATTTCACACGTTGCGTTCGATAGCTACAGAACTGAACAAGAGTCGGTGAACAAATAGCCACATCCACCGAGCAATGCACAGTTCGCCTTCCATGTCCGCACACGAATGATAGACGTACATCCTGACCTGGTTGGTTCCCTGGTCGATGCGGTCCTGGATCCGTTACCGGACGTCGGTCTCATACCGTTCGACATCGCGGGTCTCGCAGGGGCTGAAACGTGCAGAGAGGTAGCGCAAATCGAGCCCCCAACGTTTCACACAAAGTCGGTATCTATCTCGGCGCAGTGCTCGACGAGCGTCGTCGCGGCATCCTGGTACTGCATCAGCGTGTTCATGTCGCCGTCGAACTCGAACTGGCCGCTCATGATTCCTTCAATGGCACCCATCCGCCCTTGGACGAGCTCCGTGCGGATGGACGAATGGATGCATTCCTCCAAATTTAGTCAACTGCTAACCATTATGCCACTTCTCGTGTTTCCAACGGGTATGGCTAACAAACAATAGGAAGACAGCATCGAACAGGCGGCGGCAACATATGGCATGGAACTCTCACCCGAGGAGCGCGAGGGCTACGCTGCGGAAATCGAGGCGACCCAGCAGCTGATGGGCGACCTCGAACCAACCCCGTTCAGTTCCTCGCCGGCGGATGACGTGGAACGGGGCGAGGATCGGTTCAACGCGTTTCTGTATCGATGTACCCTTTCCGGTGCCGAGAACGGGCCGCTCGCCGGCATGGATCTCGCCGTGAAGGACAACATCGCGGTCGCCGGCGTCCCGATGACGTGCGGGTCGGCCGCCGTCGACTTCGAACCGGAGTACCATGCGGCTGTCACGGAGCGACTTCTGGACGCTGGCGCGAGCTTGGTCGGGACGACAAACATGGACGAATTCGCCTACTTTACGACCAGCGAAACCTGTGCGCACGGCCCAGTCGAGAACCCGAACGCCGATGGGGTCCCCGGGGGCTCCTCGAGCGGAAGTGCTGCTGCCGTGGCGGCTGGACTGGTCGATGCCGCACTCGGGAGCGACACCGGTGGCTCGATCCGGATTCCAGCCTCGTTCTGTGGCGTGGTCGGTTTCAAACCCACGTTCCGGACCGTGCCGCGCTTCGGCTTCGCCGATCTGGCCACCTCACTTGACCACGTCGGCCCGCTGGCCCCGGACGTCGAAACCGCTGCCACTGTCCTCGATGTAATCAACGGGCCAGATCTCCGGGACCCCTCGTCCCACAATATTCGAACGCCGAACGCGAGTGCTGGACTGGACACGGACATCGAGGATTGTCGCGTCGGGCTTCTCGCCGAAGCGCAAGCCGGGGCCGATAATGAGGTGTCGGCCGCCGTCGAAGAAGACGCCAACCGGCTCGAGGCCGCGGGTGCGACCGTCGACGACGTGTCTCTTCCGGGTTTCGACGCGCAGGGGTTTGTCAATGCAGGTGTGACGGCCACGGAGTTCACGTCGTTGATTGCCCAGGCCGGCCAGGACTACGGAATCGGCACTGGTTATAGTGCGGCCTGGCACGAGGCAGTCACTACGATGGATGCGTCGTCGCTTGGGGAGAACGTTCGCGCGCGATTGATTGTCGGGCGAGCCCTGACTCAGGTGACAAAGGGAGCCGGCTACGTTGCAGCCCAAAACGCACGCCAGGAATTCACAGCCACGGTGGACAATCGGCTGGAGGAACTGGACGCGATTCTCCTCCCGACGACCCCGATAACGGCCCCCGACTTCGAGACGGTAACTGACGACATGGCCCTGCTTCGGACCATCGCCTACACGAGCCCGTTCAACCTCACCGGCCATCCAGCCCTCTCCGTTCCGGTCCAAACGGACGACGGTACCGGCGACCCTGTCGGGTGCCAGATCGTCACCGACTGGTTCGACGAGGAGACAGCGGTGGCCCTGGGTCGCGCGCTCGAAACAGCGGGCTGACTAGGTAGGAGTTCATACAAATTTCCTCCGTTGGACGATAGTAACGCCAATAACTCCTAAATGCACCACGGCCGTAATATGAAATATGCTCCGTGCGATCATCGGCGTCCTCGGGTTTCTTACCGCGGTATTTCCGGATCGAATCCTCGAAATATTCGAAGCGATCGCCATTGAGAATCCCGAGGAGGCCACACCGAGACCCTGGGTCAGGACAGGTATTCGAACAGAAGGCATCGCCATCACCGCGGCCAGCCTGGTTGGTGGGCGATTCTTCGCGTCGATGATGAATCTCACCGGCGTTTTCGGTGCAGTCGTGTTCGTTGTCCCCGAGGCGTATCGTACCTTCGCGACGCATCTTCTCTACTCGGATCCGCACGATATCGAATGGAATGAAACGGTCACGAGCGGGCTGCGACTCATTGGCGGCGTGTACGTACTCTTGGCAATCATTGCCCGCAGAAACCGCCGAAGGGTCGGATAACAGCGTCGGAAGACGCTATCTCGAATGGAGGTCCGTAAGCGAACGCGAAACTACTGTATCAGGGCAATCGGCTGGCTCAATTCGACAGGGTACCCGTTGCCGTAACGCAACCGGATGCCTCGTCGTCGAGAAGCGGCATCGAAATGATTAACCTCACTCAGAGTGACATTTGCTATTGCATCTCATGATACAAATACCGACACATTCACCAGACACCGGTCGACATCGCCCAGATCGCACCTTCGCGTTCGAGGGTGATCCAGTGGACAGGTACTACGAGTCACTGGTCGCCGCGATATTGAAGGAACGACCCGATTGGATCGACAGATCCCTGTGGAGTACCGCGATAAAAGGAACGCGCGGCGCACCCGTCTACTCCGCTCACGGTATACACCAATTCGAATCCTTCCCGGAGGAGTTGTCCTGACATGACGGATCGACCATATCCCGATATGCTGTCCGTCGAGCAGAAGTACGGTACCTGGCTCGACGACGAGGGGCTTGACATGGTTCGGGAGATCAAACGCTACGTCGACGAGACGATGCTCCCGGAGGCGAACGAGTACGAGGGTGGCTGGCAGAAAGACGAATCCCGCGCCCTCGAGGCGTTCGATCGAGCGTATGCCGATCTCGCCGAACTCGGCGTGCAGGAAGCGACGATCTCCGAAGCATATGGCGGACTTGGCCTCTCCGGAATGGTCCTGAACGCCATGAAGGAGGAAATCTCTCGGGCCGATCCAGGTATCACGACGGCACTCGGGAAAATCCACTGGATGAGTGGAATCCTCCAGATCGCCGGGAATGATCACCTGAAGGACGAACTGCTCCCCGAAGTGGTCGACGGCAACCCCAAAACCGTGGCCGTCCTGATCACCGAAGAACAGGGTGGCGCAAATATCGAGGACCTGACCCAGGAAGGTCGACCGATCCGTGTGACCGCAGAAAAGGACGGAAACGAGTACGTCCTCAACGGGCACAAGAAATGGGGCGGTCCGGGTGGCCCTCCGGAGTACTTCGACCGTCCATACTTGAACGGCCACCTGGGGTATTTCGTCGTAACCAATATGGCACCCGAACAGGGTGAAGATGGACTCGCTATCTTCTACGTCCCGCCCGATGCAGATGGACTCACGTTCGGTGACGCCTACGAGAAGATGGGGATGGCGTGGACCGACCGGAATATCGAATACTGGTTCGACGACGTTCGGATTCCGGCGGCATATCGGGTCGATAATCCCGACCAACCCAGGCAGGCCTCTCGAATTCTCCATGGCGCAGTCATCGCTGGGGGAAAATTGGCCAGCGCAGCAACGCTCATCGGAACGGCTCAGCGAGCCTTCGAGATCGCCGTGGACTGGAGCGGGGATCGAACGATCAAGGGCAAACCGATGCGAGAACGCCCGATGTTTGCGAATATGATCGGCGAACTGGCCCGCGACATCGAAGCAGGGCGGTCGTACTACTTCACCGTCAACCAGATGATGGGCGATCCTCGTTCCCACGGTGCGCTCTGGGATCCTTCGATGATCGGTCGAACTGGTGCAGCCCGTTCGATGGCCGCGGATGTCGCCACCAGAACCTTCGACAGGACGTTTCAGTTGTTGGGCTCGCAGGGCTATGCCTACGACGCTGGCGTCGACAAACTCAAACGCGATAGCAAGATCATACAGCTGTGGTTGGGCGGATCTCAACGAGATCGACTCGATATGGCGTATGCGTTTTTCGATCACGAGTGGCTCGCTCCCCCGGATTTCGAGTGGCATTACGAATCCACCTGATCTAGGCTGTGAGGCTGAGGCCATTTTCTGCGCGGACGGGGTTCGTCCCGGTCACCATTGGGGTCGGTGAAAACCCGGAAATTTTATATTAGCATCTCCTAATATTAGTAATTGCTAAAATGAGTTCGCAAACGAATTCCCCCGAATCCCTCGGCACGCAGGATACCGACTCGACATCGTGTGGTTCGGTTCGCCACTCGCTTGCCGAACGGGACGTCGCAGCGGATGTCCAAACTCTCACCACACTCGGCAACGCCACTCGTTATGAAGCACTTCGATTGATCGCTGCATCGGACGACGACGTCTGCGTATGGGAGCTGGAACCGGAACTCGCGGTCAGCCAGGACGCTGTCAGCCAGGCGCTCTCTCGACTCTTCAGCAGTGGACTGGTCGAGCGCCGAAAGGAGGGACGGTGGCGATACTACACCACGACCCAGGTGGCTGACCACCTCCTCGCAACACTCGACGACGTGAGGTCGATCGATCGTGATTGACAGTCATCCCGAATTTGCAGCCAGCCGACGAATACCCACATCCGCAGAATCGGCTAAATCGGCGTACGCTCGTCGACCGTTTCGATCAGGCACGTTGCGAACATATCACGGCACTCACCAGGTAACCCATGTATAGACCCCCACTCGATCCGCGGACGGTTCGACCCAATGCTGCACCCTCGGGAAGAGGCATCCTCGTCACGTTCGCGATGGTAGCGACGGCCCTTGTGGTAGTATGGGTGGAGAGCAATCCGCTGGCCGGCACCGCAGTCATCGTGGCGGTCGTGGGGCTGGCCGTCGGCGTCCGACGAGCTCGTGACCTGGTTCACTGCTTCTTCGAATGTGGTGGGTTTGCGGTCGAACTCGGTGGCACGGTTCGCGTATGTATCGTCCGACCTGGAGTTGAGGCAACGTGTTAGCGTCGCTTGATAAGGGATGGGGGATGTACGGCTCACTCAACAAAAGTTGGCAAAACCGATAGAATACTTGTGCCGTCACAAAGACTTCATCGCGAATTACACAATCTTAATAGGAGAACGCAGTAATAATTCGTGTATGGAAGGACCCAACCAAGAGTGGTGGCCGAATTCGTTGAACCTGAAGATACTCGACCAGAACGCTCGTCCGGTCGATCCCATGGACGGGGAGTTCGACTACCAGGAAGAGTTCGAGTCGCTCGACCTCGACGAAGTCAAGGCGCACATCGAAGACGTGTTGACGACCTCCCAGGAATGGTGGCCAGCAGATTACGGCCACTACGGGCCGCTCATTATTCGGATGTCGTGGCACCTCGCGGGCACGTACCGCACCAGCGATGGTCGTGGCGGCGCTACGGGTGGCAGACAACGCTTTGCCCCGCTCAACAGCTGGCCGGACAACGTCAATCTAGACAAGGCGCGTCGCGTGCTCTGGCCGGTCAAACAGAAGTACGGCCGCAAACTCTCGTGGGCCGACCTGAT
>JBKGZK010000099.1:0-6337 GCA_046545615.1 Natronomonas sp.
GGGTAGCCAAGCCTGGAAACGGCGGCGGACTCAAGATCCGCTCCCGTAGGGGTCCGTGGGTTCAAATCCCTCCCCTCGCATGCGTGCCGCGACGCCACACCGCGTCGCCAACGAATGCAGGAACGGTCCCTGGCGCGTACGGTTGCGCCGGAGCGGCCTTCCCCTCGCACTTTCACACCTCCGAGAGCCATCCTCATCGGACAGTGAGGCCCAAAATAACCATTAGTCCGGCGACCACCGATCCGGTAGGTGCGAGAGTGCGTTTGCGTCTTCCGTTTTGACCTCCCCGGAGCGACACAGTCAGGGCCTAGGTTTTTATAAGGACCAAACGAGACGTATCCCGAAATGGGCGATCGGGTATCACGTTCGGACGTGCAGGATCCGGTATTGCACGTGTTCGAACGGCTCGACGATCCAGGGACACCGTTGAGCCGATCCGAGATCGCCTCCGAACTCGATGGACGGAACATCGACATCCAATCTCATCTCGACGAACTCAATCGTTCCGGCCGAATCAATTCCAAGATAATCAACGATACTCGTCTCTGGTGGCTACCGCCGGGTGAATATCGATCGGAAAATTTCACGGGAAAACGGGTGCTCGAACACGCAGCAGAGGCGATATTCGTCACCGACCCCGAAGGAACGATCAACTACGTTAATCCAGCCTTCGAGCGAATTACTGGATATGATCGTGAGGAGGTGCTCGGACGAACACCGGAGATTCTGAAATCGGGCGTTCAGGGCCAGTCCTATTACACCGAACTCTGGGAGACGATCCTCGACGGGAAAGTGTGGGAAGAGGAGATCGTGAACGAACGCAAAAACGGCGATCGTTACACCGCCCACCAGACGATTACTCCGATCGCGACGGCCGACGGTTCGGTTCGTAAGTTCCTCGCAATTCAGCGGGACGTCACCGATCGCCGACGGCTGCGAGAGGAACTTCGAGGAGCGACCGCAGCCCTCTCCGGGTTGTACGAAATCACTATGGATCCCGATAGAGATTTCGAGCATACCCTCGACTACGTCCTGCAGATTGGATCCGAGAACCTGGGGCTACCCGTGGGATATGTGACGAAAATCGAAGATGGCACGCAAACAATTCTCGCCAGTATTGGCGACGTGGATGCGATCAGTCCGGGACGGTCCGATCCCCTGGAAGAGACGTTTTGTCGAGAAGCCATCGAACAAGACGAGCCGTTCGTCATCGATGACGTCTTCGACGATGGGTGGCAGGGTGACCCGGCGTACGACCACTTCGGACTCCGGTGTTACGTTGGTGCAAGGATCGTGGTCGACGACGAGGTCTTCGGAACGCTGTGTTTCGGGAGCGACCAGCCCCAAGACGATGAAATATCTGCAACGTATCAGTCGACTGTAAAGACATTTGCCCAGTGGATCGGCCACGAGGTCGAACGCCGTCGATATGACGGCACGCTCCGTCGTCAGAACGACCTTTTCCAGAAGGCACAGGACATGGCAAATGTCGGCGCGTGGGAGTACGACGTCGACTCGGACGAGTTACACTGGACCGCACAGGTCCGTAGGATCCACGGCGTTCCGGATGACCGCACTCCGGACGTCGACACGGCTATTGCATTTTTCCACCCCACCGATCGTCCCTGGCTCGACGACGCAATCGACCGTGCCATCTCGGAAGGAAACTCCTTCGACCTCGAACTGCGCCTGTGTCCCGCAGACGGTGGAATCAAGTGGGTGCGCGTCCGGGGCGAACCCCAGGTCGAATACGGTTCTGTCACGAGAATCCGGGGGACGATCCGCGATATCGAGGAACGGATGGAACGCGAGGCGGAACTTGAGCAGTCCAAAACCCGATTCAGGACGCTCTTCGAACAGTCCCCAGATGCAATCGTGCTCCACGACCTGTCCGGGAATATCCTCGAAGCGAACCAACAGCTCGTCGAAAATCTCGGCTATTCCCGCGGGTCGATCGAGGCGATGCAGATTTCGGATTTCGAAACTCACCCGGATGGGGAGTTTCACAAACAGATATGGGCGCAGATGGATGTCGGCGAAACCCGGGCTATCGAGGGAACCCACCGCCGAAAGGATGGATCGACCTTTCCTGTAGAGGTCTGGTTGCACAAAATCGAGATTGACGGGTCGAAACGGATCATCTCGTTAATTCGCGATGTGAGCGAGCGCGAGGAACGAGAACGGCAACTCAGAGTGCTTAATCGGGTCCTCAGACACAACCTGAGTAACGACATGAACGTGATAAAGGGATTCGCTGAGACGATTCGAGAAGAATGCACCGGTCGCGTGGCGACCGACGCGGACCGGATCGTCGAACAGAGCGACCACCTCCTCGAGACGATACAGAAACAACGGAAGGTCGTCGACGTCCTCTCCGAACGACCCCAACACCAGCGACTAGACGCAGTGAAGGTGATTCGACGAGTGGGTTCCGAATACGCAAATCTCGAAATCAACATCGACCTGTCGCTTCCCGAACGGGCACCGGTGATGGCCACCTCGGATCTGTCGTGGGCAGTTACCGAACTCGTCGAAAACGCCATCGTCCACAACGAGACCGACAAACCTGCCGTCAGGATCGAGGTCAAGAACGAATCCGACACGGTGAGGATTCGAATCTCGGATACCGGGCCAACGATTCCCGACATTGACCGGGCCGTCCTCATCGGTGAATCGAAAGTCGAACCGCTCTTTCACGGGCGAGGGATGGGGCTATGGCTCGTCTATTGGATCGTTCGACGCTCCGAGGGATCAATTGCAGTCGCATCCAACGACCCCGAAGGAAACACGATTGAAATCGAACTCTCGCGGGCGACGGAGTGAACGAATCGAACCGTGTAGCCGATAGACACTTACCCCTTCAAATCTAGGAATCTTATTAATGGACCGTCGTACGTTTCTTGCTGGCTCCGGGGGATTGGCACTCTTCGGTCTCGCCGGTTGTCTTGGAGCCGTCGGGTTGGACGAACATACAGCATCACCGGCTACCGTCGATTCGACGACGCGATCGGAAACCGGATACGAACAGACGAACGTTGAAGAGATGGTCATTCGTGAGCCGATCGAAGTTAGTGGGTACTCCGAAGAGGTCGTCGTCACGAACTATCTCACAACCCTCGAAAAGGACGTCGAGATTCCGGTCGCTGGGACGAAACCGCTCGCTAACTTTCTCGTCCTGACGACACCCCAGGTCTCGATTCTCGGACGGGAGTTCAATCCCGTCGGGGACATGTCGAGCGAGGAGCTCCTCGATTTGATCGTCGCTAACTACGACGAAATCGGGTCTGTCAGCCACGACCGCGACGAAACGGTCACGATCCTCGACCAAGAAACGACTGCGTCGATGTTCGATGGGAAAGCAACTTTCGAAGGCAACGAACTCGACGTAAAGATTCACGTCAGCGAAAGCGTCGAAACGGCGTCAGATCTTCTGGTCTGTGTGGGGGTTTACCCACGTTCGATCATCGACGTCGAAGCTGACACCGTTCGTCGACTCATGGAAAACGTCGTCGAGGACGTTGAAGGGGCCGACGAGTAACCACTGGTCTTCCGTACATACGGCAAATTGATACAGGAAATCCGCTCGAATAGTGACCTTCGTTCTAGGCGTGGCTTAGCGAGGACCCCGTCTATAGATACTGTAGGACCTCGGAAACGTGTGAAGAATCGTGGCCTGCAATGTCTTCGAGTAGATCGTATGCCGTCTCCTCGACTTCGGTTTCTACGACCACATCGTTAGCGAGACCGATTTCGTGGAGCCGATCTGGATCGAGTCGACGGCCGGTCAAGGCGATTTCCTTTGCGATGCGTGGACCGACGAGGTCTGCTATCAGCCTCGCATTTTTGAAAACCGGGATATCGTATCGGATCTCCGGTAACGAACAGGTGGTTTCCTCTCCGAGAATGAGGAAGTCACAGCGAAGCGAAAACGAAAAGCCTGCGCCGACCAGGACGCCGAACCCAGCCATAGCCGAGGGGGCCGTTCGATCTACGAGCAACTGCTGCGCTGCCCGAAGCTGTTCGTGGAGGTCGGGGTAGGCCTCGGGATAGTCACCATCTCCGACAATGTCCGTATCCATTCCTGCACACGTCGCCCGCCCTGCACCAGTCAAGAGAATCCCACGATCGTCGTCTTGGAGATCGGAGAGAGCCGTATACAATCCCTTTACGAGTTCCGGGCCCAAGGCGTTGAGTTTTTCCGGACGGTTCAATCGCACCGTAACAACCTCGTCGGTTTCGTCGACAATGACGAGTGGCGTGCCCGAATCGACCATATAGACCGTGTGATCTGCCCGAGGTTAGCTGTTGGGCTATCGAGCAATACCGTAGCCGAGATCAAACGACCCATATTCTACGTTTTCAAAAAGAATTTCAACGGACAAATCTCGGTTAGAGGAATGCCAACGGGGGTGAGACCGGATTTCGGCTGACTAAGTCTACGTCTCCTACACTCTAGACGTCGGCGAGAATTTCTTCGGCATGGTTCTCCGGTGAGACATCCTCATACACCGCCTCGATACGACCATCAGGACCGATGAGGTAGGTGTTTCGAAGGGCGATTTCGTAGGTTTCGCCCTCGATTTCGACGGTTCCGTACGAATCGTAGGCGGTCGCAACAGACCCATCTTCGTCGCTCAGGAGGGGGAACGGAAGATCATACTTGTCGACGAATGGGCCCAGATTTTCCACGGGATCGTTGCTCACGCCGAGAATCGCAACGTTTCGTTCGGTGAACACATCCCACCGATCACGAAATTCACATGCCTCCTTCGTACACCCGGGCGTATCCGCCCGCGGATAGAAGTACAGGACGACATACTGGCCGTCGGAGTCTTCGAGGGATACCGTTCGGGAGTCCTGATCGGGGAGTGAAAACGACGGGGCCTGATCTCCGGGTTTGAGCACGATTGAACCTCAGTTTGACGAAACTTACCGGTTTCGACTCGGGTCAAACGTGCCGGCGTTCGAATAGTTTCGACAGCACTACACCGAGAGTAAAACCGGGTCGAAGCCAACGCCGTTTTTAATACGACGACGCGATTTGCTCAGTTATGGATGAAAAGCGTCTCATCGTTGCCCTCTTCGGGGTGTTCGTCGCCACGGTCTCGGCGTACATCGCCTACCGATTTATTGCTGCATTGACCGTGGCCGTGTTTCTGTATTATTCGACACGACGGTTTTATACGAATCTCGGCCGCGCACGTATTCCTGCTCGCATACGCGCCGTCATAGTACTCTCGTTCATTGCAATTCCGTTACTTCTGTTGATTAGTTACACGTTGGTTCTCCTCGTGCTCGAAGTTCGAGAATTCGTCGTTGCAAATCCGGCAATCGAATCCACCACGAATAGCATCGTCTACCTCGAAAGTCTGGATGATATCCCCCCATTTACGATAGATGGGATCGTCCAGGCGTATCAGAGCGGAGATTTCGACCCGTTTCTTGATTTCGCGATCGAAAACGCGGCCGTGCTTACCAGTACAGTGACTGGATTTTTCCTAAATCTGTTTGTCGCAACCATCGTAACGTATTACCTGCTTCTCGATGGCTCCCGCGTTCACGATTGGTTACTCAAGTTTGATGACGATGCGATCATCCGCGAGTACCTCGTAGCGGTAGACGAAGAACTCGAGGCCGTGCTTTTCGGAAATCTGCTCAACGTGATCGTGATTTCCCTGGTCGCGGTGGTTACCTTTATGGGATACAATGCGCTCGTCCCGCAACCAGCAGAAGTTCCCTACCCGGCTCTTGCCGGTGCGCTCACTGGCATCGCGAGCTTGATTCCCGTCGTGGGGATGAAAATCGTATATATCCCACTTGCCGGCATCGCTTCGGTACCAATCGTTCTCTCGGGTGAGGTCTCCCTGTTCGTGTACATACTTGGATTTCTCATCATCACATTGGTTATCGTCGACACCATCCCCGACGTATTTCTTAGACCGTTTCTCAGTGGAAAACGAACGCACGTTGGGTTGCTCATGCTGGCATACGTTTTCGGCCCGATCGTTTTCGGATTCTACGGTATCTTTCTGGCCCCAATAATTCTCGTCCTGGCACTCGTGTTTGCCCAGACTGCGTTGCCGCGACTGCTCGGCGTCGAACCCGTGAAAACGATACCCACTGACCAGCGCCGTTTATCTGAATTCAGTCAATCGCTTGCCCTGGACGACGACGATTGATTTCCTTTGAGGAGTCATTAGCACGTGGCGACATGTCCACGATAAGAAGAGAGTCGTGTAGTTCTATCTCGGAAAATTCGTTGGCCGTTGGTTAGGATACTATCCATCGTTCTATCTTCTTTCAGACCCCACACATGAATATTATTATATTTCCGATC
>JBKGZK010000100.1:0-6198 GCA_046545615.1 Natronomonas sp.
ACCATGCGCGTGATCGTGTGAATGAGAGTGGCCGTGCTCGTGCGTTTCATCGTGTGAATGAGAGTGGCCGTGCTCGTGCGCCTCATAATACTCGTGTGAATATCGATCAGACTCTTCGATCGACGACCCGGACGCCACCCTATCCCGTCCCACCTCGTCGAATAACACATCGACGGTTGTGGCACGAATCCCATTTTTGACCGTTTCGCCGATCCGGTATTCGATTCCGAGTGACGCCTCGACTGGTTCGAGCACGTCCGGATCGGCACCTGTGGCGATCAACGTAGCGAGAATCATATCGCCGCTCGCCCCGGTACGGCCGTCGAAGGCCAGCGTTCGCATGGCGGTCCTCCGGTCTACGAAGCGAAAAAGGTGTGGAACCTGGTCGGGCAGGTAAGTGAAGACCGGACGGGTCTACCGACTCGTCGCATCGAAGAAACCCTCAGTTGTACGTCCGGCGGCTGACGGCTGACGGACGAATCGGATGCAGGTGAGCAAAAAGCCTATCTCCGGCGGGTTCTTCGTTTCTGATAACGTAATGAACGAGGTTCAACTCGAGGTGGCGAAGGCCTATCCGAACGATTCGGGCCGTGGTATCGCACGTCTGGATCCGGATACGCTCTTGCACCTGAAGCTATCGCCGGGAGATATCATCGAGATCGAAGGTGCTGATACGACGGCGGCGAAAGTATGGCGTGCCGATCGACAGGACTGGAACACAGATACCGTCCGTATCGACGGCTTCACGCGACAGAACGCCGACGTCGGGATCGGCGAACGGGTGACGATTCGGAAAGCGGAGGCGACAAAAGCCGAAACCCTCGTTCTTGCCCCGCCCGAGGAGGCGAGCGTCCAGTTCGGCTCCGACGCTGCCGGAATGGTCAAGCGGCAGATCCTGAAACGCCCGGTCGTCGAACACGATATCGTCCCGGTAATGAGTTCGACCAACCATCCGTTTATGCGCTCGCCCGGGCAAGCGATACCGCTAATCGCGGTCGAGACTGATCCACAGGGCGTCTGTCTCGTCACAGAAGACACCGACGTCGAACTCCGCGAAGAACCGATCAGCGGCTTCAAGAAAACCGGGAGTGGCATCACCTACGAGGACATTGGCGGTCTCCAGAACGAGATCCAGCGAGTCCGGGAGATGGTCGAACTCCCGATGAAGCATCCCCAGATTTTCAAAAAGCTCGGCATCGAGCCGCCGCAGGGTGTGCTGCTGCACGGCCCACCAGGAACGGGAAAGACACTGCTCGCGAAGGCCGTGGCCAACGAGACCTCCGCGAGCTTCTTCTCTATCGCCGGTCCGGAGATTATCTCGAAGTACTATGGCGAATCCGAACAGCAGCTCCGTGAAATCTTCGAGGACGCGAGCGAGGAATCGCCCTCCATAGTGTTCATCGACGAACTCGACTCGATCGCACCCAAGCGCGAGGACGTCACTGGCGAAGTGGAACGTCGCGTCGTCGCCCAGCTATTGACGATGATGGACGGCCTCGAGTCGCGCGGACAAGTCATCGTCATCGCGGCGACAAACCGCGTCGACAGCGTCGATCCGGCCCTCCGTCGCCCGGGACGGTTCGATCGCGAAATCGAAATCGGCGTCCCCGACGAAACTGGACGCAAGGAGATCCTCCAGATTCACACTCGCGGGATGCCGCTGTCCGACAACGTGAATCTCGACTCGATGGCCGACGACACCCACGGCTTCGTCGGCGCGGACATCGAATCGCTGACGAAGGAGGCCGCTATGAAGGCACTCCGACGGTACCTCCCGGAAATCGACCTCGACGAGGAGGACATCCCGCCCAGCCTCATCGACCGGATGATCATAAAACGCGAAGACTTCCGCGGTGCGCTCAACGAGGTCGATCCGAGTGCGATGCGGGAGGTCCTCGTCGAACTCCCGAAGGTTACGTGGGACGACGTTGGAGGACTCCTCGACGCCAAGAGCAAAGTCAAAGAATCCGTCGAGTGGCCGCTGACCAAGCCGGAGAAGTTCGAGCGAATGGGAATCCAACCGCCGGCGGGCGTCTTGCTGTACGGGCCGCCGGGGACCGGTAAGACCCTGATGGCGAAGGCCGTCGCCAACGAGACGAATGCGAACTTCATCTCGGTGCGGGGGCCGCAGCTGCTTTCGAAGTGGGTCGGCGAATCGGAGAAGGCCATCCGGCAGACCTTCCGGAAGGCACGCCAGGTATCTCCCACCGTCGTATTCTTCGACGAACTCGACAGCCTCGCACCCGGACGCGGTGGAGATGTCGCGGGTTCTAACGTCTCTGAACGTGTCGTGAACCAGCTGCTCACGGAGATGGACGGTCTCGAAGAAATGGGCAACGTCATGGTGATCGGCGCGACGAACCGTCCCGATATGATCGATCCGGCGCTCATCCGGAGCGGACGGTTCGATCGCCTGGTCATGATCGGCGAACCCGAACTCGAGGGGCGCGAGCGTATCCTCCAGATTCACACAGAGGATACGCCGCTTTCGCCCGACGTCAGCCTACGCGAACTCGCCGAAATAACGGAAGGCTACGTGGGTTCCGACCTCGAATCGATCGCACGCGAGGCTGCCATCCAGGCCCTGCGTGACGACGAAGACGCCACGGAAGTCGAGATGCGGCACTTCCGTCAGGCACTGGAATCGGTTCGCCCGACGATCACCGACGACATCAGCGACTACTACGACCAGATCGAAGAGGAATTCCGCGGCGGTCGCGCCCCCGAACCGGACCGACGTCACGGTGGTCGGATCGGGTTCCAGTGAGCCGGCGACGCAACTGTTGGGAATTGTAACAACTCTTAATGGGTATCGTGTCCCAGGGTGACGTATGCGACTGCCCGAGACACGCGACCTGTTCAGCCGGGAACTGACGTTTCCGATCAACCGAGGAACGGTCGTCGACCAGATCGGTCACGTCGAACTCGAATCACCCCGAGGGACGACAGAATCGATCGGTGACGTTCTCGAACGCACCGAGACTGATGAATTTCACTCTGCAGACGACCTCTTTGATACGCTCATGACCTTCGTCGGAGGGGATCACATCGGGCGCCACCGGTACGACGATCGCGGAACCACCACTACCGAACGCGACGAAGAGGTGTCCTTCTGATGGACGTCACGGTCGTCACCGGGGTTCCTGGAGTGGGTGCATCGCTCGTCTGCCAGGAGACACGGAAACGTCTCGGCGCGGGCTTCGAACTCATCAATTTCGGCGATGCCATGCTCGAACAGGCAGTGGCGAGAGGCTCGGTCGAAAGCCGCGACGACATGGCGACGCTTCCCCTGCGCGAACTCGAATTACTTCAGCGTCGGGCAGGCGAGTACGTCGCGACCCGGGCACGAAACCGATCCATCATTCTCAACACGCACCTCGCGGTCGGCACCGTCCACGGGTTCATTCCCGGTCTGCCGGGAGACGTTCTTCGGGACGTGGATCCGGACCGATTTGTCCTCGTTGAGGCCGATCCGGGAACCATCGCCAATCGTCGAGATTCCGTTGAAACGCGCGAGTATCGCGAAGAGGGACCCCGATCGATCGAACTCCATCAGGACTTAAATCGCGCCGCGGCGATGAACTGTTCCGTCGAATCGTACGCACCGGTCCGCCTTGTCGAAAACACGGGTGACGTCGATGACGCCGCGTCGACGCTCGCAACCATCGTTTCGGAAGCCGATCGATCGGACTGAAATCCTGCCGGTGGGGTTCGATTTTTCACCCAAAGACTGACGATTCGAGAAATTCATTGACGTGTCGGTTGAATGTACTCGGCCGTTCGACGTTGACCGAATGGCCGGCACCGTCGACGATCTCGTAGGGGGCACCGTCGAGGCGTTCGCTGACCTCTCGAATCGCAATTTCGGGCATAAATCCGTCAGCCGCTCCGGCGATCAGCATGATGGGAATGTCGGCCCCGATGATCGCCGACGCATCCGTCGGAAGATCGTCGAGCGTGGGTCGAACGTCGCCAAACTCGGCTGGCGAATCCACGTTGAGTTGGGTGATCGAATCCGACAGGAACCGTTCGGCGGTATCCAAAGGATCGACAACCGGAAGCGTCCCGGCTGCCTCTTCCAGCAACGTCCCGTGACGAGATGGCGAGAGGAGTCCGCCGGGTGTACCGGAAAGTACCAGACACGTCACGCGGTCGGGATACTGAGTCGCCATGGAGACGGCCGGCCACCCGCTCATCGAGTGGCCGACAATCGCGGCCTCGTCGATCTCTCGATCATCAAGGAGTTCCCGAAGATCGTCGACGAAGGCAGCTACGCCCGGGCCGTCGTCTCTGTCTCTCGAAAGTCCGAACCGCCGCTGGTCCGGGGCTAGACACCGATATCCCTCGAAGGCCGGTACCTGTTGCCACCACGAGAGGTGATTCCCGCTAAATCCGTGGAGGAGTACTATTGTGGGGTCTCCGGCCGAACCAGCTTCCTGGTAGTAGAGGTCTACACCATCGCTGAGAGTGATAGAATCGAACTCGACCATATCGGCGTGAGGGATCCGGTTCCGTAAATAGCTACGCCCGACGAAACTGTTCGGTGCCAATGGGCATCCTGGATTCGGGGTTGTTCGATCGACGTTCACCCGGTGCGAGTGAGGTAGAGACGACGGTCTCCATAAGGTCCGGTGCCGATCTCGGCGTCTTCGAATGGAGAGGCGTCGACAAGTCGTTTCGCCTCAGTCCTGGAAATCGGCGTGGGTTCGTCCTTGCGGACCCCATAGGTTGCGAGAATCTCGCGTTCTTTGTCGGTGAGATCGATGTCGACGGTTTCGGGAAGGTCCAGAATTGCCGGATCGAACACCCACGCGGAACCGCCGGGTTCGAGGACGCGATACCACTCGGTGAGTGCACGGACGGAATCGTCAAGGCTGTGAAGCACGCCCGTCGAGATGAGAAACGCGTACTGTCCGGAGTGAACTGGGATTCGATAGGCGTCTGCAACGAAAAACGAAACGCGATTAGACACGCCCTGAATAGTTGCTGACTCGCGAGCGTACCGGATCAGTTCCCTGGTGAAATCGAACCCGTCGATGCGAATTCCATGGAGACGCATCGCAATCTCGATCGGGAGCAAGCCGGGGCCGGTCCCGACGTCGAGCATGCGCATCCCGTCTTCGAGGTGATCCAGTACCTGCCCCGCGACCGATTCATAGTATTGCTGGCCGTAGGCGTCGGCAATCTTCGCATACGTGCTCGCCGCTTCGCCCGGGATGTGTTCATGTTCGTCTGGGTCGATCGAAGTCACTGCGAGTGAAAACGAGGCCAAACCCCATGAATTGCCGGCATTCAAAACCGGTGCACGGCAGCGGAGCCGTTAACACGATCGCAGCCCATTCTTTAGTACTCCCATGTCCGAAGTACACATCGTCGGCGGCGGTCCCGCCGGCCTCAGTGCCGCTCTGTTTACCGCAAAGAATGGCCTCGATACGACCGTCTACGACACCGACGAAACCTGGATGCACAAGGCGCACCTCTTCAACTATCCAGGTATCGGGTCGATCGATGGCTCGAATTTTATGGACACACTCCGAGAGCAAGTCGACGATTTCGGGGTCGACCGCAACCCGGATACGAATGTTGACGCCGTGAAATCGACGGACGGAGGATTCACCATTCGGACGGACGACGATGAATTCGAGGCGACCTACGTGGTTCTAGCGACCGGCGCCAATCGAGACCTGGCCGACGACCTCGGGTGTGCGCTCACCGACGAGGGTGTCGTCGAAGTGGACGTCACTATGGAAACGTCCATCGAGGACGCGTACGCTACGGGTGCGATGGTGCGCGCCGAAGAGTGGCAGGCCGTCATCTCCGCTGGAGACGGAGCGGCGGCAGCATTAAACATCCTCACGAAGGAGCATGGCGAGCACTTTCACGATTTCGACACGCCCGGGGATGCGGCGGATCTGTTCGGGTCCCTCCTTGAGGAAGTCTAAAGAATACAGCGAGAGTTCCACGGGTCACCTGACGCGTGGGTGAATCGCGTACGCTCCTCGTCATAAACCACGATTTTCTTACGAATCTGTTTGTTGAATTGGATAGGATCTCACCCTTACCAACCGCTCAAACCCCACTCACTGAAACATGGTGAGACGTGGTGAGACTGGTGATGTCGAGCCATCGTAAAGTGGCTGGCCTTCACGGACACAAACGACGTGTTCGGGTGTTGCTGGTTCCACGCGACCGCGAGGG
>JBKGZK010000101.1:0-6038 GCA_046545615.1 Natronomonas sp.
TTACACCGAAACGGACGGTCCCCAAGTTGCGAGTTTCTTACATTCCGCCCGTCGTGGAATCCGACGAGCCGTTCCGTGTCATGATGACGCCGCTTGCGAGCATGAGGAGTGCGAGTGCGACCATACCCGCATCCCATCCCATTCCGGCAGTCATCGTGCTTCCACCCATGGTGGTGCTCATTCCCATCGCGCTCCCGGCGTCAATCATACCGGTTCCGAGAAGGGCCTGATTGAGGAGCATCACCGCCGAATACACGATCATCAACGGCCCACTGGCGCTGCCGAGACGGTCTGCATACGCCGTCAAAAGAATCCCCCCGTGGACGATCACGATAATCCCGAGCACGGCCATCACCCAACTGCTCGCCACCATTCGAGACGCCGTCGTAGCACTCCACACCGAGTACAGCCCTGACAGGACGCCGATCGAGGCACCATACAGTCGGGTATTCGAGGTCATGGAATCGAAGAACGAGCGTAGAACGTAAAGATCCACCTGCGGCGTGCGAGGATGGGCCACAACCAACTGGCGATTCACTGGCTCGAATCCACGCCCGGGTCCGAATGGCTTCCACCGGCACGTCGCCTCGATACTGAGCTCGAGTCCGATACCCGTTTCCGGACCCATCCCCGACTCAGGGCGTGTTGATCTGTCGCGTCCACCTGTCGGACCTCATGTGTGACCGGATCGCACAGACAAACTACGGATAAGAATGTACAGTCCCTCCGTTTCGTATGGAGTTCCCGACACGCCGACGTGTTCTCGGTGCAGCCAGTGGGATAGCAATTGCGACCCTCGCCGGCTGCGTGAACGTCCGAAGCGTGGATAGCGGTGGAGCCGGGGACGATAGCAGTTCCGGTGCGGTTGACGCCGACTCTACCACGGACGGTGACGCCGAGACCACGGACGCGACGGAACCGGATGGCGACGTGGACGACGAATCCTGGCCACCGACTGCAGATAGACAGCTACCGGAAGCGTACACCATCGAAGAACTCAACGACAGCTCGATGTCCGGGGGTCCACCGCCGGACGGAATCCCCGCGATCGACGAACCGAAATTCCGTGACGCCGACGATCCGCCATCGAATCTCGTGGACGAGTCACCGGTCTTTGGCGTCGAAATCGACGGCGACGTCAGGGCGTATCCACAGCACATCCTCGTCTGGCACGAGATCGTCAACGACGTCGTCGGTGGCGAACGGGTCGCGGTGACCTACTGCCCCCTTACCGGGACGGCACAGGGGTTCTATCGCGGGGAGACCACCTTCGGCGTCTCGGGACAGCTTATAAATACGAACCTGGTCATGTTCGATCGGGCGACGGACTCGTACTGGTCACAGATACTGGCCCGAGGGATTACCGGCCCGCACAACGGCGACTATCTGACGGAGTTCCAGGTGGTCTGGACGACGTGGAAACGGTGGCGAACGTCCCACCCGGAGACGAAAGTGCTGTCGGAAACCACCGGATTCGCAAAAAATTACGGCTCGGACCCGTACGGCGATTACCTCGAGGAAAGCGGGTACTACGTGACCGCAAATACGATGTTCCCCCTACTCAATCGCGATGACCAGTTTCACCCGAAGGACGTCGTGATCGGTGCTCGAAACGAGGACGGCGCACTGGCCGTCGAGAAGGGTCGCCTTCGAGATGAGACCGTCGTCGAGGGCACGCTTGACGACGTCGACTACGTCACAGTCTACGATGCGGATCTGGATACCGGATATGTCTATCGGAACCCCGACACGATCGCCGTCGAACCCCGGGGTGAGGGGTATGCCGTCGACGGTGACACGCACGGTCCGGCCGACCTCCCCCTCGACCGTCAGATAGCGTTCGATGCGATGTGGTTGGCCTGGTACGGATATTATCCCTCCACGGTGATCCACGAATGAGTGATAGAGTCGTCATCCCCGGCTCCATCGACCGCCGGCTCGGCCGAACCAGGGCTGCCGTCGGACTGGTGTTCCGCCGTCGTGATTCGTTGACCCTCGCGGCCGGGATCGCGCTCGGATATCTCGTCGTGTTCCTGTGGGCCGCCCAGGATCTTTCGCTCCGGACGGATGCGTCGCCGAATATCGTTGTGGTTCACGATCCGCTCGGGCTCCTGTTCCAGCGAACCGGGCCTGCGTCGTTCGAGGCCATCGCGCTGCTCGACACCAGCGTGGTCCGGGTGTTGATTTCGCCGGGGAACATTGCCATCGGTCTCTTCATCGCCATTCTGGTCGGGGTTAGCTTCGGACTCACGTACCTGGCCGTAATGCAACCGAAAGCCTGTGGGATCGGCGCGGGATCGGGGTTCGTTGCGTCGGTGCCTGCGCTTCTCTCGGGGTCGGTCTGTTGTGGGCCGGTGGTCCTCATCGCGCTTGGAATCCAGGCCAGTGGCCTCCTGTTGACCGCGTTCTTCTGGCTCCTGCCGCTTGGAATCCTGGCACTGCTCGGGAGCGTCGTGTACCTCGCCGGAAAGATCAACGTGACCCCGAAAGCGAGGTCGAACGTGTAACCGATTCGTGAAAGCGGTGTGCGAGAACTCCCACCCAGCAACTACCAAGGATGGAGATCCCACGGGTGCCGTCCGTCGACACCGGAATCGGTCACGTTTTGTGCGAGACTCAGTCGGAGGTCCGAACCCATTCCTCGAGCGTGAAGGCGTCGTATTCGACCCGATCGATTCGATTCCAGTCTTTCGGGTCCCTGTCCGGGAAGAACGCGTCTCCGTCGTATTCGCCGGGGATCCGGCTGAGTACCATCCGGTCGACGAAGGGATGAAAGAGGTTGTAGATGCTGGCCCCACCAATTACGTACCCCCGGTCCGAACCGAGCCCTTCGATCGTCGAAATTGCCTCGTCGATGCCGGACGCGTGATGAGCCGAGTCGACGTCGAAGGAAGACTCCGATCGGCTCAGGACGATCTGGTCGGTTCCCGGGAGGTCCTCGCGCATGGAATCGAACGTGACGCGCCCCATAATCACCGGCGAGTCCACGATTCGTTCCCGGTATTGCCGTTTGTCCGCCGGAATACTCGGCCACGGGAGCTCACCATCGCGACCGATGACGCCGTTTTCCGCCACCGCGGCGACTGAAACCAGTTCCATGTACTCTCTGCTACGTATGCCATCGGTTTAGTATCCACTACCGACGTGCGGGCCCCAGACTTGCCGGCGGACGGGGACGAGATGAGTGAGGGTTGATTTCGAGTGTGTGACGCCATCAAACGACCGCATCGTGGTTTAGTAGTCATCTATCATCTGTACGGACTGAACCAATGACAGCAGTACTCGCCGGACTTGCGGGCGGTCTCGTTGCGACGATTGTGATGACCATTGTGATGATGGTGATGGGAGACGGCGGACCGCCACCGACGGCGGCACTCGTCGCGAAAATTGCGGGCGGCGAACCCGAAGACCACGCAATGCCCGGCATGATTCTGCACATGGTGTACGGAATCGTCGCCGGTGGCGTCTTCGCAGTCGGCGTACCGTTTTTCAGTATCGCCCTCGACTCCGTCACTGTCGCGACCGGAGTCGGCCTCGTCTACGGGATCGTCCTCATGATCGGCGGGATGGTGTTCTGGATGCGGATCGTCCTCGGTATGGACGCCGATCGGGCAACCATGGTCACGTTCGGAACGGTCCACGTCATTTACGGTGTCGTCCTCGGTGCGTTCGTTGGCGCAGGTATCCTCGCATAACGGTGCGCTCCGTTCCCACCATCCGTTCGGTTCACCCTCGTCGGAATCGGACGTCGTATTCGATGCCCCCAACGAGAGAGAGGACAATACTTCCGGGACTCGAATCGAACGAAACCTCGTCGAAGATGCCCCAACGGTACACGGGCGACGATACGAGAACCCACATTTACGTGCACACACCGCAGCCATGAGGTGGAATCAGTGAGCTGGAGTCGTACCGTAGTCTACGGGGGTGTCTTCGGAGTGGTCGCACCGATCGTCGTGTGGGTTCTGTCGAGCGGGGTCGAACTCGCTTCAATCGGGATTTCACCGGGTCTCGTTCCGGTACCGGCGGAATTTCCAGTCGAGGCGTTCCTCGCGCACTGGTGGGTGTTCCCGGCATCGATCCTCTTTTCGCTCGTCGCGCTCGCATCGGGAGTCTCGGGGGCGCTGTTTTTCAGCCCCTTTTTCATGCTCGTGGTCGGTCTTTCCCCGTCACAGGCCATCGGTGCTGGCCTGCTGACGGAAGTGTTCGGAATGGGGAACGGACTCCTGAACTACGTGCGCCAACGCGTCGTCGACTACGCGACTGCGAAGTGGCTCCTTCTCGGGGCGGTGCCGTCCGTCGTGGGCGGTGCGATAGTCGCACACGCGGTTCCGACGACGATGCTCAAAGTGGTGTTCGGCGTCGGTCTCCTGCTTCTCGGTGGCTTCCTCGTGTACCACGACCCACCCGAGGAGTGCGTTCCCGGCGAGGGGGAAGGAACGTTCCTGAAACGCAAGAACGCCGGTCGCGGCGAAACGACCATCCGGACGACTGACGGCGAAACGTTCACCTACCCCACGTGTTGGCGCCTGCCTGGTTTCGGCCTGGCAACTTTTGGGGGGTTCGTTACGGGACTTATCAGTGCCGGCCTTCCCGAAGTCACGACCACGCAACTCATCGTCCGGTGTCGGCTCCCTCCCCGGGTGGCGATCGCAACGAGCGTATTCGTTCTCGGTATCGCCGCAATAGCGGGTGCAGCAGTCCACGCCCTCGCCGCAACACCCGTGTGGTCCGTCGTCGGCTGGTCGATTCCGGGGGTCCTCATCGGGGGAACCATCGGGACGCGCGTCGGGAAGTACCTCCCAGGCGAGATCATGGAACCCGCTCTTGGCGTGGTGTTCGCACTCGTGGGTGCGATCGTCCTCGCGAGCGAGTTTCTGGCCTGATAGACGAACGGAGGGTTGGGTAGGGCATGCGAGACGACCGAACCCAGGTTCCGAGGCCGCGATTACTCGTCGGGGAAAGAGTCCCAGAATACGTCCGGGAGTTCCTGGTCGGGATTTTCCGCGAGATAATCCCGTTTCGTGAAGTTCGCATCCTCGATGAGGGCGGCCGCCTCGCCGGCCCAGACGTAGAATCCGATCAACGTTTCGCGGCGCATTCGTTCGAGGTCCACCGAGTGGTACACCTTGACGACACCACCCTCCTCGCGGTTGAGTTCGGACCGCTGGAGCAGACCCAGATCGACGAGTTTGTTGAGATATCGCGAAATCGTGCTCCTGTCGTACCCGAGCGATTCGGCCACGTCGGTCGCAGACAGCGGCCCCTCGCCGATGACGCAGAGGCAGATATCTAGCCCTGCTTTCGGGAGACCGAATGCCTCGAGGAGCACCTGTTTCACGTCCGGCGGCTTGACGCTCATCTCGACGTCCGTCACGCGTTCCATCGATTTGTCGTGACAGGACATCGGCGGATCGTCGCTCCCCACCGCAAGGACGATATTATCGCAGTCGGGACACTCCCAGAGGTCGTATCGACTGGAGTCGGGATCGTATCGAATTTCCTCGGGGCCCTCCGACGGGGTGTCTCCGTCTTGTTCTGACATCAGCAATCCATCACCATTGGACGAATAAAGACATCGACTCACGATAAATGTCCGGACTCACCGCGTTCCTCCCGACGCCGAGGTGTCCAAGATCGCCATCCCGTCGATGTCGAGTTCGAGAAATTCCTCGCCAGTGCACGTCACTCTCACCCGTCCCTCCCCGTCGAAGCGAGCTAGGTCGCACGACGCCAACGTCTGCAGGTAGGCTTCGACGGGACGTTCGTCGACGTCGAGGGTTACCGCGAGCGCGTCGATGGTGGTCGTCTCCCGTCGTTCGGCGTCGCTCGCCGCGGCGAGTTGCTCCAGGACGGCATGTCTCATCTCTGCCATGATCCTGGGCGGCGTGACGACGTCCTCCCGACCGAACTATCACTCCCGGCCATTACTAGTAGTCTCGCGTACGTATGAAAGTCTCGCGAGCGTACCAACACCGCGACGAGTTGGTACGTGATGGCGATGAAGGTACTGTGGCTGCGATTCGGGGGTACGTGTC
>JBKGZK010000102.1:0-5922 GCA_046545615.1 Natronomonas sp.
TTCGGAGCCGGTCGGATACTCGGCCTCGATGCGTACATCGAACAGTACGAGATTGGTGGCGTTCCACTGATCGAACGGTATCCGTGGGCGCGATATTTTCTCGGGTGAACTACCCAACCCTACTCGCTTACGGCTGACTCGGTTCGCTCTGTGGGGGTCGGGCCTCCTGCTTCCAAGATGCACTTTGCAGACAGCAAATTACTGTCCGTAGGGAGCGCAGTCTCCTCAGGCGTTCGAAAATTGCGTAGCGATTTTCGCAACCCATCAGATTCGCTGAGCGTTGCTATGCGAGTATGATTCACACTACTTCAAGAAACACCAATAGAATGCGGTGTGTCTGTGAGCCTGGCATCGAACAGTGTATGAAAACCCCGTAGCGATGACGAGACGCACTGCGTCTCGTTCGCGCACAAGATCGTTGCTCATGTGAACGCTGTATCCCCGCGCCCTGCTCGTGTCTTCTCTCCGGTCGGCGCTCGCTAAGAAAGGGGCTTAGCGCCTCAGTTCGTTTAAAGCATCGCCAATTTCAGGAGCACGGTGATACGTCGGCTCGGTGGTGGACGTCTCGACGAGATAGGCGTACACCGCGTGGCGGGAAAACTGGACGTGAGTCGAGCAGGTGACGTTCAGCGGAGCCGGCCGAGGAGCTTGTAGTCGTGGTCGGGGGTGTACCGGCGGAACAGCAGGCTGTTCGACAGCACCGACACACTTGAGAACGCCATCGCGCCGGCTGCCAGCACCGGTTGGAGTAGGCCCAGCGAGGCGAGTGGGATCATCGCGGTGTTGTACCCCAGCGCCCACACGAGGTTCTGCTTGATCTTTTTGAGCGTCGCGTCCGAAATTCGGATAGCCTTCACCACGTCCAGCGGATCATCACGCATCAGCGTGACGTCCGCCGCTTCGATCGCGACGTCGGTGCCCGATCCTATGGCAGTCCCGACGTAGGCGACCGCGAGGGCGGGTGCATCGTTCACACCGTCACCGACCATCATCGCCTTCCGACCCTCGTCCTGAATGGATTCCACGGCGTCGGACTTGTCTTCGGGGAGCACCTCCGCACGGACGTTCTCGGGGTCGATGCCGACCTGCTCGGCGACGGCGCGGGCAGTCCGCTCGTTGTCGCCGGTAATCATCATAACATCGATGCTGCGTTCCTTCAGCTGGCTCACGGCGTCTTTCGCACTCTCTTTGATCGTGTCGGCGTCGGCGACCACGCCCACGAGATCGCCCTCGTAGGCGACGAGCATCGCCGTCTTCCCCTCGTTCTCGAGGTTCTCCATCGTTCCCTGAGCGGGTGAGGGATCGATGCCGTTGTCACGGAGGAGTTTTCGGTTTCCGACCAGTACCTCGCTGTCACCCACGGTCGCTTTGATTCCGTGGCCGGGGACGTTCTCGAAGTCGTCGGGGTCGTTCACGTCGATGCCGCGCCTCCTGGCTCCGTCGACGAGGGCCCGGGCCAGCGGGTGTTCGCTCCCGCTTTCGGCCGTAGCTGCGAGCCGCAACACGTCCTCCTCGGTGAGGCGTTCACGGGCGGTGAGTTGGCCGCCATCGACCGCGATGTCACCGACGTCTGTGATAGGCTGTCCGTCGCCATCGAAAATGACGACGTCGGTCAGTTCCATCTCACCTTTCGTCAGCGTCCCCGTCTTGTCGAAGACAACCGTGTCGACGTCTTTCGCCCGTTCGAGGATGTCACCGCCCTTGAACAGAACGCCGTTTTGCGCGCCGATGGTCGTGCCGACCATCGTGGCTGCGGGCGTCGCCAGTCCGAGCGCGCAAGGACACGCGATGAGTACGGCTGACGCGAACACGATGATCGAGAATTCAAAGACTGTGACGCCCCCACCGGCAATTGCAGGTCCACCTGCCACGGCACCCCACAGCGGGAGCCAAGCGACGAAGCTCGAGAGGGTTTCTGGGAACAGATACCAGATGACGCCCCAGAGGACAGCGTTCACGATGACCGCGGGTACGAAGTGCGCTGAAATACGATCTGCGAGGTTCTGGATCTCGGGTTGGCGGGACTGCGCCTCCTTTACGGTTTGGACGATCTGCTGAAGTGCCGTGTCTTTCCCGACATTCGTCGCCTCCACGACGAGAACGCCGTTTTCGTTGATGGTCGAGCCGACAACCTCATCACCCTCGGCCTTCTCGACGGGGACTGACTCGCCGGTGACCATCGACTCGTCGACCGCGCTTTGGCCATCGAAGACGACACCGTCTGTCGGAATCTGTTCGCCCGGGCGGACCTTCATCCGGTCACCGACTTTGACGTCTTCGAGAGGGATCTCTTTCTCGTTGCCGTCATCGTCGACGACGGTGGCCGTCTCGGCCTCCATCTCTAGGAGCTTCCGTAACGCCTCACCGGCCTGGCCCTTCGACCGGGCTTCGAGGTAGTTCCCGAGTGTAATGAACAGGAGGATGAGCGCCGCCGTGTCGAAGTACAGGCCGCCGGCAATTACCTCGAGCAAGACCGCGACGGAGTAGACGTACGCGGTGGTCGAGCCCAGCGCGATCAGCACGTCCATATTGGCGCGCTTGTTGTTCACCAGCGCGTTGTAGGAGTTCTTGTAGAAGGGCCAACCGAGCACGGCCTGAACGGGCGTGGCAAGCAGGAACTCGATCCAGCCGAACTCGACGCCAAACACCGTCTCCGGGAGGACCCCACCGCCGAGCAGATAATTCTCAACGAGGAAGAACAACAGTGGCGCAGAGAGCACTGCCCCGAACAGCGTCAGTCGGAGCTGTTTTCGAATCTCGGCCTGCCGCGCGGCGTCGCGAGCGTCCTCACCGGCGTCGCCTTCGTCGTCGTCCTCTCGGACGGGCGAGTAGCCCGCCATCTCGATGGCATCGTAGAGCGCATCCAGCGACGTGTCCGCGGGGTTGTACCGGACTTGGGCTTCGTCGGTGGCGAAGTTCGCCTCTGCCGAGATGACACCTGGCGTGTCCTCAAGGGCAGTCTCATTGGTCTGTACACAGTTGGCACAGGTCATATCCGAGATGCCGATGGTCACCGTGTCAGACACTGCACCGTATCCGGCATTTTCGATCGCCTCGTATATTTCTTCGAGCGATACCTCGTCAGGATCGTATTCGACGGAGCCCTCATCCGTGGCGAAGTTCGCGTTCGCCTCGACGACGCCGTCGAGAGACTGTAGCGCGTCGCCAACTGTCGCGGAGCAGTTAGCACAGGTCATCCCTGTGATGTCGAGATGTACAGTTCTCGTTCCCATTGCCAAACTATAGGGCCTACTCCGTTAGGTGCGTTTCTACTTGGAGAGTGCGGTTCGTCGATCACCGATACTTTTGATTCGAAACCGTGGCTACCACTACACGCCTTCTTCGAGGCGTTGGTGTCGCTCTTCGAACCGACTTAGGCACGTCGGACAACAGAAATGATAGATTTCTCCGCCAATACGACTCGTTTCTCCCTCAAAGTCGACCGTATTGCTACACTCGGCACACGAAAGCGAAAACTCGACGCCGTCTATCGAGGGCGTCCACTCGACTTCGTCGATCAACGTTACCGTGTAGTCGGCGGAGTCGACGCCATCGAGGAACGTGTTCACCCACGTGCGGACGTTCTGGACTTCTGCACGCCCATAAAACCAGAGTTCTCCGTCCGACGTAATGAACACGTGTTCGACGGCATCATCGGATCTGACCCGTTCACGTACCGAATCGATCGACTTGGAGGGTAGATCCAGCCGAACGATCACCGGCACACCGGCTTTGAGTTGGGAATGGTCGACGTCTATGGTAAAATGATTGATGACCCCGGTCTCCTGAAGCCGTGTGACGCGATCTGAAACCGCTGGCCCCGAGAGGCCGACTTCCTCGCCGATCGTGCTGAACGGGCGTCGGGCGTTCTCGGCTAACAACGAGAGAATCTCCAGGTCGGTTTCATCCAAGCCCTGCATACTGGTGGATAGGGATGTAGGATACAATACTATTCCCCCGACAATACTTTGGAATACGTAGTTTCACAGCCGTTCGAACAGCTCTTTCGAAGCAGCAAACGACAAAGAGGAGCCGTCCGTATGTCCCAACGGAATGAGTCAAAAGATCACTGTCGAAGGGATGACGTGCGAACACTGTGAACAGACCGTCGAAGAGGCTCTTCAAGGCGTATCTGGTGTGACTGACGCCACCGCCGATCGTGAGGCCGAACTGGTGAGTGTCAATGGAGACGCTGATGTCACGACCCTCGTGCAAGCCGTCGAAGACGCTGGATACACTGCCCACGCCTGAGCGCACTCCAGAAGGTTCGCGAACGACCGCCTCGCTGTTCTCTTCCCAGCCGGCTTCCCTGATCGATCCGATCAGTATCAGGTCCCGGATAGAATAATGGGGCGGTATCAACACTCAACCCATGAGCAACTACTCAAACCACGAGCGAATCCGGGACTCTCTTTAAGAAATTAATTCCGAGCCCCCTACTGCTGCGGTATTTACTCGTTAAAAGCTGATGAAGAGATGCGTACGAAATGTGGATCACTCCCCACGACGCCTCCCCACCGACCCGAACACGCAAATTACGACCGGACGGGCAAGACCATCACGGAACCCGAAAGCCGACGAACACGCCCACCACTGTTACGAAGCTGAGTCCGGACAATGCCACGCTGAGATCAACTGCGCCATGTTGTGAGGACTGCGATCACAACGCCGACCACGGGGTAGACGTCCACGAATGCAAGCGAATCGGATGACCCCGGCAATCCCGTATCAAACGTAATGAAACCAAAACGGTCGAAGAGGGATTTTTATAAGCGCCATACCGTCGCCTGCCAAATGGTGCCCGCCACGCAGAATGATGGACGCTGCAGGCTCTCGTTCGACTATCGAACGAATCGACCTTTCAGGCGTGAGGCGTCCGAATTCAGCCCCTCAAAATCGCCGTTTCTGATGACTAACAGATGTCCCTGTCCTTCCCTGCAAGATATAGGACGTATCTCACATAGAGGGGGCTCGATCCGAAAATTATCTACGATCTGTTCTCAAGGAGAAGATACCCCAGAGCTCCCACCACAAACGCGACACCGATGTTTGCCACCACGCTAAGCAATCCAATTCCCAGCGTGAGTGGCAGGTGATCCGTTTCGAGACCCGCCCGACCGAGTTCGATAGCGATCAGACCGAGGACGACCCCGAGCATCGGCAAGGGAAACGCAGTCACGATGCCGACCGCCAGCACGGCGGCAACCGCGTAAATCACACCGAGAATAATGTTCGACCCCGCGGTACGGGCACCGAAGGCATACTTTCCAGCGACACCACCACTCCCGTGGCACATCGGTATCATTCCGAGCGGGATAGCGAATAGATTCATCACACCCATACTCGTCGAGAGTTCGTCGGCAGACACGTCTGCGTCGTAATAGTCCGAGAGAAGTAACGAGGTGGCCACAGCGGCGTTGCCGACAGTCATTGCGAGTTGCGCAATCGTTCCTTCGAGCGTCGCCACAGATACCGACGACAGACTCGGAAAACTAACCGTAAACGCAGGAAGCTGCGGTACTGGGACACCCACTTGTGTGATTGTGAAGACGACGCCGACACAGAGGACGACGAGCGCACTCGCCTTCTGGTAGCCCGCGACGATCACGACTGCTGCGACGCCCATCGATAGGAGTGCGAGCGTCAGCCCGTCGAGACTCAGTTGGATACCGGTTTCGAGGAGAATGAGCCCCACCCCGAGTTGAACGCCCCGAATCACTGGCTGACCGACGTACTGCTCGATTCGACCGAGCGTGCCAGTCGATCCAACCACGAGAAGAACAACGCCGGCGAGGAGACCTGCGGCTGCGAGTTCGCTCGCTGTGAGAGCGCCTGCGATCACGAGCGCGGCGAGCGCCTTCATCGGCTCGACCGATACCGGAAGGCCGTAGTAGAGCCCCCAGACGATCTGGAACACTGCAA
>JBKGZK010000103.1:0-5921 GCA_046545615.1 Natronomonas sp.
TGCGCTATTTATCAAGAGGTCGGATACCGGAAACCGCAAGAACCGACCGAACTGTGAGAAAAACGACGAGTCCCCCGCCTCCGAGCATTGTCGGTGCCGAGAGAAGACGTGCCGTGTCGGCGGTCACCACGAGCCGGCTCATCCCCATAATGATGAAGCTAAAAAGGACGAGTCCCATGGCGATCGCGGCGAGTTTCACGAAGGTTCCCTCGTGCATCTCGTAATCGACCATCGATGGACGTCGAACAACCAAAAGCATTGAGCTTTCCGCAAACCGATGGGAGCGGACCATCGACTCCGGCAAACGTATCGTATCTCGATTGGGCCCCACGTTGCGCCCCACGTCGATAATCGCTGGCCGCTGCCGGAACCTATTTTTACGCCGGGTGGGAGGGTTTCTCCATGACCAGTGGGGGTGTCCTCGCCGATATCAAGTTCGATTTCGTGCGGCTTCACGAGACGTGGATGGAACTGGTCTTTCCCCGACAGCGGACGAATACACACTCGGTGCTGGGAAAGTGGCGTCCCCGAACTCAAGGCGACAAGATCAAGTATCGCATCTGGGCTGGCCTCGGCGTTCCCGTCGTCGGGCTGCTCTATCCCCTGTTACTCCTCGGCTTTGCAGTCCGGTTCAACGCCCGACGGATCGACATCGCACGCGCTCGACTCGGAATCCTCGGTGTGGTTATTCTGGCTGCAGTCCTGTGGGGTATCTTCACCGCAGCTACCTACCTCAGACTCGCCCTCGAGGGCTCGATGGCGGTTGCGGTGGCGAGCACCATCGCGGTCGTTTCTGCAGGATTTGCGGCACTATTCGCCCGCTTCGGTGGTCGAACAACCACCGTAATTTTTGCCTATCCAATGGCGATGAATGCGCTATTCCTGCCGCCAGTGGTCGCTGCACTCTACGATCCGTCATTGAATGTCGTACTGGAGCGAAGTACCGAGATCGCAATATTTCTCCTCGACGAGGTACTCACCAAACCGGTTAGCGTGTATCTCCGGGAAAATTACGTTCTCGAGGGATATGGATACGTGTACATGTGGACCGGCATTGCTACGCCTGTCGGATGGTTCCTCGGATTCGTGGTGACGCTCGCCGACCTGGTTCGACCGAATCGAACGGAGGAAGACTGACCGATTTCCGAACCCTCCGACCCTGGCTTGAAAAGAGTTAAACCCGGCCAGAGCCGATTTTCGGCAATGACTTCATCCGCTGCCGGTGACGCCGGCAACAGGACATCCGAAACTGTCTTCGACCTCGATTCGGAGTGTACCCCCGAGGATCTTACAGAGGGCGGCCGGTATCTGGCCACGGTGAATGGCGTCGTCGAATACGGGGTTTTCGTCGACTGTTCCGACGAGGTCTCCGGGCTAGTGCACGCATCGAACCTCCACGACGCATACGACGTCGGTGACGAGATGATCGTTGAACTGCTCGAAATTCTCGACGACGGGGACATAAGCTTCGCCGAGGCCGACCTCGACGAGTACGTCGTCGAACCGGTTCATCGCGGGACACGGGCCTCGATTGCGGAACTTTCCGACCGGGCGGGCGAGACAGTTCACGTCGAGGGGGAAGTCGTACAGATTAAACAGACGGCAGGCCCGACAATTATCTCGATTCGTGACGGTACAGGCGTCGCGTCCTGCGCGGCGTTCGAAGCCGCTGGCGTCCGTGCATATCCCGAGGTCGAACTTGACGACGCAATCAGAGTAACCGGACCTGTCGAACGCCGAAACGGTTCGATACAGATCGAGGTCGCAAACCTCGATCGATTCGACGGGGATACAGCGACGGCCGTACGAGAACGTGTCACGTCGGCAGCTCAGGAACGGGCGGAACCCGAATCCGTCGACCCGCTCGTCGAATGGCCCGCCCTGGACGTCCTCCGCGATGATCTACGAGACGTCGCCCGACGCCTCCGGAGTGCGGTTCTCGAGTCCCGCCCGATCCGTCTTCGTCATCACGCAGATGGCGATGGAATGTGTGCGTCGCTACCGGTACAGCTCGCACTCGAAAACTTCATCGCCGAGGTTCATACTGATCCAGAAGCCCCTCAGCATCTCTTCAAGCGGCTTCCGTCGAAAGCCCCATTCTACGAACTCGAGGATCTCACGCGCGACCTGAACTTCGCCCTCGAAGATCGATCGAGACACGGCCAGCGTCTCCCCCTGTTGTTTATGGTCGACAACGGATCCACCCAGGAGGACACGCCAGCCTACCGAGCGCTCGCCCAGTACGACATCCCGATCTTGGTCGTCGATCACCACCATCCTGATCCCGAATCTGTCGATCCCCTCGTGGACGCACACGTAAATCCCTACCTCCACGGCGAGGACTACCGAATTACGGCGGGAATGATGTGCGTCGAACTCGCGCGAATGATCGATCCATCGATCACGGAGGACCTTGAACACGTACCCGCTGTCGCCGGACTTTCGGATCGTTCAAAGGCCGACACGATGGAGGAGTATCTCGACCTCGCCGCGGAAGCTGGATACACGAAATCCGATCTCGAGGACGTCGTAGAGGCGCTCGATTACGCCGCACACTGGCTTCGCTACAGCGCCGGCGGGTCGTTTTTAAACGATACGCTGGATCTCGGTTCCGAAGACCCGGCGCGTCACGAAAAATTGGTCTCGTTCCTGTCCGATCGAGCTCGTCGCGACGTCGACCGTCAGCTTTCACACGCAGAACCCCACGTCGAACACAAAATTCTGGACAACGACGTTCACCTCTATCGGCTCGACGTCGAGGACCACGCCCGGCGATTTACGTATCCCGCTCCTGGAAAAACCACTGGCGAACTCCACGATCGAAAAGTCACAGAAACTGGTGATCCTGTCATCACGATCGGGGTCGGACCAGATTTTACTGTTCTCAGGTCGGATGGCGTTCGGCTCGACATCCCCGAGATGGTGACCGAACTCGAGGACGAACTCGGCGGTGCCGGGGTGTCGGGAGGGGGACATCTCGTGGTCGGCTCGATCAAATTTGTCCCCGGTCGCCGAGAACAGGTTCTGGACGCCCTCGTCGAGAAGATGGCGAACGCCGAAATCGACGAATCGCTCCGGAGTTCGGTTCTGGGAGACGACTAGGGGTGCCAGTCGGTTAGTACCCCGTCACGGCCCACGAATTCGATATGCCTCGCCAGCAGTAACACTCTTGAGACGCACACGGCGACGACGCCAGCCAGTGTCGTGTGCAGTGCAGTGCAGTGCAGTGATGGGTGTCCATCGATGCCCGATGTCCAGTCGGATTCGAAGAGATGGACAGAAAACCATTCCACCCTGGTCCCCTCAAGAACCACGACACTCTCCCGATTTTCGTCCACTGCAGTGTGAGCCCAGTTGAGACCCCTGAGTTTCACTTTCTCATCGACGATGTCGCCCTTCGTGTGGATTTTGGAATACCCGGTGAAGTCGTATTTGACGAGAATGTAGCCGGACGGATTCGCACGACTGTCGGACTTTTGGTTGCCGTACCACGAGTTGAAGGCGTCAGCGAGTCCCTCCAGAAGGCGCTGACTGGACTGTGAGTGCAGTCCGCTAAAAATTCTGATTGCTTTGTGGAATATGCAGGAATACTGTTCCCGGTGAATTGCTCATCAAGTGACGGCGCGTATCCGTGAACGGCGAGGATGTGGGTCTGCCTATCACCGAAAACCCGAAGCTCAGATTGCGTTCGCTTCCCGCGCCTTTTTCGCTTCAGTTTGCACGATGTATGTTCGGTCGTCGGCGTACGTCGACACTTCCTCGAGTGCGCGTTCGGTTCCGATCTGATTGAGCGACCAGGCTGCACTGGCACGCACGGTATCGACCGCATCGTCGTCGAGGATGTCGGCAAGTGGCTCGATGGCTCGAGTGTCTCCGATCAATCCAAGCGCTCGAGCGGCAGCCGACCGAACCGAGGCGTCCTCGTCAAGTAGCGCCTGGGCGGATGCTTCGGTGGCCTCCTGGCTCCCGATTTCGCCAAGCGCTCGAAGGGTGGCTTTCTGGAGTGGCGGGTTTCCGCTGTCGACGAATTCGACGAGCGTTTCGACAGCTCTTTCGTCGCCAATCTTGCCGAGGACCTCAATCGCATCCGTGTCACGTCGCTGTGCGCGCGCTTCCATCGGTTCGAACGCCGAAGGCGAGCCGAGGCGACGGAGGGCGTCAATGCAGTTTTCCTCCATGAAGTCGGATTCGAACGTTTCGAGTGCCAGGAGTATTCGTTCGGGATCGTTTTCTGCCTCGGCAATGCGGATCACGGTGAGTTCTGGCGGGAAATCCTTTCGATTCTCTGCAGTCAACCGCTCGTAGAACCCCTCGGCGTCGAGTTGTTCCCTGACGCTCAGGTCGTCCCACTCCTCCGCATTTTCAAGCGCCGAGGACAGTTCGTCGGTCAACTCGAGGAGATCAGCTATCTGGTCGGCGTCCTCGTCGGGATCGAGATCTGATTCGAGAACAGTCGAACCAACGTCCTCAAGTGCGGCACCGAGGTCGTCGAACTCGTCGGTCGGAGCGCCGAAGGATGCATCGAAATGGTCGGAAGCCGCGGTTAGGAACGACTCGACGGCGTCGCGCGCCTCGGGAGCCCCGTCCTTGGTCCACTGCGTTTGGGTCAGGGTTTCGGCCGTGTCGGTGATCGCGTCGCTGACGTCTTCAGCATACGGACCCCGAGAATCATCCAGTTCGTCCCTGAGGTCGGAGGCTCTCGATTCGAGCTGGTCCGCCGGTGATTCGTCGTCCTCATCGTCCGGTTCGGGAAAGTCAGTCGCCTCGATGTCGGATTCAATCGCGTCGAGGGTGGCCTCGACCTCGTCGAGATCCGCTTCGGATTCTGCTTCCTCGAGGTCCGACTCAACGTCGTCGAGCCGATCATCGAGCGATTCGACCGGTAGCTCCTCGGAGTCATCCGCAGGTTCGGCGTTTCCGTTGGAGGCCGCCGAGTCGTCGTCCCCGTTGCTCATGCTCGCATGTCCGCGCGAGCGTCCCAAGAGCGTTTCCCTTCGACCCGCCCGGAAGTCAGGTCTCGCGCCAGTACAGGTAAGGGGCGAACACCAGGTACGCCAGCGCGAAGGCGAGCAGTGCACGGGGAAACAACCGGTTCAACGTCGTGGGTGCGATCGCGGCAATCGCCTGGAGTCCCCCGAGGACGATCGCATCTCTCGCGTAGAGTTCGGGATACGTAATCGGTGCGACCATCAGATAGCTGAAAACCGCGACGCCACCCAGCAGGACGAGTGGATCAGTGATCCCAGCAAGATACGCAACCGCAAGTAGAACCGCCGAAAGGGTCGTCTGGACGCCCACCGTCTGCGGTTCCTCGCTATCGTATCGCATGTAAAACCCCAACCGGACGACGGCCATCCCGACAAACAGTCCGAGTATGAGAAACACGATCCCCGTTTCGAACGACCACGTCCCGACGTCGAGGCCGTCCATCGCCACGACGTACACGAGCGTGGCGGGGGCGACACCGAAAGAGGCCACGTCGGCCAGCGAATCCAGATATACTCCGACGGAGCTGCTGCCGAGGCTTCGTGCCACGACGCCGTCGAGGCCGTCCGCAATCGCCGCAAGCAGGATGAGCCGCGCCGAAAGCGACGGGTCGATCGGAGCGACGGCGACGGCAAAAAAGCCCAGTACAGCGTTCGTCACGCTGACCAGATCGGCAAGGGCCAACCGACCCAGGAAGCGTGGCTGCATACGTCTCCGGTCGGAAACCGTTGCCTTAGCTTCTGTGGTACAGCGCGCTAACCCCCTTTTCTTAGCGAACGCCAACGGCGTGAGCAGGAAGGGGATACAGCGCCCGGCACCGTCGTTTATTGCACGCTATCCCATGATTTTCTCACGATGTTTGTCGAAGACATCCCCGTGATGGGACCACTCATGGCCGCCGCTGCGTACACCGACAACAAGGTGGGCGACGGCTA
>JBKGZK010000104.1:0-5828 GCA_046545615.1 Natronomonas sp.
CGAACGCCGGACGACGTAGGCGAGTGGGAAACGTCTTTATAACGTCCGTATGTACATCGGTACGTAATGGTACGGAAAGTGCAAAAGACGCTAAGTTTGCCGCTGAGCACGGTCGAACGCCTAGAAGAGGAGGACAACCAATCCGAGACGGTCGAACGGGCGCTGGAAGCCTACTGGGGTGAGGAGTGATGGGGGGTGAGTCCGTAGGCGGTATGGAGCGATTCGAAGCTCCCAAGACGAACCAGATCACGACCTTCGAAACGGACGAACTGACGGCGCTGTGTCCGTTCGACTTCGGCGGTCCCGACCACTACGACCTGACCATCCGCTACGAGGCAGATCACCACTGCCTCGAATCGCGGACGCTGAAGCGGTGGATCGAATCTTACCGCGGTGATTTCCTCACCGCGGAACGGTTGGCTGACGAGCTGTACCGGGACATCGGCCAGACCATCGACCCCGAACGCCTGTACGTCCGATTGAAGCAGGCGCGACGGGGCGGTATCGAGGAGACCGTGGAGGTGGGCGATGTCGAGTTCCGCTGAGGCCGCCGCCGAAGTGTTCCAGGCCCACCGGGACGAACTCGGGTTCGTCAACCGAGCGCAGTGTCGCGAGGGCGACCTCTACACGGTCGAACGCGACGGCCGTGTTGTAGGCGCTGCACTCGGGAACCACTGTGTCCGCAAGCCACAGACCACACTCTACGAATTGGCGGTCCTGCCCGAGCACCGGCGAGAAGGGATCGCGACGACACTCATCGCCCGGCTGGCGCAAGACAGTCCGCACGAGAAGATCGTCGCGAAGTGCCCTGAAACGCTCCCGGCAAACGATTTCTATGCGTCGACTGGCTGGGAGCGTGTCGGCGTCGAAGACGGGAAGAATCGCGATCTTGTCGTCTGGGAGTACCATATCGCAGACGCGCCCGACCTCATCACGACGGGGCGGCCAGACCTTACAGCGGTCGCCGCCGAGTACGGCTGGCTTCGCGGCACCCGTCTCGACGACCTCGCTCGGTACGAGCGCCAGGGGATCGAGGTCGAGTTTATCGACCTCCACTGGGAGGATCCGAAACCCGACGAGTTGCTCGCGGCCACGATGCGACACCGGCCCCGCTACGTAATCGCTGGCGACTACGACGGTGAGAACTGCCAGGAGATCAACGACCGCGCCCGGCAACTCCGTGATTATGCGGAGAATGTCATCGTGGTTCCGCACGAACCCGGTGAGGTTGAACGGGTTCCTGAATGGGCTATCGTCGGGTACTCGACGCCGACGGAGTACGCCGGAACGGACGCCCCCATCTGGGAATACCGTGAGCGAGATGTCCACATCCTCGGTGGGAATATCGAGCAGCACATCCAACTGTACGGCTATCTCGCGGACTCAATCGTCTCGATGGATTGCAACTCGTTCCATCGCGGCGCGACCTCGTTCGCGAAGTGGTGGGGTCAGTCGACGCCATCGTGGAACAAACTGGCAACGCCGGTCGCGAAGCCAGAGAACGCACAACGAGCCTACGAAAACACGATGCTCAACGTCCAGTACAAACTTCGCCAGGAGGGTATTTTACAACCCAACGGCAGAGGGAACGGCCGCAACGTACACACGGACACCGAACAGGAGGGGTAATATGCCGACCACACAGACCGCCCGTGAGGCGATGGACATCGACACGGGTGAGATTGCAGTCAACATCCCGACGACCGACAGCGAGGACGTGATCGGCGAGACGCTGGACCGCCTGGCCGACGCCATCGCCGCGTCACCGGTGTCGGTCGACGTCCTGCGGGTCGTCGACGACGACAGCACCGACGAGACGGTGGCGATCGTGCGCGAGCGGGCGCAAGCCTACGGCTGGGACGTGGACGACATCTCACGGCCGACGAGTCTTTCCGAGGCCCGGCAGTTGCTCGTCGATCGAACCGAAGCGGACTGGTTTCTGTTTCTCGACGACGACGTCCGGCTGACCGACGGCTACCTGCGGCGGGTGTGGGACGTCGTCGGCAATGGCGACGCAATCGGCGCGGTTCAGGGGCGCAAACACAGCCGTGACGAACACCCATCCGAGTGGACCCGCCGGCGGGCTCGGCGGGGCGGGACGCACGCCACGCTCGTCAGGACAACGGCCGTGGCCGGGATCGAGTACCCCGAGGCACTGACCGTGCTCGAAGACGAGTTTACGCGCCGGTACGTCGAAGGGAACGGGTATCTCTGGGTGTTCGACCACCAGGCCCGGTTTGAGCACCACAACCAAGGCCGTCACCCGATCGGGTGGGAGGAAGGCGTCTGTGCCGGGGCGTTCGGACTCGCGCCGGCCCACCAGTACGCGCTGACGATCCCGCACGCGCTCGCGACCGGCCGGAACCCGATTCCGCACGCGATGCGACTGCTGGGGTGGGTGGCCGGTCGATTCGGCGCGCGGGAAACCGGGATTCAACAGCGACCGACGGGTGAGGTTCGTGAGTGAGAGTAATAGTGACAGTGACAGCGTCGTCGAGTCCCATACGGTCGCTGATTCAACGCTGCCCCGATCGCTGGATCTCGGTTGTGGGGACAACAAGCGCGACCCGGACGCGCTCGGCGTCGATCTTCGGGCCTACGACGACGTCGACGTTCGCCAGGACCTTACACAGACGCCGTGGCAGCTCCCGAACGGGGCGGCGTTCCCCTCGGATCACTTCGAGCGCGTCGATGCGTTCAACGTGCTCGAACACCTGCCGAACCTGCCCGCCGTCATGGACGAAATCCATCGCGTCTGCGTCGACGGGGCGACGGTCCGGGGGCGAGTGCCCCACTGGCGCGACCGTGATGCCTACATCGACCCGACGCACGTGGCCCGCTACGTCAGTGTCGGTCCCGACAATGGCGAGTCCATCGTGTTGCCGGGGCCAGTCACGACCGGGAGCGACTACCATATCAGATGGCCCGGGCGAGACCTCCCCTTCACCGGGACCGTCGCGTGCGGGTTCGACGAACGGACGTTCGACTTCTGGGACTCGACGACCGCGTATGGCGGCCTTCAGTACTTCGCGGCCGAGTTTCGCGTGCGGGACGTCGGTCGCATCCGTCGTGTTCGGTTCTGGCGATCCCGACCGATCGAGTTCGAGCTGGAGGTGGTCAAATGAGTCAGTCCGCGACGGTAGTTGTGAACGGCTGGATCGAACAGCGGCCATTGGGGTGCGTCAACCGATGACCGCACAGCGGTGGTGGGTGCGATTGTTCGCCCGCTGGCAGGCGCGTCTGGATTCCGTGCAGGGCCAGATTCAGATGCTTAGTCTGGCCGTGACCGCCTACTCGACGTTTTCGCTCGTGCTGCAGGGCTTCGGACTCGGTCGGTGGGTGCCCGTCGTTGGCGCGGCGGCCCTGCTGGTCGGGCCGGGCTACGCGTATCTGTTTTTCGAAGGTGGCGTGTGGAATCAGGTCGCCAGGGACCGGGCCGATAAGTCCTCGAACTTCGCGGCACCGTCGCAGCGGATCGAGAAAGAGCTAACCGTCCGGGGGCTGGCAGCGATGATGAAAGGGCGTGAGTTGACCGCCGAGGAGCGCGCGATTGCGAAGGGCGAACTCGACGCGGTGTTTGAGGAATATCGCGACGGCTACGAATTGGAACGGTGATCGCGGCGGTCAGCGCTGGCGTCCGTCGTTCTCGCCCAGCGTCGCTTTCGCCTTTCCCACGTTCGTTGACACGGTCTGCTGGGTCTTACCAACCCGTCTCGCCCACTCGCTTTGGCTGAGTCCTTCGCGTTCGACAACGTGATAGTCGATCGCTTGCGCCCGCTCAACGCCACGCCTGAACAGGTCCTCGCAGACACTGTCGGGCCAGTCGCCGACTTCGTCGAAAAACCGTAGGTTGACGACCATGCTGTCTGAGACACGCCGCCACTGTCGGACCGTCTCGCCGGGGCCGCCCGCGTCGTACACGTAGACCTCGTGGCCGCAGTTTTCGCACTCGTAGGTCTGGCCGATCTGCGGGAGTCGGCGTTTCTTTTGCCAGGCCCCCGCGCCAGCGCCGCACTCTGAACAATTGACGTGTTCGTGGGGGTGTTGATCGATAGTCATCGTTACGCGTAGACCTCGTAGAAGTCGGCGGCGTCGTCTCGCGGGTCGTCGCCGGGTGCGGAGAACTCGGCCTCGGACGGGGTGAACCGAGTTAAACAGCTCCAGCACTGGTAATGCCCCGAGGTGTCCGTGTCGTCAAGATCGACGAACCCGCATTCCGGGCATTCGACCGCTTCGAGTGCGACCAGCGGGTTGAAGCCGTACGTCTCGGTCCCGTCATTGTCGTCATCCTCGTCTGAAGTATCCATCTCAACGCGGGCGTCCCAGCGATCGCCGTAGCGGGCCTGGATGTCTTCGATCTGCTCGTTGTCGTGGATATCGTGGACGACGACCTCGACGTCGTCGTTGTCGAAGACGGTTCCCAGAAGGGACGTCAGCGTGCCGCGGTTCACGTCACTTTCAGTTTCGACCTGTTCGCCTTCGAGCGTTGCCGTGATGGTTGCGATTGCGTCCGTCATTGTCCGTCTACACACTCAGTTTGTACCCCGGCGTATATAAAGTTATCGACTGTGTTTGTACCCCCAGCCAAAGACGGTCGTAGTCAGAACAGCGAATCGAGTAGCCGCTCGGTGTCGTAGTCCTCACCTTCAACCTCGCGGAAGGTCGGACCAGTATCGACACCCGGATAATCGTATTCATCGGGGTTGCTCGCCCAGGTCAGCGGGTCCGTCGTAAGTTCCGCGTCCTTGGCCCGATCAGCCGTTCGCGCTTCGTCGGATCGACGACGATTGATAGCCAGAGGGTCGAGTCCGGCGCGAAGTTCATCAACCCCGTGGATCCGACCGCGGTCGTTGCCGATTACGACGGATTCGCTAAGTTTCACTTCCCCCTCGCCAGCCATCGAGCCCAATTGGCCCGATTCGCCTTCCCCAACATCGGTAATACGGACTCGCCTGTTGTCGGACATTCCCGGCCAAAGGAACGATTGTCCCTCTTGGACCATGTGGGTGCGTAACGGTCGGGGAAGTATAAAACCACGTCCTCACATTCGCCGACAAATCCCAATGTCCGAGAATCGGAGGGGAGTCGGACACTACAGGCCGTAGAGGTGGGCGCGATCCAGCGCCCGACCGATCGTCTTGCGCGCACAACCCAGCCGTTCGGCGGCCTTCCGTTTCGATAGCTCACCCTTTTGAACGCTGTCGAGCGTGGCGACGACGTCGTGATAGTCCGGCTTCTCGACGAGCCGGCCGTCGTCCTTCGCGAACCCGAGCGGTGCGGGACCGTGGTGATAGTCGTCGTGTTCCTGTCGGGCCGCGATTCCCTCTTTCGTCCGCTGTTGGGCCATGTTCGCCTCCAGCTCGGCGAACACGCCGAGCAACTGGAACAGCGCGGTCTGATAGGGGTCGGACTCGTCGGGTCGAAGCGTCAGCCCCTCGTTGATAATGTGTAGCTCCACGCCGGCGGCTTCGAGGCGCGACGCCGTCCGCTCGAGATCCGAGATCGACCGACAGATGCGGGAGATGCTGAGCACGACGACGGCATCCAGGTCGCCATCTTCGGCGTCGGCCATCATGTCCTGGTAGCCCGAGCGGTCGACGTTCGTCCCGGTGCTCTTGTCCTGATAGCGCACGATGTCCTCGAGATCAGCCCCGAGGTGGCTCTTTGCGTAGTCCGCGGTCCGGCCGATTTGGCGATCGAGGTTCTGGTCGGCCGTCGAGACGCGGCAGTAGGTGGCGATCTTCCCCATGTCTTCGCACAGGGTGGCGTGGCATATAAAGTTCGGTACTTACGCACAGGCTGTGCGCGAACCACCGTATTCGCTCGGG
>JBKGZK010000105.1:0-5480 GCA_046545615.1 Natronomonas sp.
ACTCGACCTCCACGTCGAACTCCAGCGTTTCCGTCTTCGATACTTCGTTCACAGCAACCTCGAACGCCCGAGCGACCGGACACACTTCGAGCGATATTGTTCGACGCTGTTGCTGATGCGGTTTGCGAGGAGGGAATAGATCTCAGAACCACCCCCTTTCTGGAGGTAATCTGTCACTCCGGCAGCGATCGCGTCGCTTGCGACCTGTTCCGATCCCTTCCCAGTGAACAGGATAAACGGACGCGATTCGTGTTCCTTTCGAAAGATCTTGAGAAACTCGATACCGTTCTGGCCGGGCATGTCGTAATCGCTCACGACGCAATCGAAGTCTTCCTGTTCCAGCCGTTCCAGTCCCTCATCTGGCCTGGCTGCTGTTTCGATCGTAAAACGGTTATCTTCGCGTTCGAGAAACGTGGTTGTCAACTCCGCGAAACTGGAATTATCTTCCACATGGAGAATGGAGATCTCGTCCGCGATGTTGGCCATTCTCTAATCATTTTCTACCGTTGATAATAAATCTGGAGGGAAAACGAGGTGATAGTACACATTCTTTGAATTGACGGCAGCCGTTCCGTGGCTAACAAATGATGCACCCTACGGTTCGACGCTCTCGAAATCGATCGGCACACTGGACACGTCGACGATTTTCGAGAATTGCCTGGCCCAATGACCCCCATTGAATCTACTCCGGCGTCGGTGATCGTGTATTCGGTCGTACGTTTGTCGTCGTGAATCGCCTCGGGGTCAAGCCCCGAGGCACTCGTCCTGCTCCGCCTGTAGAATCAGATTTCATGGACGACTGAGTCTAATTTATTCAACAGGTCGTCAACTTCCCCATATCGTGCTTCGGCGTTTGAATGGTGATCCAATAGTGATGAGATTTCAGGGAGATCTGGTTCCTCTTCAATGTCATTAAAGAATTCGTCCTGTATAGTTTCGTATTTCTCAAAATCTTAGTAGTGCCGTTTAGTAACATGATCAGTGTCTCAAGGAGTTTGGCTTCGTCTATCAGATTCTGAGCAAATTCGTAATCGGGAGTATCGTATTCGGCGGCACTACGGGCTTTTACTCGGTTGCATGTCTCGCCGAATATGATGTCTGTTGACGGCGTCGACGTGACGGATCGACAGTGGGACCGAGTGCAGCTCGCGGTGGAGCTGCTCTCGCGGGTCGGGATGATGCGATCCGACCCACCTGTTTTTGACCGTCCGCTCGCAAGGCGAGGGTATGGTCGATACCATTTTGATCCCTTTCGAGCTCCCCGACCCCGACCCCCTGTCGCCAGTGTTGGTCGAGGACCTCGCCTCCCTCGATATCGTAGTTTTGGGCCATTACCAGTTGCCAGAGCAGACTCCGCCAGATGCGGCCCGCGAGCAGTTCGAATCCGAGGCCCGGAACAGTCTCGAAAACCTCACACGGCCGTTCCGCGAGGCGGGTGCCTCGGTGCGGACCCGGCTGGTGTTCGGGAAGGATCGCTCCGCCGCAATCGACCAGGTGGCTATCGAGGAAGGGTGTGTGGCCGAACTCGACCCGGCCTCAACCGAGGGGATCAACCGGATACTCGTCCCGATACCCGACGTCGCGGAATTCACCCACTTGCCAGCGTTCATCGACGTGCTCTGTGAAGACTGCACTCAGGAGATCACCCTGTTCCACGTCGTCGAGGACGGAGAAGACCGCGAACAGGGCGAGCAAATCGTCGCGGATACCCGGGTGGGGCTACTCGAGGTGGGATTTTCGCCCGAAACGGTCGACACGCTGGTCGTTGCGGGCGAGGACCACGACGAGGAAATCCTCCGTGTCGCCGCCGAGTACGACGCCGTCGTGATGTATGAGGCGGAGTCGCGGTTGACCGATCGGATATTCGGGACGCTCCCCGACCGGATCGCCAACGAGACCGGCGATCCGGTCATCATCGTGCGACGGGACTATTGATCGGCCGTTCGGGTGAGCCCCGGGAAGCAGGCGAGCGGGACGGTACTGTGGAGTCAGTCGGACTCGACCTGGGTTTTGTCATCCCACGCGTCACCGGCGGAGTATCGTCCCGATGGCACCGGTCCTGTCAGTCCGTGGCCGGCCGTAGGCGAGATAGATGACGAGTCCGCCAACGAGGATCCCGGCCGCTCCAAGAATCGGGAGTGTCCCCATCTGGGTGAGCAACACACCCCCGGCGAGCAGGCCGAAAAGCTGAACGTAGGGGTAGCCAGGTGCCTCGAACGTGGGATCGTAGCCGGATGGATCGGCCTCACGGAAGGCGACGAGGGCGACGTTCTCCGTCGAGAAGACGAGAATCAGAAACGCGCTGGCGAGTTTCGCCAGATCGACGACCGGGACGAACGCGATGAGGGCGAGCAGTGCCAGGCCGGTACCGATGACCGCGTTACGCGGGGTCAGAAACCGCGGATCGATGTGGCCAAGCGAGTCTGGAAGCAGCGAGTTTCGGCTCATCGCGAGCAGGAAGCGGGAGGTCCCCATCACGCCTGCGTTCGCCATGCTGGTAAGCGCGAGTACGGCGGCCAGCGCGACCGCTACGACGCCGACCCCGCCAAACAGGTCTGTAGCTGCGTCGGCCATCGGGGTGAGCGAGGGACCGCTCTGCGGACCGCTGTGGATGAGGGTGTCGGGCGGAGTGATGCCGACGATGACGGCCACGACGGCGGTGTAGATACCCATCATCACGCCGATCGAGACCAGCATCGCCAGCGGGATGTTCCGTGTCGGATCGGTGATTTCTTCGGCCACGGACGCGACCTCGCCGATGCCGGCGTACGAGACGAACACGAAAGCGGTCGCGGTGAGAAGCCCGCCGGTCTCGTGAGTAAGAAAGGGCGCGTATTGGGCCGTATCGATGAGCCGGATTCCGTCGAGCACGAAGCCCCCGAGCACGGCCACGACTACCGTGACGAAAATCCCCTGAATTCGACCGCTCTGTTCGGTGCCGACGGTGTTGAGTAAGACGATGAACGTTCCTAGGCCGAGAGCGACACCCTTCAGGACCCCCGACGGGACGTCCACCAGCAACAGGAGGTAGGCACCGAGCCCGACGAGCGCGAACGCGCTTTTGAACACCAGCGAGAACCACATGCCCAGGCCGGCAATCGTGCCAAAGAGCGGCCCCAACGCGCGGTCGATATAGAGGTACGTGCCGCCGTCCTCGGGCATCGCGGTTGCCATCTCCGCCTTCGAGAGCGCGTTTGGGAGAACGACCAGCCCGGCGATCAGGTACGCGACGATGACCGCAGGCCCCGCCTCCTTGTACCCCAACGCCGGCAGGACGAATATCCCGCCGCCGATCATCGCACCCATGCTCAGCGTCAGGGCCGAGTACAGTCCGATACTTCGTTCGAGGTCGTCTCCGGTCATCTCGGATCACGCCCGGCGCGGGCGTGGACAACCGACTCCTGTCCCCTACCCGCGCAGGATGGGACCACACGGACCTCCCGACTCAACGGCCAATGGGTGGCACACACAGTCGATACGTCGCCGTCGACCTCGACATCAAGGAGGTGACGGTTGGCATATTGTTGGATTTCCGGACTCCCGATCGTGTTTCTTTCGCCGGAGCGTTTCGCCTGGATCGCAATCGCATGGTCGTAGCGGATGTCGCGTTTGGCGAGTATGTCGACGCCCTGCTCTTGCGATATTTGGCCGACTACGGTCGACCACTCAATTTCCACCCCCAGTTCGGCGACAAAATGGTCAAAATCTTCAGGATCGAGTTCACGAATCGATTGAAGGAGCTTGTTCCCCGGGGATTCCGATTCCCCCAGGTACTGGATATCCTCCATGCAAAATACGGACATAGGGGGTTACAAAAAAGGTTGCTCCCTCGCATAGACTCGAAAGTGTCGGAATCGGCTCACAACCGGTTATGTGTGGTGTTTTCTACAGCTACACCTGGTGCTCACTCCCGTAGTGAAGTGGTCCAGACGATGATGTAACCCAGGCGGAATCCTCGCTCTTGAAGGCGGAGGGGATGCCAACTGGGATTGCCGATGTCATGATCGAATCGGAACCCGTCTGTAGCGCGGCACAGAAAGCCCAGACGGCCCGTATACGGCTATCTATCACTGGACACCGAGCAGGATCGATAACAGCCGATAGAGGCCGAAACCGATCCCGATCGACGTCCCAAGTGTTACCAGCCAGAACGTGATCGTCACGCCGATTTTCCGTCGGGAGATCCCCGTGGACCCAGCTGCCAGTCCGCCACCGATTACTCCGGAGATGATGATGTTGTTGAAGGAGATTGGGATTCCGATCGCGATGGCGACTTGCGCGATGATGAATCCTGGGACGAGTGCTGCGACCGACCGACGAAGGCCGAGTTGAGCGTACTCTCGGGCGGTCGCCTGGAGATGCCGGGGAGCGCCCATCAATGCATCGAAGAGAATCCCGCCCCCCTGACACCAAGGAGCACGATGCCGGGTAGGCCAAGTTTCACTCCGTAAAGGTTCACCAGTGGTCCGGTCGCGAGGCCGACTTGGCTCCCGCCGCTGGAGAACGCGACGACGCTCCCGAGGACGAGCAAGAACGTTCGAATTCCGTTCTCGACGGAGATCTTGATTCGGCGACGGATACCATAGAAGCCGACAGCACCAAACAGCAGAGTGACGAGAGCCGCGACGATATCGATCCCGAACACGGCAGGGTCACTGACGGATACCGCGATACCTTCGGCGACCGTTCCCTGTGGACGGTGGGGGTGTGGAATTACGCCGAGCCTGATGTTTGCGAGGATACCGCTCACGACTGCTGCAAGCAGTGGAATCCCCACGTATCTGGCAGGTCGTCACGTCGGAGTACCGTCGCGGTGAGATATGCGAGTCCGCCCGAGGTTGGCGGCACGAGCAGCCAGAACGTTCCGATCCGTTGGTACGTGTCTAAGGCGGGATCGCCCCCGAGCGAGAGTCCGACGTCCACCATCGCACCGGTCGTCGCGAATGCCGCAGGGACGGGGTAGCCGCTGTAGACGCCGAAGACCATGAACGCCGCCGCCGCGAGTAACCCCGTCGTCGCCGCAAGGGGCGAGATTAAGACGCCGTCTATCAGGTCCGCACCGACAGTTTCGGAGATCGCACCCCCTGCGTCAGCGCACCGACCGTAGCGAGGATACCAACGAGCAGCGCGGCACGCATCGTCGAGAAACTCTTCGAGACGTACCCCACACAGGCGACCGAGGCGGTCGAGACCGGCCATCTAACCCTCCGGACGAGAGAAGATCTCCCCTACGGCCTCGCCATTTTCGATGAGCGTGTCGGCATCGGGGGGTACGACGATTCAACAGGATTGATGCAGGTGTTTGTCGACACCGAGTCACCGATCGCTCGGGAGTGGGCCGAACGTGTCTACGTGACTGTGAGAGCTGACTCCGAACCGCTCACTGACGACCGAATCGACTCGATCCACTGAGAACCTTCGCTGGGCACCTCATATGTTGCAGAAGGAAAGCAGATACTACTCTGCTGAACTCATGCTCT
>JBKGZK010000106.1:0-5479 GCA_046545615.1 Natronomonas sp.
ACTGACCGACGGGGGAACCGCTCCGTCGACCGACCCGGACGCCCCGGAACGCACGACCGATCCGACGCTGATCGCCCATCGAGGATTCGCGGGCGAGAACCCTGAAAACACGAGTCTGGCGGCGCGGGCGGCGACTCGCGAGAGTGACTCAGGTCGGCGCTCCGACCTCGTCGAGGTCGACGTCGTGCCGACTGCCGACGGTGACGTCGTGGCGTTTCACGACGACGACCTCGCGGGCCGAGACGGCGAGGGGATGGGGCTCACCGACACGTCGGGCCTCGTCTGGGAGACGGACACGGAGACGGTCACGAACGCGGAGGTACTTCGAAGCGGAGAGACGGTCCCGCTGCTCACGGAAGTGCTCGAATCGATCCCGTCTTCGGTCGGCGTGAACGTCGAGTTGAAAAACCCCGGAAGCACTTCGCTCCGGATCGGCGAGAAGCTGTACGATGAAACGCTCGACGCGCAGAAGGAGATCTGGCGGCCGTTCGTCGACCGCGTCGTCGACGCCGTGAACACACGAGACCACGAGATCCTGTTTTCGTCGTTCTACGAGGCGGCCATCGCCATCGCGTCCGAGCTATCGAACGAGTCTGTCGCACCGATCTTCTGGGAGTCGGTCGACGACGGGATCGAAATCGCCGAGGCGTACGACGCCGACGCGGTACACCCGCCAGTGGAGATGATCCGTGGAACTCCGTTCTTCGACGACGCGCAGTTCGGCGAGACGGATCTGGTCCGGACGGCACGACGTCGCGGGTGGGACGTCAACGTCTGGACAGTCGATTCGTGGTATCAGGCCGACCGGCTCCTCGACGCTGGCGTCGACGGGCTGATCGCCGATTACTCCACCCTCCTCCGCGAATGAGCACGGCCCACGACGCTTCTCGTCGCGACTCCTACTGAGTCGAACGCAGCGCTATATAGCACCACTACCCCGTCTATGGTGGCACGTATCACTATTAGCAGCCGTTATCCCGGATGCTTGGTAGTCGTGTTGTATGGCACCAAAGAAAGAAGCGATTGGAATCTCGCGCCGGAAAACGCTCGCGACGACTGGCGCGGCAATTGCCACGGTGACCGGCTTGGCGGGATGTCTCGGGGGCAACGGCGGCGGCAATGGCGCGAAGTTCTCGCCGATAAGCGAGGACGAACTCACCGTCTGGCACGCGATGGGCGGGACGAACCGTGACACCCTCGATCAGATCGGGTCGAACTTCGAAGAGGAGTCCGGGACCGACGTCAACATGGAGTTCAAAGACACCTACGAGAACGTGCTGACCGACACGCTCTCGGCGTTCGACTCCGGCGACGTCTCGGACATGCTGCAGGTCGACTCCTTGTTCGCCCAACAGGTCCTCGATACGAACCAGGTACGACCCGTCGAGGAGATCCTCCCCGACGATTTCGACGCTGACATCTTCCTCGACAACGTCGCGGAGTTCTTCACCGTCGACGGTGAACTCGCATCGCTGCCGTTCAACAACTCGAACGCGATCATGTACATCAACCGGGACGCCTTCGAAGCGGCCGGACTCGACCCTGACGAGCCGCCGGAGACGATCGCCGACGTCCGCAGCGCATCCGAGGAGCTCGTCGACCAGGACGTGACGGAGTACGGTATCACCTGGCCGAACCACGTCTGGTTCGTCGAGACGTGGTACGGCTTCGAGGGCGAGCTGTTGACGGACGCCGAAAACGGTCACGACGGGGAGCCATCGGAGTTGTACACCCCGGACGCGGCCTATGAGCTCTACGACTGGTGGAAAGGCATGTACGACGATGACCTCTACACCAACCCAGGCATCGAGGCGTGGGGCGAGGCGACCTCGCTGTTCATCGAACAGAAGGTCGGGATGCTGCTCACCAGCACCGCCTCGGTTGCCGGCTTGATCGCCGATGCCGAGGACTTCACCGTCGATGCCGCACCGTATCCGGGTATCAGTGAAACCCGCGTCGGTCCGGTGATCGGCGGCGCCTCCTTCTACGTCCCCGATGGGTTGCCCGAGGAGCGGTACGAGGACATTGGGCAGTTGCTCGAATACATGTCCCAACCGGAAGTCCAGACGGAATGGCACCAGGGGTCGGGCTACTACCCGATTACCCAACCGTCGGTCGACTCGCTCCGCGAGGACGGGTGGTTCGAGGAGAATCCGATGTACGAGGTCGCGCTCGACCAGCTCCAGAGCGGCGATGCGAGCGACCCGGCGACCAAACGGGCCCTTCTCGGCCCGGCGCGAGACGTACAGAAGGTTATCCAGGACAAGTCGGTCGACATCCTGAACGCCGACGACATCGAGAGCGAGATCGAGGCGCTCAAATCCGAAGCTGACGACGTGCTGGCCGAGTACTACGACTGACTGCGGAGTCACACGCATGTCCACACACGAGATTTTTGACAGCCGGATCGAGAGCGGGTTGCTGTTATTGCCGACGCTGATCGTCTCGATCGTCTTCTTGTACTACCCGACAGCGCGTGCCGTCCGAACCAGCTTCTTCAAGTCCGGCTTCGGACGAGCAGAGGAGTTCGTCGGTATCGAAAACTACGTCAAGTTGCTGACCGACCCGGGGTTTCACCTGAGTCTGTTTCTCTCAACGCTGTTCGCTTTCGTCGTGGTGACCGGCGTCATTGTCGTCTCGCTTTACCTCACGTTTCTCATTCACGAAGTCGATACCGGACAAGGGTTGTATTTGGTTTCAGTGATTTGGCCGTACGCGCTTCCGCCCGCGGTCGGTGCGATCGTGTTTCTGTTCATGACCCATCCGACCCTGGGCGTGTTGACCGGTCCGATTGAATCGTTCGGCGTCGACGTCGACTGGTTCAACAACGGTCCACAGGCGTTCATCGTGGTCGCACTCGCGGCAATTTGGAAACAGATCGGCTACAACGTGATCTTCATGATAGCGGCGATGAACAACATTCCCGACGCGCTCACCGAGACGGCGCAACTCGACGGCATACGTGGGATCCGACGCCTCGTGTCAGTGTACGTCCCGATCATGACGCCGACGCTGTTTTTTCTCGTCATCATCAATACAATCTACGCATTCTTCAATACGTTCGCGTTCGTAGATCTCCTCACGAGCGGCGGCCCCTCGAACGCGACGAACATTCTAATTTTCGACCTGTATCAAGAGGCCTTCTCGTCGTTCAACTTCGGCGTCGCCTCGGCGATATCGGTCCTGTTGTTCCTCCTCGTTGGCGTGTTGATGATCATACAGTTCCGGGTGACTGACCAGTACTCCTACTACGGTGGCTAAAATGGTCCAACTACTGCAATACGTGAGGCGCCGGGCTGAATGGCTCCGAGGCGGCCAGACGGCGGAAACCACTCACCCCGCCGGCCTCGGAACGCATATCCAGCTGTGGGTTCTCGTAATCGCGGTGGTGTTCCCGATCGCCATCGCGGTGATCGTCAGCACCAAAGAGACGGGCATAGTGACCAACCTCGGCGATCTGTTCCCCGGGACTTACGCGGTCGAAAACTATCGTGAGGCGGTCGTCGATTATCAGTTCGGTCGGTTCATGTGGAACTCCCTGGCGATGTCGATCGTGATCGTCGTCGGAAAGCTCGTCGTCTCGATATTCGCGGCGATGGCGATCGTCTACTACCGGGTCCCGTACAAGGACCTCGTCTTCCTGTTTATCCTGTTCACGTTGCTCTTACCCGTCCCCGTCCGGTTCATCCCGCTCTATGAGTTGATGAATGATCTCGGCTGGACCAACACGATCCTCGCGATTACCGTTCCGTACCTCGCCAGTGCCACGACGGTATTCATTCTGCGTCAGCACTTTCTGTCGATTCCGACCTCGATCGTCGAGACGGCGAAGCTCGACGGCATCGGACCGTTCCGCTTCATGCTGTCCGTGCTGATACCGATGTCGAAGGGTGTTCTCGTCGGCGTCTCCATCATCATGTTCGTCTACGCGTGGAACCAGTATCTCTGGCCCCTGATCATCATCGAGTCCGAGGCCAACCAGGTCGCACAGGTCGGGCTCAAACTGCTACAGGGTGACGTCCAGGGCGGACAGCTCTCGTGGCCGCTCGTGATGGCCGGATCGACGCTGACCCTTTTGCCGCCACTGTTATTGATGATCGTCTTCCGGAAGCCGTTGTTAGAGACGTTCAACCTCCAACAGAAGTGACAATGACGACCATAACACTAAACAACCTACGGAAGGAGTTCGACGACGTCGTCGCCGTCAACGGAATCGATCTCGAAATAAAAGACGGGGAGTTTCTCGTCATAGTCGGCCCGAGCGGGTGCGGAAAAAGCACGACGCTGCGACTGCTCGCCGGCCTCGAGGCGGCGACTGACGGTCATATCGAGATGGGTGGAGCAGACGTCACCGGCGTCAAGCCGAAAGACCGGAACGTGGCGATGGTATTCCAGAACTACGCGCTGTACCCGCACATGACCGGACGGCGAAACATCACATTTGGGATGAAATCAAGCGGCGATTTTACCGATGAGGAGATACAACAGCGGGTGGCGGATGCGGCCGAGACGCTCGACATCACGGACCTCCTCGATCGAAAACCCGCTGAGATGTCCGGCGGCGAACGGCAGCGCGTGGCGCTGGGCCGCGCGATCGTTCGTAATCCGGACGCGTTCCTGATGGACGAGCCGCTGAGTAACCTCGATGCGAAACTCCGGATCCAGATGCGCGCGGAGCTGGCTCAGCTTCACGCCTCGCTCGGAACGACGACGGTCTACGTCACGCACGACCAGACCGAAGCGATGACGCTCGGAGAACGGGTCGTCGTGATGAAGGACGGGCAGATCATGCAGGTCGACGAGCCCCAGATGTTGTACGACTTCCCGGCGAACCGCTTCGTCGCGGAGTTCATCGGCGACCCGGCGATGAACATGATCCCCGTCGATATCGAGGACCGCCACGCGGTCCACCACGCGTTCACCATCCCGCTCCCGTCGACGGACGGGTCGCAGTTGAACGAAAAGAACCGTACGGAATACGGCGGAACAACTGGCGATCAGCGCGCTTTCCTCGGTGTTCGCCCGGAGGACTTCTATCTCACCGAGACGCCGACGGACGCCGAGTTACCGACGATTGACGCCAAAGTGAACGTTCGGGAACCGCTCGGAGACAGTCTGCTCTTACACTGTTCTATCGGGTCCACGCCCTGTAAAATTCAGGCGGAGCCGCGAACGGACATCCGTTCTGGCGAGACGGTATCCGTCACGTACGATCCAGCGCGGCTTCATCTGTTCGACACCGAGACCGGAGAAGCCGTCTATCACTCGGAGTCGCATCTCACGTCGGACGAACAGGTGACGTCCCGCGTTCCGAAATAGCGGCCCGGGAGCGGGCCGAACGAGTGCTCGAACGGCTCTACGTCACACACCTCGCCGATCGGGTGTCACATTACCTCAGCGGCGGGAAAAGCGCCTCGTCGCCTTCGCTGACGTCCTGGCGATGGCCCCGAGCGGGATCGTGATGCACGAACCCCTCGCG
>JBKGZK010000107.1:0-5254 GCA_046545615.1 Natronomonas sp.
AGGCGACAGCCGCACCGGTGGGAAAATTTCGGCTCAAATTATCCTTCCAGTGCCGATAGCGTAAGCGACCTAGCAGCACCGTCCGAGTGTGTTCTCTCATCGTTCCTTGTCCTGAATGGGTTTGCTTCGTCGAATTGGCTCAAGTGATTTTCCCAACATGAATTATTGAATTTGCCCCGTGAGTTTAGCATTCTCTAAACGAACTATCCGATTACTGCCAGAAACTCCGTGACTGACTCAGAGGATGTAGTCAGCAGAGGAAATCAGTTTGAGCTAGTTTGCCAACCGATGAATTTCTCGAAACCAAATGTGAATCCAAGGAAGATAACGGCGAATATGAACCAACGAAAGATGTCGAACGCACCTGTAAAGGCGAGGACGTTGAAAATATATGATAAAGATGCCGCGACAAACGAGGCTGTTTGAGCGGGATACGCTCTCTATTCTGAGGTGCCGTGGCCGTTCGACGAGCTATGGTGACGAGCGATAATATCGATAGCCGGCAAGTCCGATCAACGCACCGAGACTGAGAATCGTCCAGGCTTCGTATGGAACCCGTCCGAACGGACCGGCTCCAAGTATGCCGAGTCCAACGATACAGCCAACGGATAGGGCGACATACAGTTCGAGCCGATGCTCGACTTCCGGTCCTTCGACCTCGATGTAGGGATCGAGCTGTGTGGTCTCGCGGAGTTCGGTCGTACCGCTGTTTTGTTGGTACTCTATGACGCCGTAATCATCTAATTTCGGTAGATGATTTTGATACAGGCTGATGTAGGTGCGTTTTCGCTGGGCGGACGAAACCTGGCCCTGGTCGATGTCGTTTTCGAGTGCGGCTATGAGTTTTGCAAGCGTCGAAAGTGACGTAGTGCTATCCTCCTGGGTCTTCAAATATTCGATCACTCGCCGCCGACGTTCGTTTTTGAGGAGTTCAAAAATCTCTCCGATCTCAAGATCGACCACGTCGTCGTATGTTTCTGGGGTGTGATCCCCAACGGCCCCCTCTTCGGCAACGGGATTCGAAGACTGGCCCCTTCATCGACCGCCCCTTCTGGCGAACCGTTCGTAGCATCCTCCGAAATGCTGATTTGTCCTTTGGGACTCGTCCGTTCATCTACGCTACCTACCATAATCACACCACTATCCGACCTTCGATAAATCAAACCAACCGTTCTGACGAATTCCACCGAATTGAACCAAATTGAACGTTTCAAACAGTTTTGGTCGGATGACGTGCGCCACCTCGAGATCTTGGTCGCTCCAACAAAACGTCGACAGTTACGTCTCCGGCGGGCACATGATGTGTCACCATCCTGGTGAGTGTCCGCACGACTCGACCCTGCGGAACGATCCACGTGGTGAATCCGACGAGTTCTTCGCTATTATCTATTAGAGCTTCATATGTCCCCGATTCTCAATGAGTCTCGACACCAACGGGGGACTCCCCGGACTCGGTTTCGTCATTCTCCTCGTTCTGGCCTGTTCGAGTGGGGCTGGCTTTTCGAAGGCTCACGCAATACTCCTGTTCACGTCGAAAATCCCTCGGGTGACTGTGTATTGGTTCCAGACACTCCATTTCGACAGGTAAACCCCCGGAAGCAGAGTCTGTTAATGCGATACTAATCAGTCCTCGACCCCCGCTCGAAACGCATCCACGGCTTCATACAGGGCTGTTCGACGCCGCTCGAGGTGGACGAAGTGCGTTCCGCCCTCGATTTCGACGTAGGCTGACTCGTCGTCCGGGACGTCGAGTCTATCGTAGATCCGGAGGGCGTCCTCGCGCGTCGCTGTCGGATCGAGCGAGCCTCGAATAACGAGGGTCGGGACGTCGATTTCAGCGGGGTCGTAGACGTGATTGCCTCGACTCGCCTCGCTCAGATCTTTGAGGGTGCCATTCGGCGCGACGATGGCGTCCTCGTCGGGGATCCCTTGCCCTGACGAGACGAGAGATTCCCAGAAAGCCTCGAACACTGGGTCAGACGCCTCTGTCCCGCCCCTGATTCGCGCTGGCGGATCCGAGGGAACCTGTTCGTTCCACCGGGATCTGGCCTCCGTTCGTCCAACCGTCCGGAATGGTTCCGAAACGCTGTCGACAAGCCCGTCGACGAGGTCGCCTGCAGGTTCGAACACCGGGGCATGAAGCGTTACCGAGGCGAGATCTGGGGCCTTCGATCCGGCAAGCAAGGCGCCGGAGATCATCGACCCCCATGACGTTCCGACGAGGTGAACCGGACATGAAAACCGCTCGCGAACCTTCCGAATCGCGGCGAGAACGTCCTCGGTAGCCTCGATAGCCCGAACCGGCGGCTCGCCGGAATGATTCGACGCGTCCATTTCTGGCGGTCGTTTACTGTCGCCATATCCGCGGACGTCTACCGCGAACGCCGCCAGTCCGGCGTTAGCGGCCCACACCAGCCACGAGTATTCGGGTGCACCTACGGGATCGAAGATCGACCGACCGCCGTAGGTTGCACCGTGGACGAACACGACCGCAGCGGTCGGATCGTCGGCAGATTGCTCGCGCAGGGTGATTACGACCCCGCCCTCTGTGGTAATCTCGTGGGTTTCGGTGTGCATACACGGGCTTTACGACGAGTGTGGCCTAACAGTTTCGACGAATTCAGTTGGACTCGGCTCCATCCGAACATTGGTCCGACCAGGCGGTCGATAGCTGTGACCTCGATCGCGACATTGTTTCCGAGTCGCGGAATTGACTATCGCGTCGCTGCCTTCGCCACCTCGTCCTCGAGATCGGCGACGAACGTCTCGAAGTCCGGATTGTCGCCTTCCCGGATCCATCGGTACGTCACAATCCCATCCTCGTCGAGAATGAACACGCTCCGCCGGGCTGTCTCGATCATTCCATACATGTCCTCGTTGACGACGTCGAACTGCCGGATCACGTCGTGATCCCAGTCGGAGAGCATCGGGAAGTTGAGATCATGGGTGTCCATCCACACGTTCTGTGCGAACGGTAGATCGACGCTAATGCCGTATACCCGTGCGTCCAGGGACTTGAAAGCGTCCATCGAGTCTCTGAACGTACACATCTCTTCGGTGCATCCGCTCGTGAACGCCGCTGGATAGAACGCAAGGACGATGGGACCGTGGCCAACCTCCTCCGACAGCGTAAATGATTCTATATCGTTGTACGCCGATCCGCCGGCCAGGGGAAGCGTGAAATCCGGTGCCCTGTCGCCTACGTGGACCATGCCCATACTGAGGCGGTCGGGTGTATTGAAACTGGGTACCGATCACAACGGCGCCTCGCAGTATCGACAACGTTGGTCACCCGGGTCGTTCGGGGAGCCGCAGTCGCGACAGTTCACTGGTCCACTGACAGCGCCGGTACTGATTTCGGAATCGAGTGGAGCCCCACACTTGGTACAGTACGCGACATCCCACGAGTCCTCGTCATCGCTGCCATCGAAAATTTGGAAATCGACCTCTGTGCCGCAATTCGCACAGTATCTGGTGTCGTCCTCGCCAGCGTGACTCGACCGTTGTCGCTGCACCTGCAGGACGCCGAGGACGATCATCGCACCGAATATAATCCACGCCAGGGGACCCATCTCGAGGAAGGCTCCGAGCAAAAGGGTGCTGATGATGAAGATGCCGATGGCCTGAAGGGCAATGTGGAGGGACATACCGGAACGGACGGCGTGTCAAGAAAAATGTCTTACGACCAGTGTATCCAGGGGCCGTACGGGAGTGGATCGCCCCCTCGCGGTCCGTCAGTGCCCGATTTTCTCCGAACGGTTGCCTCGAGATACCTCCGTCACTACTGTGTTACCGCTAATCGAGTGAATGGGTGATGGTCCGGACTAAGAGATTCGGGCTGTTTTCAATCGACGATGACGGTCTCGTTGAGGTACTGCCCTTCCCACTCCTGTCGTGCCTCGAGTTCCCGACGACCGCGTTGCGTAACGGTGTAGAAGTTGGTCCGTCGGTCGCGCTGCCCCTTCTCGACGAGACCCTTCTCTACGAGGGTGTCCAGGTTGGGATAGAGTCGACCGTGGTGAATCTCCGTTTCGTAGTAGCCTTCGAGTTCGTCTTTGATTGCCAGTCCGTGTGGTTCGTCACCACCGGCGATGACGTATAGCAGGTCCCGTTGGAACCCGGTAAGGTCATGCATAATTGAATGTTGATAGTATCTGCAATCTATTAAGTCTGTCGTGTTATTTATTCCCGATTTCACACCAACTTACATAATTTACCGCTATTCGGAGGGCTAGCCCCGTATTTCCGCTTCGGCTCGGTCGGCCGATACGGATGCGAGCAGCCACGAACTATATATCAGCTATCTTCCAATATCGTAGAATTCATCGTTGGGGCGCATGTCGGCCATCGTTGCCATTCGGTTCGAGAGATTGAACAACGAAATCACGCTCCCGATGTCCCAGATCTGCTCTGTCGAAAAGCCGACGTTCCGGAGCGCCTCCAGATCGGTTGTCCCGACCTCCCCTGGCCGTTTGGTGAGCTTCACAGCGAAATCTAACATAGCACGGTGACGGTCCGAGAGGTCGGCGAGACGGTGATTCGTGGCCAGCTGATCTGCGAGTTTCGGGTCGTCGCCGAAGATCCGGAGTAGCGCCCCGTGTGTGACGACGCAGTACAGGCAGTCGTTGACGCCTGAGACCGTGACGACTACCATCTCGATCTCCTGTCGCTCAAGGGTCGAATCGTCGACGAGCGCGTCGTGATACTCGAAGAACGCCCGGAAATGACTCGGCTTGTAGGCGAACGCCGAGAAGACGTTCGGCGTGAATCCCGCATCCTCGGTCTCTTCGTCGATCCGCTCGCGGACGTCCTCGGGCAGTTCGTCTCGATCGGGAACCGGAAACCGGCCCATGGCATCGTCTTCCATGGATGTAAATGCACACAGCGACGGGAAAACTGCTTCGTCTGTGGGCTCCGATCCGAATCGTCACTTCGTCGCGGTCGGTTCGACCCGATGTCCGGCCTCGTCGCCGAACGAACATGATCGCCTCGACGTGGCGAAGGTGTAAATCCGAACAGTCGGCCAGATACCCCATTCGATACTGGGGAAGGGCGTACCGGAGTCGATCCGGACGTCCAGGCAACCACCTGTCGGTCTCGCTTTGTTTGTCCGTAGTTTCGCGACGAAATGACACGAACCATGATGCCAACACAATACACGAAACGGACGGATCGCGGTGTTTAACCGGTCATCGGTGTCATCTTGATGGTGGCGGTCACCGTCATCCTGGCCGCGGTGATCGGGATCTTCGTC
>JBKGZK010000108.1:0-5233 GCA_046545615.1 Natronomonas sp.
AAACGTCGACTGGCGGCGGCGGATCCAGAGACACCACACTCGACAGCGGGACGTCGGGCGGGTCGACGTCGGATAGTGACGACACGTCGGAAACCGACGACACGGAAACGACGGATTCGGGCGGATCTGAAACGTCGACTGGCGGCGGCGGATCCAGAGACACCACACTCGACAGCGGGACGTCTGCAACGAAACCTTCCCAGGACCAGCCTGACCGCCAGACGTATGACGACATCGTCAGCGAGGAGACAAAGGCCGAGTCGACGGGCGGCACGCCGGGTGACGCACAGGGAACGGGCATTGAGGACATTAAGGGGTCCGGCCCAGCCGGGAGTACGACGATCGGCGATGGCGAGCCCGGATCGATCGATTACGCAAAGGCGGGCAGGGGCAGTGACACGGACTTTCGCGACCTGACGTATGTCACTCGTGACGATGAACTGCTGGCGTTCGAAAGTGAAGAGGAAGCGAAAGCGTACGGGAGACTGGAAGCCGCCCAAAGACTTGAAGAGCGCGTAATCGACGAGACGGCTGCTACCGACGAGGGGGACGTCCGCATTGTCGACGAAAACGGCACGCTCACGGCTGAGTTCTCGCACTCCGGCCAAATGAAACAGGCAGCCGAAGAACTGGGCGTCGGCACCGAGGACATCGATGTCTTTGGCGGGCGGATCGAGGCGACGAGCGAGGAAGGCCGGGCAGCCATCATCGAACACAGCGGCAGCAACCTCGCCAAAGAGGGAAACGGTTACGCCGGCCCACTTCCGGGCGATACTGACCCCGCTGAACAGGGCGACCCGTACGGAGGTGACCTCTCGCCGAAAGACCAGGTGTTGTTTGACCTGGAAGGAAAAACGGGTGCCGATCTCGGACCTGAGCACGTCGAGATAACCCGAGAGGGTGATCAGGTGATGGGAACGCTTACGCCGGAGGGCGAGCGGCAGGTCGCCGCAGAGAACACGCCTTTTCAGAACACACCCATCTCGCCGTTATTCGAAGCTGGCGCCCGCCTGAACGTGCGCGGGTCGCAGTTTCGTGAAGCGAACGTTGAACGGGCGCAGGACGTGACGGGCGTCAACACGCTGTTCGGCGGTGAAGAAGAATTCCTTGAGGGTGCGCAGACGGCCATCACCGACGCAGAGCCACGCGACTTGTTCGACGGGGAGGGGACGTTCGGCGCACGCGTCGGCTCGGAAGGCGAGGACTCGGCGTACGCAGGCGCGTTCGACGACGCGGCTGGCACGGTCACCGGGTGGTTCGACGGCGAAGGCGAAGGCACGTTTGGCGCTCGCGTTGATGACGCCGGGGAGGGAACAGCCTACGCGAACGTCTTCGATGCGGGTACCGAGACGGTTACCGAGGCGGTTACCGAGAACATCGGGCCCGAAGAGGGGTCAACGTTCGGTAGTCGCGTCGGCAGCGCCGGAGAGGGGACAGCCTTCGAGAGTGCTTTCGACACGGCGGTAGACACGGTTAATGAATTCGACGGCGGTATCGGATTTGAACGGGAGGCAACCCCAGCGGGCAGAGCGCTCGGCGAGCCCGAGCCGATGGTCGACGAACCCACGCTGAATAGCGTCACCGACTTTGGTCCGGCCGACCTTATCGGCGCGGAGGATGTTGAGACTCCGGAGACGACGGGCGGCACGCTCCCCGTCTTTTCGTCCGGTCGGGGAGCAGGTGGCCTTGGGTCGGCGCGCGCTGCCGGCGCCGGCATCACGACCGGCCTGGGGATCGCCGGCGCGGGTGCGGCCCTCGAGGGCGACACGCAGACGGCAGAGGCGGAGGTGGCCATTCCAGAGGATGCAGAGCAGTTTACCCAGAGCGAGATCACGATGCCAACCCGGCCTGGCGTCTTTGCGTCAGAAGTTGGAATACCGGACCCACAACAGCAAGATGTTGGGCCATTCGGTGTGCCTGAGCAAGGCATTACGATTGACGTGACTGACGATCCCTCTGTTACACAGCCAACAGAGGTTGAACCAACTGACGCCGTTGGTCCCGACGAATTTGCGGTGCCAGACGAGCCGGGTGAGTCACCTTTTATCCAAGCTACACCACAGCAGCTACAGCAAGGTGAACAAGTGGAGGGTGAGGTTGCGGATCGTCCGCAACGGCAGATTGAGGAATCCCAGCGCCGGCAGGTGCTACCGGATGAGTTCATCCCCGACGAAGAGATGACAATCGGAGAGATTCGCCGGTCGCGTGGATTGTTCGGCAGTGGCAGTGGCGTGACATTTATTGGCCGGGAGTACGACCCGGACGACTACTTAACCATGCCTGAAGAGCGGTTCTTGGCATTTGGCGAAGAGACACCGTCCACATTGGAACACATCGAATATGCACAGCAGGCCGAAGCGACTGCCGGCCAGCGGTCTGGTGTGGATGCATTCAGTTCACTCTTTACCGACACAGCAGCCGCGACGGACGCCTTCGGAATGGCTGGCGTGCAGCCTGCCGTCGACGAGCAGGCCGACACGACCGCCACGCCGGCTCAGGCCACACTTCCGGGCTTGGGGTCGGCCCAGGCGAGTGCACAGGCGCAGGCGACGGCTGAGCCGCCCGCCTTCGCAAATCCGAACGCCAACGTGACGGCCAACCCCTTCACCTTCGGATTCCCGACGCCGACGACGACCGCGCCGCCGCGCGAGACGCCGCGGCCGCTTCCGGACCTCGGAGGTGCGGACGACCGCCCCGAGGAAGAGCGGGATCCTCGTGCACCCGAAAGCCCGCTGTTCGAGAACCCCATCGCGGGGACGAGCATGGATATCTTTGGGTTGGGGGAATAGTCCGATGAGTGCACGCCAGGGCTCGGCCGCGTTTACCATCGTCATCGGCGGCGTGACGGCGTTCGTCGTCGGCGCCTTCCTGTTGACGTTCGCGGTCTACCCTATCGCGACTCAGTTTATGGATGCGGCGTTCTGGACGGCGAGCACGCCCTCACAGGAGTTTCTTACGACGTACGTCGGCGGCATCTGGAAGTTTTGGGGTGCCATCCTGCTCATTGCCATCTTGTCGTTTGTGTGGGTGAGCACGCGGCGCTAAACGCCCCCTGTCTTTTAGACGTAAGCAGTGCATACCTCAAGTATGAGCGTCGCCATCTTCATCATGGTCATGGTTGTCGCGTCAGTCGCGGTCATCTCGGTGGGCGCCATCCTGGTCTTTGGATTCAAAATTATCGGCCCGATCCAGTCGACGCTATCGGGGCCACCGGAGGCACTCGGCTGGGGCGACCCTGGGACAAACGCCGTCACGTTCGCGGCTATCGGCGGCATCGGACTCATGCTTGTCATCATCATCTGGTTGATCGCATCGCCAGTCCACAAGGACCGCCGCCAGCAGTATCGCTAAGCGCCCCCTGTCTTTTAGACGTAAGCGGTGCATACGTCCAGTATGAACGCCCGACGCGCGGCAGTGCTTGTGTTGGTCATGGCGGCCCTCGTCGGCGGGGTGGCGGCCGTCGAGTGGCTGTCCACGCCGACGTACATGGACGGCACGGTGCCGATACACGCGGATGCCGGTCCGAATATAACCGTTGAAACGTCCGAACAGGTCGAGGCAAATCTAAACGACGCCTTCAACGAATCGGCCGATATCTACCTACAGACCAAGGACGGCGAGATTGCCATCGACGGTGACAACGGCGTCGAGGCAACCATCCACATACAGGATATCGAAGGCGAGTGGACCAGCGTGACGGGGCTATCGGGCGGTGGTGACTGGCTATATCTCGACCCGGGCGACAAACAGCGCGTCGGCGTGCGCGGTGACGTTGACGGCCTGCAGTTCCGCAACGTCACGCTCGACGACGGGAGCGCCGACCTGGAGTTCGTCGGCACCGAGGGGGGTACCGCTGAGTTCGTCGTCGAGGACCTCCCTGCAGACACGGAGATCGTGCTGTACGACCCCGCGACGGACACGGTGCAATCGACGGCGACGACGGACGGAGACGGCACGCTGCAGACGACGGCAGACCTGGACAATTCGACGCAGGAACTCGAACTGCGGACTACGGACGATTTCGACGCGCCCGAACTCAGCGACCCCGAACCGAACGGGCAGATCACCGAGCGCCCGGACAATCTGTCGGTGAGCCTCTCGTCGGCCGAAGCCTACCCGGTCGAAGTGGAATTCGAACTCGATGGTGAAACGGTCGACACGGTGACGGTCAACGAAACGGGCGAGGTGAGCGTCCCCGTAGAGGTCGAGCTCGGCCAGTACAACTGGTCGGCGACGGCTACCGACGCAACGGACCAGACCGACACCATCGAGGCGAGTTTTGAGACGCCGGACGAAATCAAATTGCTGGAAGAACACGACCCACAGGAGCACGTCAACGAATCCACGCTCCGCTTGCGATTCTACACGGTCGATGGCGAGGTCGCCATCGAACGCACGGCGGAGAACGGCACCGTCGACATGGAGGGGCTGCCGCCGTCGGAGTTCGTCGTCTTCGCCGAATCGGACGACTACTACGACCGCACCATCTATATCGAATCTATCTTCGAGCAAGAAGAACTCTTCTTGCTCAATTCGACGGAGTTCACGCGCGAAGATGAGGAAGCCGTGCGCTCCACGTTTGTCTACGAGGACCTTACGGGCGAGTACCCCCGCTCGGTGACGACGCTGGAGATCGAGCGCGCCATTGACCTAAATGACGACAACGAATCAGAGTTCATGACGGTCGCCGGCGATTACTGGGGCGCGTCAAACGAATTTGAGGCGGTACTCGAACGCGGTGAGCGCTACCGCCTCGTCATCGTCAATCAGGAGACGGGTGACCGCAAAGTCTTGGGCACACACATCCCGCTTGAAGACCGTCAGCAGACGCTTCGAGTAACGGGCCTCGTCGAGGATGCCAAAAACCGAAGCGGTGTAACGGGTCTCGCGGAGTTCTCGGAGTCGGGTGAAGAAATCGATATTGCGTATCACGACCCGGCCGACGAAACCGACGAACTCAGCGTCATCGTCCGCCCGCGTGGTGATGGCGATGCGATCTTTAACGAGACGGTCGACGGCCCGCTCGGGTCATACGGACAGACGGTCGAGTTGAACGAATCACAGGCAGAAGACGACTGGGTCATTGAATTTGACGCTGGCGAGCGCCACCGCTCGGTTATCCCGGTCGGTGGGGGCTCGGTCGCGTTCCCGGTGAGCATGCCGCAGTGGCTCATCACGATACTGATGACGATGGCGGTCACGTTCGTGGGCGCGCTTTACGGACCGCGAACTG
>JBKGZK010000109.1:0-5230 GCA_046545615.1 Natronomonas sp.
GCTACAGCCAAGCCATTCCAGTCGGGATCGATGACGCAAACGTCTATTGATTACTAAACATCTGGGACGACCTCTGATTCCGGTTAGTTTCTGTGGTACAGCGCGCTAGGCCCCCTTTCTCAGCGAGCGCCAACGGCGCGAGCACGGAGGGGATACAGCGCCCGTCACCGTCTTTTATTGCACGCATTCCCAGGATTTTCTTACGATGTTTGTCGAAGACACCACTGTGTTGGGACCACTCATGGCCGCCGCTGCGTACACCGACAACAAGGTGGGCGACGGCTACATCTTCCATCACCAGCGAGTAGGAGTGGTTCAATCCGAATCCACGCCTGCGGAGACTGGGACCGCTGTGGAACCAGAGGAGTCGGCCTCTGACTCTGCACGTACCGTCATAGAAACAGGAAGCCCCTGCCTCACGGAAGCTGTGTCAACGGCTGAGTAGGCAGGAGTAGTTCACACGTTGACCTCGGTCACGGCGAGACCGGAAATTCCGGAAACCCTGCCCATCATAACGCAGAGGCAGCCCACGCCCACGATCATGGCGATTGCGAGTCGGACTGCTAGCCTCTCGTTATCCTGACGTCCTCACGGAGACACTGTGTGCACCCGACCATGGGACACCTGGCTTACTCTTAATATATGAACCAACGGCTTGCTCGGGTCGATAGTTGCCAGCGGAACACAATTGTCCTATACGTGGCGATGGACGGATTCAATATGAGCGTGCGGTCTTACGGGCTGGTCGCTATCGGTGGCGTTACTGGCGCAGTTGTGCGATACGGGGTAAGCCTGGTATTCGTCGGTGAATTTCCCTGGGCCACGCTCTCTGTAAACGTGGCCGGCGCGTTTCTCCTGGGCGTCGTCGTCTACGAAGGACTGTTCGTGGGCGGACTTTCCCGGGAGAGCCGACTGCTAGCCTCGACGGGATTTTTGTCTTCCTTTACCACCTACAGCACATTCGTCGCCGACACGGCGGCACTCGATGTCCGCTGGGCAGCCGTGTTCGTCGTCGCGAACTACGGACTGGGGTTCTTGGCAGTTGTCTTTGGTAGGGAGGTGGTTCGATGGCTGCAGGCGTAACGATTCTCGCCGTCGGACTCGGTGGTTTAGGGGGTGCGATGGCCCGGTATGCGGCCGCCAGGGCCATTGAGAAACGAGCCTTGGATACGCTACTCGTTAACGTCGTGGGGAGTTTCCTCCTCGGGGTCATTCTCGTGTCGCCGATACCGGACCCGGTCGCGAACGCTGCTGGCGTGGGTTTTTGTGGTGCGCTAACGACGTTTTCGTCGTTTGCAGTCGAAACGGTCAGGTTCGTCGAAGACGGCAAGCCAATAACTGCCGTCGTACACGCGGTTGGAACGCTCGCTGTCGCCCTACTCCTTCTTCTGCTGGGGATCGAACTCGGCCAATTGCTGTGACCGTTCGCACGACCCTTAATCAGCACCGATGCGGCGAAGTTCCACGTCGAAATCGCGTGACGAAAGGGAGCCCATCGTCGAATCAAGGTCAGATTGTAAGCGCTGGATTCGACGGCTCAATTCGGAGTACGAGTCACTCTCTGCGAGTTCGGCATCGCTCTTGCAGGTTTCGAGCGACGATCGCTTCGAGATGAGTCGATAGAGTTGCCTGATTTGTCTATCGTACGTTGAGCGAGTAAGAAGTGACTCGACGACGCCGTAGAGTTGCTCCCGATCGACCGGTTTGACGACGTACTCGTCGAAGCCCATTTCGACGATATCGAAATCTGGTTTGACTGCCGTAACCATGGCCACTCTGGGGTCGAACTCGCTCTCTTCGACGTACTGGATGAACTCGTCACCAGATCGGTGCGGTAGCCGGCGATCCACGAGTGCGACGTCGACCGACGAATCAAGCCGATCGATCGCCCCGTCGACGTCATAGGCGATTTTGCTGTTCCACCTGGAACCCAGCCACTCTCCGTATAGGTTCGCAAGTTCGCGTTCGTCGTCTAACACGAGGACGACCGGTGTATCGGTGCTCATTCCACTTGCCGTATCCCAGGTGAATTCTACGCGTGATCATATTAATAGTTTGGGCCGGTTCGGGGCCGACGTCGGCTTTTCTACTCGATTCGAACGTCTATAACGCCGTGAACCACGCCCTCGCTGTGTGTTTTTACTATGCGATCCACAAGAACCTCTCCCGCCCTTCCGTGGTCCTCGAGCGCCTCGGTAAACCGATCGATAGGTCGATCGGGAAAAAGCGGTTCCGGGGTTGCCTCGTGGAGGTGGAGTATACCCCCAGGTTCGAGCGCGGATATCCCGGCATCGAGATACTCGTGCGCGTCGTAGTAGCCCATCACAACGCGGTCGGCATTCGTCTCGACGGTCCGACAGTCGCCGAGAACGGGTTCGACACGTTCTTCGACGTCGTTCAATACCGCATTTTCGACTAGCAACCGGTACGCCTCCGGGTTGACCTCGGCCGCAGTCACGTCAGCGCCGGAAGCTGCCATCGGGAGCGTAAAGTACCCGATGCCCGCGAACATATCGAAGACCCGTTCGTCTGGGTCGACCACTTCACCCATCCGAACACGCTCGGCCTTGTTCCCGGGCGAGAACATGACGTTCGAAAGATTTAGGGCGTACTTGATTCCGTGTTCGACGTGAATGGTTTCGGTTTCGCCGGCCCCGGCCACGAACTCCACGTCGGGGGTCCGGTACGCCCCGTCGATTCCGTTTCTGTGTAATACCGTATCAGCTTCGCCGTGCAATTCGAGCAGTGCGTCGCCGACCGCCTCGCGTTCGGTGCATCCGTCGAAATCGGCGAGCACTACGCTCCCCAGGACTGCCCACGAGCCCGGTGCGGAGCGGATCACGGATTCTGAAAATCCTCGTTCCTTCAGCAGGTCGGACAGTCCCGTTACTCGACGGGACAGTTCCAGTCGGGTAACCTCGTTCACGGATGTCTCGATCGGATGTTCGGAGATCGGAATTGCCACCTGGGTTTCGTCGTGTTCAGTTACCCGCCGTGTATCGTCGTAGACGCCCTCACGCGAGAGTGCATCGATGGTATCCCCAACTCGAGGCTTGGCCACGAGGGCAACGAGTTTCGGGTGTGTGTCACTCATCGGGAAGAACGTGGAGGCCCGAACGGGATTTCAACACCTCGACCGACTCCGCGTCTGGATCGACGTAATCGGGGCGCGAAACGGTCCGCGATTCGTACGTCTCCGGATCGAGTACCTGGATCGCGTGATCGTCTTCGACCGCGACGAGTGTGGTCTCGACGGCGTCCCCCCGGGAGCCGAGTTTTCGCGCTTCGGGAGCGATCCCGTCTTCAAAGCTTGCCTCGTATCGATCGCCGCTCGTGAGCCGGACGCCTTTGAGGTTCCCCCGGGCACTCCGGACGAGAACCGGCCCCGCCCCGTCGTCGAGATCGATGACGTCACCGGGGGTGTAGGGTGGCAGTCTCGCCGTGAACGTGACGCGATACACCTCATTTCCGTCCTGGTCTTCCGTAACGAGTGTCGGTGCCTCCGAAACCGAACCACCGAGCGCGCGCACGATTCGTTCCGAGATAGCATCGCCTAGTCGGTTCGAACTGACCTTCATGTCGACGCCGTCGTCGGTTCGGGTGACCGTCGTAATGAACGCTTCGCGATCGCCGTCGGCCTCCCTGTCGGCGACGTACGATTCCGCGATCGAGATCGCCCGATCGATTTCTTCATCGGTCAGGATGCGGTCCGTCCCTCGGACCTGAACGATACTCGCAAAGTAGTCCCCCGCGATCCTGCCGCACCGATCGCACGTCTCTCGGGAGATGTAGACGGGTACGGTGCATTGCTCGTGAAGCCTGGTCCCTCGAATCGTCCCGTCGAAGGTACAGTGCATTCGAATCGTGTTCGCGTCGACCTGTTCGGGATCGACGGTCCACTCGACGTCGTCAGCGTCGACGTGGACACCGAGTCGATTGGCGGTCTCGTCGATCGCGACGTCGGTGTAGTCCTGTGCCCCGACTTCGATCCAGCGATTTCCTCTGTGGACGGCGCCACACTGACTGCAGACACGCACCTCGATTCGGTCTGGTGCGTCGGTCATGTCGAAATCCTCGAAGTAACACTCGTCACAAAGGATTGCATCGGGATCCTGTGGCCCGGTCGGGAGATCCACCTCGGGCGGTCGCTCGACGGACTCACCACACCGGGGACAGAACGTTCCCGAGCCGGATCCTGTCGTCATAAATCGAGGTACTCGGTGGAGTCGTTTAAGGACCGCGGACCAACGGCGGGCGCGTTCTGGGCGATCCAAACCGTCAGGATGTCGTGAAACCACTCGATTCGTCGTACTCTTCGAGGACCCACTCGAGTTCTTCGATGGCTCGGAGGATGGCGACCTCCGCAGTATCTTCGTATTCCGACGACGGCGGATCCACGTCGTCGTATCGGGTCCGAAGCATCGCGATCCTATCGCGTATCTCGGATTCGTCTCTCATGTGGAAACGAACCGCTCCGGACGTATTGATGCTTGCGGGACGGACGAGAACCGATAGATCCGTGAGGTAGTCGGAAGCAAAAAGCACCTGGCGAACCCACATTCGGGTATGACGGCCGATATCCCACGGACGGACGAAGAATGGCGTGAAGTGTTGACCGACGAGGAATATCGAATTCTCCGCGAACAGGGAACCGAACCGAAGTTTTCTGGCGACTATCTGGGAAAGGACGAGGAGGGCCGATATACCTGCGCCGGATGCGGAGCGACCCTGTTCGACTCCGAGACGAAATTCGATTCGAATTCGGGGTGGCCATCGTTCTACGACGCCGAAGAGGGGGCGGTGGAATTCAGGGAGGATAGAAGCCACGGAATGGTCAGGACGGAAGTCGTCTGTAGCCGGTGTGAGGGCCACCTCGGACACGTCTTCGACGACGGCCCTGATCCGACCGGCAAACGATTTTGTATCAACTCTGTCTCCATCGAGTTCGATTCCGAAGAGTGACAGTTCTGCACGAGTCGTTCGATTCACCGAATTCTGTCCCTATCCGGGTGATGTCGACCTCAGCGGATCGTCGATACCGATGCGGAGTCGACGGGCGACAACCATTGCGCGTAGCGCGAGCAAGGCGACGAAAGGCTCGCGTCAGAGGTTCTTTATTCTCCCCCGGTTTAGAGGGTGAAAATGGGGATCGATCGACGGACCGAGATGTCTACGTCGGCCATCGACGACTTTCTCGCTCGACACGAGACGGGCGTCCTCTCGCTAGCTC
>JBKGZK010000110.1:0-4879 GCA_046545615.1 Natronomonas sp.
GCCTTCACGAACGGCTTCTCCGTCCGACCGCCGCCAGCCACGACCCCGATGGTCGCGCGACACTCGGGCGAGAGCCGTCGTACTTCGCCACTCGGGAGCTGGACGACTGCCGCGTTGCGATCGTGGGTGAGCAGCGTCGCCGAGACACCCGAGGACCGGGCGAATTTTCCCCCGTCACCCGGCTGACGTTCGACGTTACAGACCGGAACGCCCTCGGGAATTTCCGCAAGGGGGAGCGTGTTCCCGGGAGCGATCTCCGCGGACACGCCGACCTGAATCGTATCGCCGACTGCAATCCCTTCCGGTGCGAGGACGAGGCGCCGGTCGCCGTCGTCGAACTCGACATCTGCGAGTGGTGCCGAGCGCGCCGGATCGTGTTCGATGCCGACAATTTCGCCGGCGACCACGTCACCCTCCTCGACCGCACGGTGTGAGAGATCTGCCTTGTACCGGTGGGATGGGGCCCGAAACGTTGGCGTCCCACGACCACGTCGCTGACCCTGGATTCGTCGTCCCATTGTCAGAACACCCCGATTCTGGATGCGACTTCCTGTGCGTCGTCGTCAGCCGAGAGCGTCACAGTGGCTTTCTTCGTCCCTTCCATCGTATTTTGGGTAGTGACGTCATCGACGGTGACGTCGAACTGTGCTTCGACCGCCGAGGCGATTTCCGGCTTCGACGCGTCCGAGTCACAGATGAACTGGAGCTTGTTCCGGAAGTCCATCTCGTTCATCGCCTTCTCGGTGACGAGTGGATGTTTGAGCGTCATCGTTCGGCCACCTCCTCGATCGCGGCTTCGGTCCACAGCGTCAATCGGCCGGCGTGTGTTCCGGGGGCGAGATCTTCGGTGTCCACGTTTGCCGCCGTCGAAACGTCGACGCCGGCGAGATTACGTGCAGCAAGTGAGGGTTCCTCGCTCGTGACCACGAGCAACGATTTCGGCTGCTGATACTTTCGGCCGCGGGTCGTCCCCCGCCCGGAGCGGACACTCTTGCCGTTCTCTGCCCGGCGGACGTCGTCGTAGACGCCGAGCGATTCGAGAACGTCGACGGCATCGGCCGTCTTGACCAGTGTTTCGAACTCGTTGCTCACGACGAGCGGGAGTTCGAGGTCGTCATCAAAGGCGTGTCCACGCTCAGAAACGAGGTCCGCATCGGCCGTGGCAGCGATCGCGCTCCGCGTTGCGAGCTTGCGTTCCTTGTCGTTGATGTCGAGTCCGCGGTCGGTCTCCGTCTTCGGCGGATGTGCCGCTCGTCCGGAGACAGCCTGTGGTACTTCGCGTGCGCGCCCGTTCTGTCTTGGCACGTGTGCGAGGCCACGTCCGCTACCGAACGACTCCGCTGGTGTGCGGAGTCCCGCGTACTCGTCTGTACCCGCGTCCTGTGTTCTGTTTGCCTGGGCGGCGAGGACTGCGCGCCGTACGAGGTCGGACCGGTAAGTCGTCTCGAAGACGTCCGGGAGCTCGAGTTCGCCCGCGTCGTCGCCGTCCAGATCGTATACTGTTGCGTTCATGAGTTATCCCTGGTTGGAAGCCGTCGAGACGTACCGAACTTCCGGATCAAGCCGGGGCTGATCTCCCGGCCGGACGGCCGGGCGAAGGCGGACGAGCCGCTTTTTCGGACCCGGTAACGAACCCTTGATCAGCGCGTACGACCCGTCGACGTCGCCGTAGTTGACGAACCCGCCGTCGGGTGTTACTGCCTCGTCGTCGAGTGCGACGATCCGCTTGTTGAGTTCGGTTCGCTGGTGATAGCCGGTCTGACCCTGCTGTGGGACCGTCGACCGGACGCGGGAGGGATTCCACGGGCCGAGGTTGCCGATGCGTCGGCGCCAGCCCTGGCGTGCGTGTTTCCCTTTCCGCATTTGCACGCCCCATCGTTTGACGGGACCCTGCGTGCCTTTGCCCTTCGTGACTCCCGCGACGTCGGCGTACTCGCCGGCACGGAACACGTCGGTGATCGAAAGCTCGCCGCCGTCGTCGATCGCGTCAAATGCAAACTCGAAGCGGTCGGCGAGCGAGCCGCCACCGACGCGCGTCTCCATCACGTCGGGGCGTTTCTTCGGGATGCTCGGAAGCGCACCCGGTACGGTGTGGGTGATGAGTCGGACGTCCCCGAGGATGCCCTCCTCGAGCGCCTCGCGAATGTCCGCTTCCGCGTCTCCGTGCTGTTCCTCTGGGACCGACAGCGCGCGTTCGAGGTCATCGTGAACGTCGTCCGTCCAGACCTCGGTCAGGGGGCGCTGTCCATACGGTGTGTCTTCGTAGGCTCTGACGGCAACAGCCCGCATCGGTGGCGTCTCGACGACGGTCACCGGCACGGTCTCCTCCGTCCCTTCGCGGGGGGAGTTCGGCTCGTCGTTGATGGCAACGACGTGGCTCATACCGGCCTTGTAGCCGGCGAAGCCCTGCAGCCCTGGCTGACCGTCGTCGTCCGGCCACGAGTTGAATCGTGGGACCTCGCTGGCCGAACGGCTGCGGGGGCTAAAGCCCATCGAGCCCTTGCGTGGTGTGCTTGGTTGTGGCATGTGTGTCACTCCAGTGTGAGGACCGCGAGCGTGGCGAACATCGCCTCCTCCGTTCGCACGACGTCGCTGCCCTGCTTCGGAACCGTATTGAGCCAGAGGTCGAACTGCGTTTCCGGCTCGTCGTCGAACGTCTCCTCGCCCGGCTCACAGTCGAGTATCTCCGGAAGCCCCCGCTCGGGAGCGCCGAAGGTGACTGTCAGGCCGTCGGCGACCTGCTCGACCAGCTGGCCGAGTTGATCGACCGAAAGCGGCTCACCCAGCCGGGACGCGGCGATTCGTACGCCGGCATCCGGGCGGGCAAGCGACTCGTCGATTCCCGCGCGCTCGACGGCGAATCCTGGTGGGGATTCATCGACGAGCTTCGCGCGAACCGGCCGTCGCGAAGAGACCCTGATGGTGACGCGCTCTCCCTCCTCGTACTCCCCTGCGGGAGCGGGAAGGGAGATCGGGTGTTGCAGTCCGCAATTGACCCGGACGCGGCCGTCAGGTCCGACCTCGGTCACGATTCCCTGTCTTAACGACCCCGAACCGTTGGATCCGGAGCCGGTCTGCGAACGGATGCGGAGCGGCGGCAGCACGCCGACGTACTCCAGTTCGTCCCGCCTGCCCCAGACCTCCTTTCGGAGGTAGGGGGGTGTGGCGGCGTACGACAGCACGGTATGCACGAACCCGCCGCCGAATCGCCTCTCGCCCTCCCGATCGGGGAAGACGACGAGGCGATCGACCCGAAATATTGTCGCCGCGCGGGCGACGTAACCGAGTTTGCGAGTTGCCTCGCGTTTGTCCTCGGCTTCGCGGGTCACCGACGACGGCACGAGCACGCTACGTGTCATGCCGTGACGCTTCCGCGTCCATCCACTAGACTGTGCCGATCATACCGAATCCACGCTTAAAAGCATCGCGGTCCAGCTCCGTCGTGGGGGGCGTTGACAGGGCCTGAACGGTCCAAACACACCAAATCCCGATTCGATCGGTCCGATACCGGTCGGGGTCGGCACACAGGTGGGACACCGACTGAATTCAATGTGCGTGGTTAGTTGTGAAAACCGCTCCGAACGCTCTCCCCCATTAATTCAACCACCCCTTTCAACCGAATGACTGCATTCCGGCGAGTTTTCTTCCTTTCTGCGAACTACTGCCTTCGAACGAATTCTCTTCTTTCGTTGGAACTACCAGTTCAGCACACCTGCATTTCTCGCAGGGGAATCCCGGAACACGGTTATGCGGCCTGCGTGTACCGGCGGCCAGGTGAACTCGTCGTGACCGACCACTACCGGAAACTCGAACGGATGTACCTCGAATCGGCCCCGATCAACGAGTTCTTCGAGCCGTCGCTCGAAATCCAGGAGGGACGTGCCGAACTCGAACTGCCTGTCTCCGAGAAGTTGTTTCATCCCGCGCGGGCAGTCCATGGGACCGCCTATTTCAAGGCGCTCGACGACGCCGCGTTCTTTGCTGCGAACTCGCTCGTCGAGGACGTCTTTCTGTTGACGACGCAGTTCAACGTCTACATGACGCGTCCGGTCTCTTCCGGATCGATGCACGCCGTCGGCGAGGTGATAAACGAACATCCGGATCAGTACATCGCCGAGTCGGCGATTCGTGACGACGACGGAAACCAGCTCGCCAGGGGACGAGGCCTGTTCGTGCCGAGCAGCGTGAAATTGTCGCCGGAAATCGGCTATCGGTGACGGCCGACATCGGTGGATTCGCAAGCCTTTTATTGCGTTCCCGGGTTCGTTTAGACGCCGAAAGCGCGCTGGTAGTGTAGTGGTATCACGTGACCTTGCCATGGTCACAACCTGGGTTCAAATCCCAGCCAGCGCATTTCTGCGGCGAGTTTCCCACCCAGCCCAAGCGAGGCGAGCGGGTGGGTGCCCACAACGAACCGGGAAATCGGTCTAGATTAAATCCTGTCTGTTACAGCCCGGCACCGGAGGGTAGGAGTGAACGGTAGAGTATGCCCTATCGCATTATAGTGCCAGTCGAGGGTTCAGAGGAATCACGACTGGCTGGCCAAGGAGAAAGCGGGCTATCTTGAAGGCGCCCCGCCAACCGAGGTCGTCGGGTGCATCGAACGCGAGACGGAGAAGGCGATACTATTTGCCGACACGTGAGCCGCTCGCCCGCTTCGGAAGCTTGCCCACCGGATTCACGAACTCGAACAGAATGAGGGGGACCCCAACCGGGACGATTGGTTGGATACTCGCTTCACAGAGCACAGGCAAGCGTTCGAACGCCGAGCGGAGATACCGGAGCTTGCTGACGGCTGGCTCTCGAAGTCCCAGCACCAGCACGTCGTTCGACGGCGTGAATAGACTGTGCGGGGCGGAGCGTGATTCTATTTGGAGCG
>JBKGZK010000111.1:0-4693 GCA_046545615.1 Natronomonas sp.
GCTGGACTCGCCGGATGTGTTGGATCGTCCACCGAACCGCAGGAGGAACCGACACCGACGGAGACGCCAGCAAATGAAGAGGGCCACGACGAAGACGAACCGGAGGAAGGCCACGACGACGAGGAAGACGGCCACGATGACGATCACGACGAAGCGGTCGGCGCACCCGTCGACGCCGCTGAAGTAGCGATGGCCTCCACGTCCAAGGGGGAACACTTCGTACCCCATGTCATTCGGGTCAACCTCGGCGGGACCGTGACCTTCCACAACGAGAGCGGGAGTCACACGGCGACTGCCTACCATCCCGACTACGATCAACCCCAGCTCGTGCCGGACGGGGCGGCAGCCTTCGACAGCGGCTTACTGACAGAGGAGGGTGCGAGGTTCGAGCACACCTTCGAGACCGAAGGTGTCTACCACTACTACTGCGTTCCCCACGAAACAATGGGAATGATCGGGAGCGTCATCGTCGGCGAACCGGACGCACACGAGCAACCGGCCCTCGAAGAACCACCCGAAGACAAGCCCGAGCGCGTCCGGGAAAAGATTGCGGAACTCAACAAGATGTGCAACGAAGCCCTCGGTCACGAGCACTGATTGGGGACGCGGCATTCGATTTTCCACGTCTGCAGGCGTCGTGATGTGGGCAGTCCTGTGATTTTCTTCGGATCAACTCCCCACAAACAGCCGCACTGGTTATCCTCCGCGAGTTCGTTAGTAGTTCCATGGTTGAGCAAATCGACGCACCGAAACTTCGCGACTGGATCGACGACGAGCGATCGTTCGCATTGCTGGATACGCGCCCGGACGAGAGCTACGAGGGATGGCACATCCAGGACGCGATCCAGTACACATACAAACCCGATCACGACTTCGAGGTCGACGACTTTCGGACACGGACGGGACTGAAACCAGAGGACCATATCGTCACTATCTGTGCAAAGGGTATTTCGTCGTTCGACATCGCCACCCGGCTCGAAGAGGGCGGGTACGAGGACATCACCGTCGTCACTGACGGCATGGAGGGCTGGAGCGAGGTCTACGACGTGGTGGACGTTCCAACGGTCGGCGACATAGAAATCGTCCAATTCCAGCGTCGAGCCAAGGGCTGTCTGGGCTATCTCGTCGCGGATCCAGCCGCCGAGGTTGCGGCAGTCATCGATCCGACGAGACATGTCGATAAATTCGCCGCGCTCGCCTCCGATCGGGGATACTCGATCGAGTTCGTCTTCGACACCCACGTCCACGCCGATCACCTCTCCGGCGGCCCCGAACTCGCCGAGCACGTCGGGGCAACGTATTTCCTCGGCGAAGACGCTGCCGATCGCGGCGTGACCTACGACTACACCCCGCTCGAACATAACGAGGTCGTCGGAGTCGGCAACATCGACGTCAAGGCGCTTTCGACACCGGGACATACCTCTGAGATTGTGAGCTATCTCGTGGACGCCGAAGCCGTGTTTACCGGCGATACCCTGTTCGTCGATTCGGTGGGGCGAACCGAACTCCAGTTCGGCGAGGGTGACGCCCCCGAGGGTGCGGAACTCCTCTACAACTCGCTCCACCGGACCCTCCTTTCGGAGCCCGACGACGTCTCGGTGCTCCCGGGACACTTCTCGGTCGATGCAGACGGGACGACCGGCGCCACTCCCGGCGAGCCAGTCTCGACCACGATCGGAACGGTGCGAACCAGTCTCGGACTCCTGAACGTGGATCGAGCCGCGTTCGTCCGTCGAGTCACCGATTCCGTTCCGGAGAAGCCAGCCAACTACGAAACGATTATCGACGTTAACGCCGGTCGGGACACGCCCGGCGACGAGCAATCGACGACCGAGCTCGAACTCGGACCGAACAACTGCGCGGCGACCGGTGACTGAGCCACGGCGTATCCGAGAGGGTTTCGCCCGTTACCTTCCACCAACGAATTGACGACCCTCCTACGTCGACGACAGCTAACAGCCCACTGACTCTGCCGTTCCAACGAGCGTTTCGATATCGGGCGGACCGTGTACCCGGTAGGCAAGTTCCCCACAGTCCCAGCTAATGAATGGCCGTCCATCGTGAGCCATGATAACGCCGTCTATCTCACCGACGTTCGTTGCCACGACGTCGTTTTCGGCGGTAATCGGATCACCGTCGCGGACGCCGATCGAAATCGACGTATTCCCGTCGAAGTACAGGAGTACGGCACTTGTGACGTTCCCGCGATCCTGGACCATGACGTCGACAAGTTCGTACTCCGCCGCAAGCTCGGGTTCGGGCAGGGGGAAGGAAACCTCGTCAGCAGCATCCTCACGAGTATCGTATCGATCCGGGTCCGGTCGGGTCGGTTCGGTGACCTCCGCCTCCGCCGGAGGGTCGAACTCGAACCGATCGTCGTCGAACTCGACGCCTACCTCGAGTTCCTCGTAGACGCGAGTAGTGCTCGCCACGATCGTACCGTCTCGATCTGCCCACTCGATGCGCTGTTTGATCGGGTATCGCGTTTCGACGTCGATCCACCAGGTCTCCTTCGCGAGGGACCACGTCTCGTTTTGGAACTGCTGGAAGTCCATCGTCGTTTCGGCGTCACCGACCTGGAGATCCAAAGAGAGGTCAACTGTCTCGTCGTCGGGGGCGTCCAATTCGACGACGTAGGTTTCGCGACCCTCGACCACCTCGGTTCCGGCGTAGCTGGGTTCGAGGACATCCAGCATCTCTCGTGCGTGGATCCCGAACGACTGTGTTTCGCTGATCCAGTAGCCGTCGGACTCCTGCCGAATGACGCGTTCTTCGTCGGAATAGTAGTGCCATTGAATCGAGCCGTTGATAACCGTCGTTTCGACGGGCACGACTTCGTCTCCCGCCACCGTCCGTCTGGCCGCCGATTCCGACGCAGTCTCTGAATCCGCATCCGTAACTTCGACGACTTCGATGCGGGATTGATGGGGCGGATTCTCGCGCACCGCGACGGTGACTTCTCGGCGTTCCGTGGGCCGTCTGATCGTTTCGGTGCGAATTCCAGAGATGGGTTGTTCTTCGACGGTTTCGGAGGCCTCCGCTAGCAGGGTTCCGGGGGGAACTTCGGGATCGGGAATGTCGGCCGCAGACATCGCCATCGGGTCGACGCCGAGAACCACGAGAGCGCCAGCGACCACGAGTAGCGCGACGACCTGTTCGCGCTCGGAGGGCATCGAAGGGTGTATTTTTCCCCGGGTAAAAAATCGATCGATGATATCCGCGTACCGAACGTTGACACGCGTCCAATTCGATTCGACTCCGACCGCACACCACACGCACTCGTCTCCAAACTGCGTCGCATCGGTAGTGGCGTAAGAGCACCACAGGTATCAGATCTCGACCGTCCATGGCGTCCGTCCACGACGAACCGACCACCCCCTCCCACAGACCGACGATCAGACACCGTCGTGACGTCTCCGGGTGTGGATGCATACGCTGTCAGGGAATCAGATATACCGTCGTTCGACGATCATTCGCCGGCTCGTTTCTCTGGAGTTGCCGGCTCCTGTGGAATCGTCCGTCGGTGTTTGCCGCGCTGGTGATCGTCGGCATTTTGCAGCTTCTGGCGCTCTCGACCCCCGTCCGACCCGCGATGACGAGTGCCCTGGTCGGCCTCGTGGGGATATTCGTAGCCCGTGGATACGTCGGCGTCACCGGAGCCGGGCACCTGAGCGGCCAACGCCCCGACCCGACCACCTCAACCCGATTAATACTCGGGCGGATACCGGGATTCGTCGGTGCCTCGCTGGTCGTTGCGGGAACGCTTTTCGCGATAGTATTCGTGGTTGCCGTCGGCGCATCCACAGCGATCGATTACATGGTCGATGTCCTGGGAATAACGCTCGAATCGGCCGCGATAGATCTCGGATTGGTACTTCTGACTGCCGTCCTGCTGATCTATGCTCTGGTGAAGTTCTGTTTCGTTCCGGAGGCGTGTTTCGTCGGCGGGTACGGTCCGCTGTCAGCAGTACGGGCGAGCTGGCAGCTCACGAGCCTTCATCGACGGAGAGCCATCGTGTTGACGCTCGGACTCGTTGCAATCTTCGGGATTGGATTCCTCCTCGACGCCCGGGTCGCGCACGCGAATAGACCGGCCGTCCTTTCGATGACAGTCGCTGACACAACCGTCGCGATCCGATCGCTGGGGCTGTCGACGGCGAGTCTGCCACGGTTGCTCATCGACGCCCTCCTGTCGACGTGCTATTTCGGAGTATTCGCACACCAGTACGTCCACAGCATCTTCGACAGGTAGCTCCCACTGATAACCCGGAGAAACTCGCTCGTCGTCACACTTCCGTCAGGGGTTCCATCAGATTGGCCAGAGACGACCAGACCGCGATGAGAATTGCCGGCGCGCCAACGGCCCCCGCCATCTGTTGGAAGGCACGACGGAGACCTGGTCCATCATCTCGCGTCCCGAGGACGAGTACCGTCCAGTCGCTTGAAACCGCGTAAACGTCCATCTTCCGGCCTTTTTCGGAGTAACAGGTATCGATAACGGTAATGAGGCCGGTATCGCGGAGTTTATCGAGGTGGTAGCTGGCGTTTTGCAGCGAGAGTTGCTGATCCGAGGCGACCTCGGACGCAGTTAGCGCGTCCTCGTTGAGCGCACAGAAAACGTTCCTCGTCGTCTCGGACGCGAGCGCGGAGAGTATCTCTTCGGTCTCCTCGTCGTCGACGAACAGCATCGATG
>JBKGZK010000112.1:0-4668 GCA_046545615.1 Natronomonas sp.
ACTGTCGCGAGTACGGACACACCTTCACCGACGGCGGACACGACTGGTGCGCGAATAAACACGGCCGGAAACGGGTCATCGAGACCGACCACGTCCAGCGACGTCTCGAAGCTGTCTCGCTGGCGTCCGAAGGCGTTTCGGTCGACAGCCACGTCAAGGAGATCCAGCGTTCGAACCCTCGAATCTGCTGCGTCGCGACTGGCGACGATCAACCCAGCACACGTAGCAAGAAGCGGCTTCCCCGCATTGACGTGGTCGGCGATCTCCTCGTCGATTCCCTCCTCGTCCAGTAATCGCGAGATTGTAGTCGACTCGCCACCCGGCATCGAGAGAAGGTCGCAGTCTGGAACGATTCCCGAGGTTCGGATCTCACGGACCTCCGCAGTCTCGTCGTGTCGTTGCGCTGCGTCCCGAATCGCGTTGCCGTGTTCGGCGACGTCGCCCTGCACGGCGATGACGCCAGCAGTGAGCATGTCAGGAGTAGGTGGCGGATACGCCAAAAGCGCCACGCTCCCGGCGTGTGTGCCATCCGGAGTCCCTTAATAGACAGGTCGTCTATCCCTGGTATGCTCGTGGTGGTTTCGGATACCCACGGTCGGGAATCCCACAGGCTTCATGGGCGGACTCTCGAAGCCGTCGAGACAGCAGATCTCGTCATACACGCGGGTGACTTCGTAACGCCTGCGGTGTTCGACGCGTTCGAGTCGGTCTGTGATCTCCGGGGCGTAGCCGGAAACAACGATCCGTTATATATTCGCGAACGCGTCCCTGACCAACGCGTCGTCGAGTGGGAGGGATTTCGTATCGGCGTCGTCCACGGGCACGGTCGGTCGAGTATCGACATGACCATGTTCGGAAGACAGTCGCAAGCCGATCTGATCGTGTTCGGTCACTCACACAAGCCGGAATTTCGGGATCTCGACCTGCCGGCATTGAATCCGGGAAGCCACGCGAACCCCCGATGGTTCCGGCCCGCCCACGCCGAACTCGAAACCGATGGCTCCGCACTCGTGGGACGACTCGTGCAACCCTCGGGCGAGACGCTGGAGTCGTTTAGGATCGATCCGGCATGAAAACGTGCGCCGAACGCGGCCAGGTGGGGATCATGAGCACGCGACGGCGGGGGGGGGAGTCGTCGCATGCAGGCGCTGGTGGGCAGTTCTCGAACGGGGAGGGCCGAAGCGTTCAGCGCATTCGATACAACGATGCATGGTAATAAGGAGGCATCGAATGGTCAAATGCGCATTTGAGTTACTGGATATTTTCAAATTCCGATCGTCGGCTCCATCGGGCCAAACGATCAGTCCCCGATACCCATCTGTCCGGCGATGGTTTTGAGCTGAATTTCGTCGGTTCCCTCGACGATCCGGAGCATCCGTCCGGTGTGGAGACCGTCCATGAATGGATTCTCTTCTGCAAGCCCGTTTCCGCCGTGAATCTGCACCACGTCGTCGGCGACGTCGAAGAGGACGTTACTCGAGAGATACTTGACGATCGAGGATTCTTCGATGGCGGGATTGCCACGATCGACCTCCCACGCGAGACGGAGGCCCGCAGCGGTAGCCGCGTAAGCCCGGGCCCGACCCGCTGCGAGCTTGTGTGAGACTCCCTGGAACGATCCGATCGACCGACCGAACGCCTCGCGTTCGTTTGCGTATTCGACCCCTCGATCGAGGAGATATTCTGCGTGCCCCACGGCCTGGGCACCGATTTCGAGTCTGCCCAGCGAAAGGAACCCCATTGCGTCGTAGAAGGCCTCATCGAGCGTCCCGAGGATCCGGTCGTCGGGAACGCGAACTCCATCGAGGGCGATCTGGCCTTGCTGGCCGACGCGTCCGACAGCATTGTTCAGCGTGGTGACCTCGTATTCGTCCGCTTCCACGATGAAACAGGTGATCCCACCGTAGCGACCGGCTTCTTCCTGTGGCGTCGTTCGGGCGAAAATCTGGGCAAAATCCGCGTCGGGTGCATTCGTAATCCACTGTTTCGCGCCGTCGATGACCCACTCGTCGCCGTCGCGTCGGGCTGTCGTTTCCATGTTGGGCGAATCCGACCCCACGCCGGGTTCTGTCTGCCCGAACGCAGTTGATTTCTCCCCTCGAACCGTGGGTTTCAGGTAGTGGTCAATCTGGTCGCCCTCAGCCTGTGCGAGAAGGGGCTTTGGCCCTTCGGGTCCGGCCAGGACGCTCTCGGTAAGCCCCGGACCTTTGGCAGCAACGTGCTTGTTCGCCCGGTACCAGGTCACGTTCGAGACGTCTTCGCCTCCGACATCCTCCGGCAGATTCATCGCATAGAATCCAGCTTCTGCGGATTTCTGTCGAATCTCTCGCTTGGCCTCACGAACCTCTTCGACGACCCTGCCGTCGTCCTCGTGTCGCTTCCGAGGATTCGTGTATGTCTCCCCGAGTTCCTCTTCGAGTGGTCGCACTTCCCGCTCGATAAACTCGTCGATGCTCGAGAGAATCAGGGCGGTTTCTTCGTCGACTTCGAAACTCACACCCGCGTGTACAGCATCTTCCATACGACGCGTTTCGAGGGGGAGGTCAAAAGTTGGCCTGGTCCGCGTGGCTCCGCACCCACAGGTCGCCGATACGCGACAGTCGGGTTCGGTAGGACTTCCCGTGTTCCTCCTGTTCGATGTACCCTTTGCCACCCGGGCCGAGGCGGTCGACGTTGTAGATCACTTTCGACCGGAAGGAGTCGGTGTACTCTTCGCCGAGTTCCCTGGCGAGCGTCTGTGCGAGTTCGCTCACGGATTCGAACTCCTCGTGTTCGCCCAAGGTAAACAGGATGAGCTCCTCGAAGGGTTTGACGTTCGAAAAGGATGCGACGGGGAGCTCGATGATGTGACTGCCGTCGAACTCTTTGGCACCGATGGTGGTGCCACGTTCGTCGAACTCCGCGAGTAAGGATCGAGCCTCTCGGATTTCCGATCGAATCCGGTCGGTGTCGGGATTTCCTTCGAGAACCTCCTCGAGTAGTGAACACTGGGTGCGAAGTTCCTCGGCAAGTTCCGTCTCGAGATACTTCTCCGGGACCGTGTAGTAGGTGTGAATACGGTCGCGGTCGCCCTCGCGTTCGACCATGATCGAGTGGGCGGCAGTCGCAAAAGCAAACGAGACGGTCCGTGGCATCGCACTCACGTTGACCCACACTTCCTCGCCGGCATCCAGTTCGTCGTTGATCAACGTATATGCCTGCTCGAAAGCAGCATCGTAGTCGTAGACATCCTCGACGACGAACTGCTCCGTTTCAGCACCGAGCAGGTTGGTAAAATCCTGTTCGAGCTTTTGCGAGAGACGTTTCGAGTACTCCACGTTCGCTTCACTCCCGACCGCACCCTCGAGAAGAATGACCCGATCCACGTCGAGCTGGTCGCGTACCAGTGGTGCGATCAACCGGTCGTAGTCGAACCCGACCGGGACGATGTGGGTCTGCATATAGAAACCGGAGTTCCGCGGCCGTAAAAACCACTTCCCTCGCGTCTAGACTTCGTCATCGGTCGCCGAATCGGGTTCCATTCACCCAGTGTTAAAGGTTTCATCCGCCGTATACGTGAGTATGAGTACGTCAACCTCCAACGAGATCCGCGTGTGGCTCGTCGAACGAACCTATTCGGACGACGAGCAGAACCTCATCATACTCACGTACGCCACCCCGGATGGAACGCAGTACTACCGCAAGGAACGGGCACTTACCTCGTATACGGATCAACGAACGACGACAGCGGCGCTCGAAGTCGAGCCGGGCAACCTGGGGGCCGTCGATGATCCGGATCGCCAAACTCGGTTTGCCAACGAAGCCCGTCGAATGCGCGACGAGCACGGTCCGGACGACACTATTTGAGTGGTTTCCCAGGAACGGCTATGTCGGAATCGGCCGCCGCATTTCGGAAGGGCTCTCTGATTAGCATCGACCAGCTCTGCTTTGCTCTCTTTGGGCGGAAGCCCCACGTATCACATCTGAAATCGCGGCCGGATACGATCCCCGGCTACTGGTAGCTATCGGACTCGAACGTATCGAATACGACTCCGCACTTGTCTCGGATAACGACGGCTCTCTGGGTAGCTGTCGCCGACTGTTCGTCGTGCGAACCAACAACTGGCAGAAACGTATCGAATTGGTTCGCTAGCCGATTCGATTCACTCGATAAATACCTGGCTCATACGTCTTCTGAATGTTCTCACCAATCGATACCAGGCAATCGATATTAGGAGACTAGAGGCCAAACAGGAGGATATGGCACTAGATACCCTCACGATCACGATGGGCAAACTGGGAAGTGGCGAATGGGAACTGGAACTACAGGACGGCGAAACGTTGGAAGTGTTCCTCGACGATGTCGAAGTATCCGAGATTCGGGGATTTTTCGCCAGGGGTCACCACGTGGAACGTGAACTCCTGGTCGAACTGACCACCGGAACGCAACCGGGCGGACCGATACGACTTCGACAGCGGAAACTGGTCGACGAAAAGTGGGAGGAGGTCGGCGAACTGGCCGATGCAAGGAAACTCGATAGAGCTGGAACGTAACTGACCCGTTGTCGTCTCGTAACTGCCCATAGGGACCCGTGGCTACCTCGGAGACGAGATTCCCCATACCCGATCTTGTACGTGTCAGGGGGAAATTGTCCCTTCTCGATTTATGAGAACCACCGAGACTGTCTA
>JBKGZK010000113.1:0-4666 GCA_046545615.1 Natronomonas sp.
AACCCGTCGTCGTTCGACGTAGACCCATCTTTGTTCTCGTTCTCGTTCGAGCGTGAATGGGAGTTAAAGTGTTTGCCGTGTGAATGTGGCCCGTGCCGGGTGAGAAATCTCCTGGATCGACGCCCGATAACGGGTATCGTCTCGACCACCTCACCGAACGCGAGGCTCGGGCCCTCGAGTCGGCGATCGCCGAGGCCGGTTCAAACGACCTCGCGACCGCAGTCCGTCGGGACTACCGCGGTCGCGATCGACTCTCTGGCAACGAGTTCGTGGCGATACTTGGCTGTCTCCGGGCGAACGACCGCGAAGAATTGATCCGCCCGGCCTTCGAGAGCAACCTCCTGTGGATCGAACGTGCGTACGACACCGAACTCGAACCTGAGCTTCGGGGACTCTTCGAATACCTCTACTGATCGTCGGTTCCCACAGACTCGCCCGAAATTTACCGGATGATCGTAACCGGAACCGGAATCCGACGGACGACCGTTTCGGCAACGCTCCCGAGCAATAGCCTGGAGACGCCAGTCCGCCCGTGACTACCCATGACGACGTGATCCACGTTGTGATCCTCAACGTACTCGACGATGGTCGTGGAGGGACGGCCGACTTCGATTACGTCCCGAAACTCGGTCGACTCGAGGGCACCCTCGCTGACGAGGTGCTCGCGTACTTCTTCGAGAAGGTCCTCACCACGCTCACGAGCACGTTCGTAGCTGCCGGGATCGTAGTATCCCTCCTCGTCGCCGGAGTACATGATCGACATGGGGTCGACGACGTGGAGAACGGTGATCGTGCCGTCATCGACTATCGATGCGGCGTGGTCGAGTGCGGTCCACGACGGGGGCGACCCGTCCATCGGTACGAGGACGTTGACCATACATCAACTTCGACCCGCGACGGATTAAAACAGGTGGGTGATCCCCGATCGGCCGCCGATCATGTATCGTCGAGATCGATCGACTCCGCTCGAATTCCACCAATGGGAATCGAAAGAACGGACTCAGCCGTCTGGTTCGTAGTTAGGAGCTTCGTCCGTGATAACCACGTCATGGGCGTGGCTTTCGGTCTGTCCTGCCGAGGAGACGCGGATGAACTCGCTTCGTTTCTTGAACTCGGGAATGGATTCGGCACCGACGTAACCCATCCCGGATTGCATCCCCCCCACGAGCTGGTGGAGTTCTGACGCGAGGCTTCCCTTGTAGGGGGTCGCCGCCTCGACACCCTCTGGGACGTACTCGTCGTCGTCCTCGGGTTCGTCTTTGAGGTATCGTTCGCCGCCGCCAGATTTCATCGCGCCGACGCTCCCCATGCCGCGGTACTGCTTGTATCGCTTGCCGTTCATCGTGATCACGCGACCCGGGGCCTCGTCTGTCCCGGCGAAGTATGATCCGAGCATCACTGCGTCTGCCCCGGCGGCGATGGCCTTGATCGCGTCGCCGGAGTAGCGAATCCCGCCGTCGGCGATGACGGGAACGTTTTCGGGGGCGGCGACGTCGGCCACTTCCGAGACGGCTGTAATCTGTGGCATCCCGGCACCGGTGACGATTCGCGTGGTACAGATGGATCCGGGACCGATGCCGACCTTGATTCCGTCCGCGAAGTCGACGACCGCCTCGGCGGCCTCCCGGGTTCCGACGTTGCCAATAACGATGTCGGCGTCGACGGTTTCAGCCATCTCGCGGGCCGAATCAATGACGTTCAGATTGTGTGCGTGCGCGCAGTCGACGAAGATGACGTCGGCGCCCGCTTCGTCGGCGGCCTGTGCACGGTCCTCCTCGAAGGGCCCCACGGCGGCCCCACACCTGAGTCGACCCTGGTCGTCGCGGATGGCCGCATCGTACTCGCGACGCTGGAGGATCCCCTGCATCGTCACGAGTCCGACGAGCAGGTTCTCATCGTCGACGATGGGGATGCGTTCGATTTTGTGATCGTACATCATCTCGAAGGCCTCTCGAGGCGTGATGTCCTCGGGACCCGTGATGACTTCGTCCGTCATGGCCTCCGAGACCGGATCGTCCTCGGCAACCTCCAGGTGTGGACGCACGTCGGTACTCGAGATGATCCCGAGCACTTCCCCGCGGGTGTTGATTACTGGTGCACCTCCCACGCCCTCGTTCATCATTCGGTTGTCGGCGTCCCGGACGGACATGTCGGGGTCGACAGTGACGACGGATTCGTGGGGGATGATGAGCTGGTCTGCAGTTTTAACCCGGTCGATTTCTTCGACTAGGTGGTCGATACGCATGTTCCTGTGGAGGACCCCGAGGCCGCCGTGTCGGGCCATCTCGATCGCGAGTTCCGCCTCGGTCACGGTGTCCATCGCGGCCGAGAGGATGGGTATGTTGAGTTCGACGTTGGTCGACGCCCGCGTCTTCGTTTCGGCCTCGTCGGGTTCAACGCGGCTCTCTTTCGGACGGAGCAACACGTCGTCGAACGTCAGCGCCTCGGGAACCTGGAGTTTCTCGGAGAACGGTTCGCTCGCCATGTAAACCGTCGGGCGGGGCTACCCAAAAGGGTTGCGAGAGCGCGATATGTGGCGCGCTGACACGATTCAGCCTCGGGGAACTTTGCTTCCAGACTCCCCCCAAAACGACGGTGATATTTCCGAGCGATGCCACTCGTGACTCCCTACCGTCGGTGGATTCTTCGTTACCAGGATCGTTTCTGATTGTATGGTATCGATCGTCCGCGTCCTCCTGATCGGGGCTCTCGTTGCCATTCCGACCGCCTGGGTTGTTTCTACGATGGGAATTGGTATCGTCGGAAGTCTTTCCGGAGCTATCGGGGCCTCACTTCCGATCGTGATGATCTACGCGGTATTGACGATGGGGGGCTCGGCTGGGTCGACGGGTTCGTAAATGTGGCTCTGACGAAATTTTGGGACCGTTCGAGGTGATGGCCCAGGTACCCAACGTGGTGGACTTCTGTCACCTTCACAGGCCCGCTTCCTTTACATATCTCTCTGTCACGTGGCTATCCTCACATACACTGGGGTCGTCACTCGGAAGACCTTCGACCACCTATTGACGTACCACCAATCTATCGGTCAGTGATACATTCGCGCGCTTCGTCACCGTCTCATGGAATTGACCGTTTGTCCCGAAAAGACGTCAATCTGAGGCCGTTCGTATCGATACGTCAACCGATGGGTCCGGACCTCGAGATGCATGTCGGCAATTCCCACACAACACTTATGGGTTAGTCGACGGTTCATTTGGGTATGGACTCCGCTAGCTCCATCGAACAATGCATTGCCGGCCAGTCGACCGCTCAGACCGGCGGCTTTACATTTACGATGGACACTAAAACAGCGGAGAAAGTCGCGAACTTCGGCCCGTCGAGGCGCTATCGCGACGTCCACCGCCACTCGTCCCACGGTGAGGGCCGGCTTCAGTAAGGGATGAGCGTTTCTCGACACCCGGTCGCCCTTCGACTAGAGCAGCAAGTGGGAGAGGGGACCCGCCTGCTGGCGACCGTCATGGCACTTCCGTTACTCGACGGAATCTTCGCCGCTCTCGTGCTCGCGGGGGCTGTATCGAGCCTCCTCGGCATGCTCGAAGTCGGCCTGTTGATCTTCGGCGGCAGCGCGACGCTCGCCGTCGTGCTCGCCGAGATGGACGGCACCCGTCGCGATCAGATCCGTAGCGTCCTGCTCGTCGGGGCGCTCGTCGTACCGCTGGCCGCGTTGCAGGCGGCGATCGCGCCCACGATCGAGACCCTGATCGACCTCGGCATCTTCGAGCGGTTCGCGGCGCTCGTGATTCTCGCGATCGCGGCCAAAACCGCGAGCGCAACGATCGGTGAATACCTCCCCCGCCCGAGCGTGATCATCGGGCTGGGGCTCGTCGCGAGTATCAGTCCGAATGGCGTCGAACTCGCGTTCATCGCCGAACCGACGGCAATCCTCTACGGAACGGGGGCAGCGATGATCGGTGTCAGCTTTGCCCTCGGCGTGGCGCTGTTTGGGCCTTGGCTCCGAGGGAACGTCGACGTGGATCGCTTCCGATTCGGGAGCGCTGTTGCCCTGGGTGTGCTCCCGCTGTCTCTTCTGGGTATCGGGCCGATAGAAACCGGCACCCCGATCGCCCTGGCAGTTCTCCTACTGACTGGGCTCCTGGCGTTCGATCCCTCGAGTGCGGACGAATACGAGATCGCTGACTCGGCAACTTCCGATGCCGGCGAGTCGGCTACCGGATTCGGTGGTTCCGCACGGTCGATATCCGATGGTGGAGACATCGCCCCTGCCGATGAGGAATCCGCTACCGTACCCGACTTAACCGGGGACGTCTCGGCCTCGGGTTCTGACGGGGACACGGATGAGTCCTTGCCGGACGACACCGTCGAGGATCGCGTCCCCTGGTTGTAATCCCCCCGCTGACGCAGGCCCTTCCTTTGTTTCCGTCCGGGATCGTCCCGGACGTCTGCACGCGGTGAAACCCGTCGAATCGAAACCCATTTACACCGATCGGAATTATCCATGTTCGAGGGGACGTGGCCAAGCCAGGCATGGCGACTGACTCCAGAGGCCACGCGCCCGGTGACGACAACTCCAGACTGATATACCGAGCGGCCGGCTGATCACCGTCCGCGTTGACGACCCTCTGGAGATCCGAGGCGCATACCGGAGATATCAGTAAATCGGGGGTTCAAATCCCTCCGTCCCCAT
>JBKGZK010000114.1:0-4643 GCA_046545615.1 Natronomonas sp.
GGGCATACGCATCAAGATCTGGTCTTGAGCGGAGACGGATGGCCAGATAACTGAAGGAGATCAGCGGACCGCGATGAGTAGAAACCTATCTAAACTCAATCAAAAGTGTGGTGTACGAATGAGCGGGAGTTCACCAAATCGATCTCGTGCATTTCGTGTTCCCTCCCCCGAATCACCACTCGATAGGATTGCTAAATGACGCTTTTCATCAGGGCTAGGCATGTCATTGTATGGGTTGCACGAGCGTCAGCGACTGCAAGAACGTCATGAGTCAACTACATGTAATCGCCCGTACGTTTCTTGTACTTGACCCTCAACGAAACTATTTCGCTTCTGGAAGGAAGCGTGAAGGAGGGTCGAGGAGAATTCCAATGACACAAGACTGGAATATCAAAGGAAACTTCATCGAAGCATGCAACTGTTCAGTTCCGTGCCAGTGTCTGTGGTATGAACCAGCAAACGACGACAAATGTACGTTCGCCGGATTCTGGAATATCGACGAAGGAGCGTACGGGGATGTGTCCCTAGACGGGCTCGGAGCAGGGATGCTCGTGTGGGAGGACGGACTCCTCCTCGACGGCGGCTGGCACGTCGTCCTGGTGATCGACGAAGCCGCTGATGAAGCGCAAGCAGAGTCCCTCGAAACCATCTTTTCCGGCCAGGCGGGCGGGTTGTTCGAAGCCGCTGCCCCGCTCATCGAAACCGTCGAAGATAGTGTCGTGGCACCGATTTCCTACTCGGCAGAAGACGGCCATCTCTCGTTCAGTGCCGGCGATATCGTCACCATCGAGACTGACAAGAGCGTCGGCTTCGGAGATAGCCAGGGGACGGCATACCCCCACCCGTTCATTCCGCCGGAGGAAACAGCGAACATTGGCAAAACGTCCGAAGCGACTGTCGGCTTCGACGAGGACTTCTCGTGGGACGTCAGCGGCAATAACTCGTACTTCGGTGGGTTTGAGATGGCGAACACCTGACCTCACCACCACCTCTCCTCTGGGATGACCACACGAGAATCGAAGCAGCGGATGTACGCCGTTCGCCAACTTCCGCTCATCGCCATCGTCATGTACGTGATCGCGCTCGGTGCGTGGATTGCAATCCTCTGGCGCTGGGTTCCAATGCCTGGAGGAGAGATGGACATGCAGATGTCCGACCCGGGCGTCCCCGAGGCGATGGCGATGGGTCATGGTCCCGTCGGCGTGGGACTTTATCTACTCATGTGGGGGACGATGATGATCGCCATGATGTATCCCTCGACGGTGCCGCTATTTAGGCTCTATAACGGGACGCTTCAAGATATGTCTGGACCCGCAAAAGCGTCCAGGTTGAGCGCGTTGCTCGGGGTGTATACGCTCGTCTGGACGCTCACCGGTCTCATCCCCCTGGCAGTCAACGCGATGGTCCCCCTCGTCTCGTTGGTGGACATTCATGGGTCGCGCCTCTTCGGTGGCGTGTTGTTACTGTTCGGGGGCTACCAACTCTCCCCGTACAAGTACCAGTGCCTGGATAAATGCCGGTCACCGTTCGGGTTTTTGATGACCTATCACCGGCCCGGGATTCGCGGTGCTGCGAGCATGGGCTTGCGCTTTAGTCTCTTCTGTGTGGGGTGTTGTTGGGCATTGTTCGCGTTCATGGTTGTCGCAGGGTCGATGAACATCCTCTGGATGGCGATCATCGCGCTCGTACTCTCGCTTGAACGAACCGTTTCGTGGGGCCCACAATTGGCCAAAGCAGTCGGCAGCGTCGCTGGCGTTGCCGGGGTTACCCTCATCGTGGTCACGATGGTGTAGCGTACCGAGGATGATGAGAGATGTGCGCTCTGTATATTGCACGGAACTGAAAACATCATTTGAAACTGGTAGGAATCGCGGCGGCCAGATTGCAGGTATATTGATCAGCCGTTTCATGGAGATTCGGCTGAAAGGAAGGTTGATAGTTTGATGTGTACACGGTCTCCGTGCATCATTCGCAAAGATTCAAGATTCAGGTCGATAGCTGCTTGTGGTTTCACAATCAGTATGATATCCCGGTCGATCACGTATCGCCGACAGTATCTCTTCGACACCCACCGTGGAACAATCACGAAACAGCGGACAAATAGACGATGACGGGGGCTGTATCCATTCCCTGCTTCGGTGTCGACCCCAGGGAAAGGGATTTCCTACCCACCCCACACCCACCCACCCCTACACCCTCCTCCTGCACCGCAATAGCGAACCGGCACCCGGACGCCGTTCAGTGTCACATCGCGGTCGACGAGGTCGACGCTTCCTGCACCGCAGAAGCGAACCGGCACCCGGACGCCGCCGGTGTGGCTGCCCCACATTCCTGACACTGGAGAATAAATTATTATGGCGTTTCACGTATATATTCAGATAGAATGACACGAATGTGTGCAGGCGAGGGATTTCTCGCCGTCCGTCGCGACTCACAATCTGCCGACAACGACCAGCCGCTGCCGATCGCCACACGCAGTCGGTGCCACCGCGTCGTCCAGTCCACGGGGGGAGGCCGGTGAGCGGTCCGATGTCCGATATTCCCGCAACCGAAAACACCGGCATCGAGTATCTCCAGATTACGCCGACGCCCGATCGCCTCGATCCGCGGACGGTCACCAGCGAATTTCGACGGTTACAGCAGCTTCGCGTGCCGAACGAAGACGCTTCCTGGCTCGCTCGCCTGGTCTCTGGGTCGCCAGAACCGCCGGTTATCGAATGGCTACTCGTCACCGATGGCACGGCCGACGGGGCCCTGACCTACTGCGTGGGGGTCTCCGAACCGTCGTTACTCGATCTCCTCGAGACGATCTGTCAGGTGCTGTTCCCGAAGGCCTACGAAATCGACCGACTCGATACCCACCCGCTCTCGGTGCTGCCGGTCGTGACGAGCGACGACGACGGACTCGGCATCGAAACGAGAGACGACGATCCGGCCATCGCGGCCGTTACCTATCAGGGAGTGGGCGACCGTCGTCGCGACTGGCAGACCCATCTCACGCAGTTTGCTGGCTTTACCGCAGACGAGGAGACGGCCTTGCCGCTTTCCAGACTCGTCGAAACACTCGTCAAAAGTGGCGTCCCGATGGCGTTTCAGACCCTGCTTCGACCAAAACCAGAGTGGACGGACGAGGCGGTCAACCGACGCATCGATCTCGAACTGGGGCGAGACACTCCGGCCGATCGCGTCGTCGAGAGCCTCCTCGGGAGGGCCACACGTCGCGGCCACGGCGACGGCGACGGCAACGGCGACGACGACACCAAGCCGACAGGCGATGTGGCCCTGCGGCTTGCCGATCTCGACTCCCGAGACACCCGACGATCGTTCATCGTGACTGCCCGCGCCGTCGGGGTCGGAGTCGGGGTCGGGGTCGGGGTCGGGGTCGATCCCGAGCCATCCACGGACGGAGACGAGGCACCCGAATCGCGGACCGATCTCGAAGCCACGCTCGCAGAGCTCACCACCGCGTTCGCCCCGCTCGATGGCGAGTTTCACCGTATCGAGGCCACGATGTCGACGGGAGATACCGCCCAATCCGTCCTCGAGGCGATGGTCGCCCGGGAGCCAGCCGCCCAGCAATACGATCGCCTCGTCACGAAACTCCCCCTGGTCGCAAATCGCAGTCCCGGCATCGTCGCCGACGTCACCGAAGCACCCGGCTTTTGCCTCCTCGACGGCACCGCTCACACCGCACTTGCCGAACGCGGCCTCGCGCCCACGCCGGGCGAACGATCGTCGGTGACGCGACCGCCCGACGACATCCTGGCCACGTATCGCACCGAGGGATTCGCACTCGGGCGGCCGCTCGACACCGATCGCACCGCCACACCCGAGCGCCTCCATCTCCCGCCCTCGCTCCAGCCACTCCACATGGCCTGGTTCGGCAAGACTGGCTCGGGAAAATCGACGAGCCTCGTCACCGCCATCCTCGACAATCAGGCCGCCACCGATGGCGCAGACATCCTCATCGATCCCAAGGGTGACGGCATGGCCGACACCTATCTTCGCACCCATTATGCCAGGCACGGCACCCTCGAGAACGTCTACTACTTCGATTGCACCCGGGTCCTGCCCGCGCTCTCATTTTTCGACATTCGATCCCAGCTCGACGCCGGCATCGACCGCACAACCGCCATCGAGGACGTCGTCGATCACTATGTCGACATTCTCAAGGGGATTATGGGTCGCGAACGATTCGAGCGCGCCGTCCGCTCGCCGGATATCATCCGGTATCTCTGTAAGGCGCTGTTCGATCCGATTCACGGCAATGACGCTTTTACCCACGCCGAGTTACAGGCGGCAACCGCCCGACTCCACGACTCGCGCACGGCACCGGCCGTCTCGGACGACGAACTCCAGCGCATGCTCAACGGGCTCGTCGCCAACAGCAAGCGCTCGTTCGACGAACTCATGCAGGGGGTGGCAAACCGCATCGAGAAAATCCCGATCGATCCACGCCTCGGCGCGCTCTTCAATTACGTCCCCACGGACGACGACCCACAGTTCGACCTGTACGACCTGCTCGATACGGACGCGGTCGTGATCATCGATACCGGTGGCCTGCGGCCCGAAAGCAAACGCGCCTTCACCCTCGTCTTGCTGTCGATGCTGTGGACCGCACTTCGGCGACGAACACGGCAGGA
>JBKGZK010000115.1:0-4436 GCA_046545615.1 Natronomonas sp.
CGCCTCGACATCCTCAACGCCCTGTGGGGAGCCGGCGCACACCACGAATACGACGACATCGACGACACCGCCGCGACGATCTCGTTTTCCGATCTCCAACGGGCGGTCGATATATATGACAACGGACAATTCAAGGACCACCTCTCGAAACTCGTCCCTTTCTTCGTTCAGCACATCGACGAGGGGTATCGACTGAGCGGGGCCGACAAGACGGTGTTTCAAGCAGTCATCGCGACTTCGATTGTGCGAAATCCCGATGTCTCCGACGACCTCGAGACGCCATGTCCGGTGTGTGGTGGTACCCTCACGGCCGTGTACGGAGACCAGTGGTTTCGGGTCATGTGCACCGACTGTCCTGGGAAGTTTGGGGATCCCGCGCCGAGTGGGACTGTCTTTCACGCCCCGTTTTCGGCAGCTGGTTTGACCGATCGGACGCCGGATGAGGCCTTTTCGACGGGCAGCTATCGATGTATGCTAGATATGACGGACCTGAAGCGGAAGATCAGTCGCGAATGTGCCAGTCAATTGACGTCGTCAGTATCCATCTGTGCGGACCACGATGCGGCGGGTGACCGATCCTGTAGCACGTGTGGCACGCACGTTGCGGTCTGGGGCGATCTCCGCTGTGTCAGTCAAGCCGAGTGTTCCACTGGTGACAACAGTTTGTGACAGATTTTGCGCCCTCGGTACCATCGCTCTGTCACCCTCGCTGAACGCACAAGTGGAATAGCACTGTTCAACCGTCTGTTTTCGGGCGTCGAACCGAGGCCCTATCAATCCCTTCCGCGAAGAGCGAGTCGAGAACCGTGCCACTGCACGGCGAGCCAGCACCAGAGCCCGTGTAACGAATCGAAGGCGTCGTGACTTCGGGAGAGCATCGATCGTCCCTCTAGCTACTCACCAGCCATGTTTGTCAACGAGGGTTTCGACGAGGCCGGAAATGCCGCTCGCCCATCGACGCGGTAGCGATACGAGAGCGGCCAAGGAACCACTCCGTGGGAACCGAGTCGTTTCGCGACCCACGGTCATCTGGACCCGTAGTTGAACTCTGTCCGCAGCACCGGACGGCCAGCGGCTGTGACCCGCGCAGTGGGCTGCCAGCTGGAATTCCGGGGACGTGTCGCGACTAGATATGAACGCTCGGCGCCAGATTTCAATATTTATAAGGAGCACTCCCGATGGCCTTCGAAATCAGCTGTCTCCACGCAAGTCGGGAGGACTGTGAGTTTCTGGTTCGGTCCGAGGACGAAGAGGAAGTGATCGAGATCGCGATGGCGCACGGTACGCGCGTACACGGCTACGAGGACCTGACCTACGAACACGTTCGCGACACGGTGTACGAAGTATGAAACCGTGGCGGTGATGTGTCCTCGTCCGACAAACTGGTCCTCTTGAGACCGATCCGTTTCACGTCGCCGGAGCGTCCCGTAGTCCGGGAAAACCCCGTCGATTAACTACAACCTCCCCCACGCCGTACCGCGGACGATGTCTCATCGAGACACGACACCGCCGACGGTGCATCACGACGGAGCCGACTCGGACGTGCGGAGGGGTGGCCGATGAGCGACCGGGAACTGACGGATTATCTCATCCTTCGGGAGATCGACCCACCCGTCTCCCACGCCGAGCGAGAACGCGCGAGTGAGCGGTCGATTGCGGCGCTAGAGACGATCCGTGACGACGGCGAGGCGATCGAGTGGGTCCGATCCGAGATCTTGACGAACGAGGAGGACATGGTGACGGGTACGGTCTGTCACTTCCGCGCGGAGCATGAAGATACGCTGCACGAGCACGCCGACTGTGCAGGCCTCCCGGTCTCGGCGGTCCACCGTCGGAGCGACCCCGTAGATGGTCCGGATCGGTAACGGCTGGTGAGACCTCCAACCCGAGCGACGTACTCGGGTCGTCCACGCGAGCGGGCGTGCACGCTACGTCGTGGACCCGAGCGCATCTCGGAGCGACTTCGGATTGAACCGCGGTAACGGAATCGCGTCGTCCCAATACGATTCGAACAACGACATCGCCCATGCCCGTGCCTCCGGTGCATCCGTGTCGATGAACACCCGCGGGGCGCCGGTATCGGGGTCGCGAAGTCCGATGCCGACTCGGGAGGCAAAGATGGCGAGGCCGAGGGGGAGATCCTCGTGAATCCGCATGGTGAGGAACTCGCTCGCGCACAGCTCGACGCACTTCTCCGGATAGTTTTTCATGACGTCTTCGGCCACGTTCGGCCGTTCGATGACTTTCGTCTCCAACCCGTCGAGAACCCGGCCATGGATTTCGTCCATGTAGGTCGGGGCGATGGCGTACGAATCGAACATACGCAACGAGTCGGTCTCCTGGACGAGGGTGACGAATCGCGCCAGTGGGGCGAACGGGTCGCCGTTGTCGGCGGTCGAGACCGTCGCGTCTGCGAAGTCTGCGATTGGACACGGCGGTTGGATGTCAGAAACGGCATCGAACAATGGGGCGATCCGTCCGGTCGATTGCAGGTCCTCCCTGAACCCGGTCACGATTTCCGCGACGGCCTCGCCGAACGCGGTGAGCCGGTACTCCCCACCCGTTCGCACGATGAGACCCCGCTCTGAGAGGGACCGGGTGTTTCGGTGGACCGTCGATTTCGATATTTCGAGACGCTGCTCTAACTCGCGCCGATCCATTGGCTCCTCTCGCAAGGCCTCGATCATCGGCGATCGGTTGACGACCTCGATGAGCAGGTCGGAATCCACCGGGTCATATTCGCTCATTGTACTGGCCATCGGTGGGGACACACATAGAAGTTGTACTCGACATTCCACCCCACTTGGTGATGGTCCGTTTGCCGTTCGAGGTCACAGAACGACGACGGGAGGTGTCGGCATCCGGAAACCCATTCCTCGGGATCGCGAGCACGACCCCCCATTGCGGGGTAGTGGTCGACATATCGTCACGTTGGTCACTGAGTGGTAGCGCTGCTTTCGAATTGGTCGACGATATCCGCGGTCGGCAGCTGTATCGACCTCGAAGGGGTTCGATTCGATTACGGCATTCTCGCCGTCGTTAGACGGTAGTCCATGGGAATCGCGTTCCGGCTTGGGTCGAAGAAGTGTCCGATCGTCTCGATCATCTCCTCGCGGAGGGCGGGATGGTACGCGTCGTCGATTGCTTCGAGCGCCATGATGAACATGCCGGCCTCTGTCGCCGCTTTCTCCCAGTATTGAGTCGGCGAAAGCACGGGCGTCACCACCGTCCCCGTCTCGAACTCGACGTTCTCGACCGCGTCCCCCAACCGCTCGCGCACGACGTCCGTATCTCCCCAAAGGAAGGGCGGGTCCCCGGTGTCGATATCGGGTGGGAGGTAGTCCGCGAGTACCGCACCCATCGCGGAAACGACGCTTCCTGGCGTCCACGACGTAAATACGAGCCGCCCGCCCGATCGCGTAACGCGAAGGAGTTCCTGGCCGGCCGTGCCCGGGGGGTCGGCGAACATGTGTCCGAGGCAGGAGCGGGTGACGTCGAAGGTGTCGTCGTCGAAGGGGAGGTCGGTCGCGCTTCCCTCACGCCAGTCGATCGGTACGACGTCGGCGGTTGTGGCGTTCGCACGTGCGTCCTCGAGCATGGCCGGGACGATATCCAACCCCGTGACGTCGGCGCCTCGACGAGCGGCGGTGATGGCGACGTTTCCCGTCCCACACCCGACATCGAGGACGACATCGCCTGCATCGACGTCTGTAGCGTCGACAACGTGAGCCGCCATACCCAGAAAGTACGGGGCGATGTCGGCGTAGGATCCCAGTGACCACACCCGTTTTGCCCGCTCATTTGGTGACGAAGGTTTCGAACCCATGGTACCACATCACGTGTGCCGCTCAAGAATTCTGGCAGCCGTCGACCGTCGGAATCCGTATCGACGGCCAGTAGTGACGAGGCTCTAAGCATACCATCCGTATCGAGCGGACAATTTGTTCTGAAATATTCTCAACTGACCCGGGATAGATCTGAGGGGGGAAATGCCGTACGCCGGAACCGTGGGAACAGGATAGCGTCAAGGGATGGTGTCGAGCATGCGTCTCGGATGGACGGGGGGACACTCCCCGTTCCACCATCTGTTCACCCTGGGACGAACCGTTGCGAGCTGCGGGTTGTCGGTACATCGGTCGCTTCACTCGAGACGGTGGCCGGACCTGGATCATTGCCCACACGTTCACCCAACCACCAGACGGCGCTGGAATCACCGGGGTGAATGCGATTGCCCCTCGAATTTCGAAAATCGCAAGATTGCGGCGACTTCGACGGTTCCATCGAATTGCATTGCCCGTGTTCAGGGGGTTGTTTCCTCCGTTGTAGCACCGGAAACAGCCGGACAGCGTCGGGGTGGAAGTGCTCCGACGGGGATTTGAACCCCGGTCATTGCCTCGAGAGGGCAATATGATTGGCCGGACTACACTATCGGAGCG
>JBKGZK010000116.1:0-4351 GCA_046545615.1 Natronomonas sp.
AGGGGACGAACGCACTTACTCGATTCGATACCGCAACAGTGCGGCCACGCCGCCGAGATTGGCGAGTTGCTGTCCTGGGTCGAACTCCCGAGAAAACACCGTGACGTCGCCGCCCTGCTGTTCGACCGATTCTATGAGTTGATTCGCATCCATGTCCCAGTCACCCTCTCCTGCACGTTCGGCCCGCAGGCGTTTGTCTAGCACCAGGAGGGTTTCGATCGCCCCGTACTCTGCGGCCTTGGAAACCTCTTCGATACCGTAGGCCGCGGTTCCATCGCCAGCAATTCGTTCGGTCAATTCGTCGATGAGTTCCGACTCGCGAGCGATGCGTGTCTCGTCCTGGACCCGGTCGACCGCTCCGCGTTTGAGGACCTCGTGTACTCCCCGATCGCCGACGCTCGCCGTGTCGACGGTTCGAATTTTGTCGGTCAGATCCGGCGCGATCTCCTCAATGTGCGATAGCGCGTCTTGTTTCGTAAATCCCGGCCCGGCGAGGATGATCGCCTCAACGTCGAGTCGGGATAGGACGTCGGTCAACTCAGCAAATAACTCCGACCGATCGCGGGCGTACTCTCCTTTGCCGGTCGTGCCGGATAGTGAGGCCCGTTCCTCGACGCCATATTGAGCAACAGTGTGTACGTGTGCCTCGCCTTCACCCACGGTCACGATCGCGACGTCGGGGTTTTCGGCCGCCTCGACGGCTTCCTGTAGGCGTTCGAGCTGGTCGACTTTCCAGACCTTCTCGATTTCGAGTTCGTCATGGATCTCCACGTTCAGCGTGTGGTGGAAGCCGAGCTGATCTTCACGAGAGCAGTTGACGATCTCCCCGCCGACGCGGAGCCGGTTAGCAAACTTCGCAAACTCGACGTCGTCGACTGACAGTTCGACGAACAACTGCTCGCGTTCGCCTCCCGTATCTCGCAAGTGGTCGTCGTCTCGCTGGATCCGGCGGGTGGTATCGCCGGCGACACGATCGGCCGGCTCGATGACGAACGCGAGGTGCCACAGGTCGTCGAGACTCTCCGGAACCACGGTAATCCGCTCTCGACCGCCCTCCGTCCGCCAGCGATCGGCGATGCGCATAGGGGGCGTTGCGGCCCACCCAGTAAGTGCTCTGCTATTCGCTGCTGGCTCGAGGTATTCGAGGCGTGACCGACCCCCACCACAGCACAAACGGTAAACCCAGGGCGGTCCCCTCGTTCGATATGTCCAAACGACCCCTTTCGGATATTAGCGTACTGGAACTGTCGACGATGATCGCCGGACCTTACGCCGGACAGATACTCGGTGATCTCGGTGCCGACGTCGTCAAAATCGAGCGGCCGGCTGGCGGGGAACTCGCACGGGATCTCGAGCCGAAGATCGGTGATCAGAGTTTCTACTATCTCACCGCCAATCGAAACAAACGGAGTCTGGCACTCGACATCACCAAGGATCGAGGCCGGGAATTGTTTTTCGACCTCGCCGAGAAGGCGGACGTCGTGCTCGTGAATTTTCCACCGAGCTTCACCGAACGCTACGGAATCGACTACGATGCCGTTTTGGAGCGAAACGCCGATATCGTCTATTGTGGGATTTCGGCGTACGGTTCGACGGGTCCATATCGCGACGATCCGGGGATAGACACGACCGTCCAGGCACTCTCCGGAGGGATGTCGATGACCCGGAGTGAGGAGACGAAACCGATGCGAAGCGGCGTTCCGATGAACGACGTCTTTGCATCGCTGTACGCCGTGAGCGGAATCGTGACCGCCCTCTTCGATCGAGAACACAACGATAGCGGTGGTGAGTTCGTGGACGTCTCGTTACTCGATGCGGGAATCGCGGGACTGACAACCCGGGCCACCTACAGTATGACGACCGGCGAGCCGTACCCCCCGTTCGGTCGACGACACAACTACTTCGCCCCAGAGGGCGTTTACGAGGTCGCCGACGGCGATGTTCAGCTGTCTGTCGTCACGGATCGACATTGGCAGCGATTCTGTGAAGCGCTCGATGACCCCGAACTAGCCGAACGGGAGAAGTTCGCAACCACGAACGACCGCGTCCGACACCTGGACCAACTCGAGGACGCACTTCAGGATCTCCTTTCTGCATATTCAGTCGAGGAGTTAGTCGAGACACTCAGAGGGGCCGGGATTCCTGCCGCACCGGTAAACGACACGCGGACGGTCTGGGACGACCCCCAGGTTCGCGAACGGAAGATGCAGCGAACGTTCGAGCATTCGACCGCCGGCGAGGTCGAAACACTGGGTTTTCCCGTCAAATACGACAATATCGAGCCGTCGATCGAGCGACCGCCACCGCGGCTCGGCGAGCACTCCGAGGAAGTTCTCCAGTCGCTCGGCTATGACGACGAATCGATTGCGGAACTGGCCGACGCAGGAATCGTCGAGCGGGACGAGTAAGCCACCGTCGTTTTACAGGAGTGATAGTCAACCGGCGGTTGGTTCCACATCGTTGAATCGGCCCGCCGATTGTAGGAATCGCCTACGCTTATTAACCCCCTCGTGGTATAGAGAATACCATGCGCGCAGCCGTATTCAAAGAGGTAGGCGAACCGGTTGAAATCGAAGAAGTAGACGATCCCGAATGTGGGCCGGAGGACGTCGTCGTGGAGACTGAAGCATCAGGTGTCTGTCGATCAGACTGGCACGTCTGGCAGGGAGACTGGGACTGGGTTGGCGTCGTCCCCGATCAAGGACAGATTTTCGGCCACGAACCCGCCGGAACAGTCATCGAAGTCGGTGACGACGTCACAAATGTCTCGGAAGGTGATCAGGTAACGGTACCCTTCAACTTGAGCGACGGCAGTTGTCCCCACTGCCGAGCGGGAATGTCGAACATCTGTGACAACCTCGTTCCGCTCGGGTTCACCCCGCACGCCCAGGGCGCCTGGGCGGAGAAGTTCACCGTGCCGGACGCGGATCAGAATGCCGTCGTCCTTCCAGATGGTGTCGAGCCGATGGACGTTGCAGGGCTCGGGTGCCGATTTGCGACGTCCTTCCACGGCGTAATTCATCGTGGCGAGGTCCAACCCGGCGACTGGGTCGCCGTCCACGGGTGCGGAGGTATCGGACTTTCGGCTGTCCACATCGCGGATGCAGCCGGAGCGAACGTCATCGCCGTCGACCTCGACGACGAAAAGCTCGATTTTGCCGAAGAACTCGGAGCCGTTGAAACGATCAACGCTACGGAGGTCGACAACGCTGGCCATATGGCGGCGGGAATCGCCGGAGACGGGTGTGACGTGGCGGTTGACGGGCTCGGTATCGAGGCCACCTGCCGCAACGCGATGGACAGCCTCGGCAAACGGGGAACACACGTTCAGCTCGGGCTGACAACGTCCGAAGAGGAAGGTGAAGTGTCACTCCCCGTCGACGAAATCGTGTTCACGGAGCGAGAGTTCGTGGGCTCGTTCGGTATGCAACCCAACCGGTTCGATGAAATCTTCCAGATGATGCAGACCGGAAAGCTCGAACCGTCGAAGATTATCGGAGAAACCATCGCACTCGAGGACGTTCCCGATACGCTCGAGTCCATGTCGGAGTTCGATACTATCGGCTTCCCGGTAATCAACGAGTTCTGAGCCGACTGGCTGGAGCCGGCAGCGTCCCGGGGGTGGCCAACCTACTTCCCAGCCGCATGGTTATTCCCGACCGGGCGGAATCATATTAAAGTACAAATAACATTAGTGACTAGTACCGAAACATAACTTTCCATTTCTCTGGGTATCGTTTTCGGTGTGCGAAATCGCCCGCCAGGGTTAAATACCCCTTCCACGAAGTTTTCAACGGTCCGATGCCGAAGGTACAACTCACCATCCCGGAACACCTCGAAATGCAGATCGCACAACTGGTCGAACAGGGCGAATTCGTCAACCGTGAAGAGGCCATCGAGGAACTACTCTCTACCGGCCTCCGCGCCTACAAGACAAGTGGTCCAGTCGAGGACGAGGAACCGGGTTTCGAAGACGATGGAATGATGGGACACGACGACGAATACGTGTTCTGATACGGCGGCTTCTCTCTGAATCGATGCGTGAATATCCACGTTTTCCGACGACAGCGACGAATCACGGTGACAGAGCGCCTATATGATTTTGTGTCCCACTACGCCCGGGGCCCGGTACGACGATGGGTGTATCACTCGGGCTGGTACCGTGTACTACTTGCCTAATACCGACTAGCTGCCAGGTTTGTGACATCCTCGCCGCCCGAAGGGGCGACGCTTCCCGAGGTTCCTCTGTTACTCCCGTCAATCCGGATGGTTGGGAATTTACGGTTCGTGGACTGTCGGCCACTGGCTCTGCGATGAAGCCGTTACTCGTCCCCGAAAAAGGGGTTTCGAA
>JBKGZK010000117.1:0-4090 GCA_046545615.1 Natronomonas sp.
TCTCGAAAGACACAGAGAACATCCTCGTAGCGTAGACACGAACGGAGCCAGGTTTGTCAAGAAGTGACAATGTAGTTATTATAAATATTACCTGAATCTATTTGAACATATGGGGCAAGTCGGTCCGGAATTTACGAAAATTTCGAGTGGAATCGATGGCCTCGACACCCTGCTGCACGGTGGCTTCGTCAGCAACCGTCTCTACCTCGCAATCGGTTCGCCGGGAACCGGCAAAACGATGCTCGGAATGCATTTTCTCGCCGCCGGACACGAGAACGACGAAAACGTCCTCTTCGTTCACGGCGAGGAATCACGGGGCGATCTCGTGGCCAACGCCGCCGAACTCGGCATCGAACTCTCGGACGTCGATTTTCTGGACGTCGGAGCCGAGTCACAGTTTTTCACCCAATCGCAGGCCTATGACGTGGTCAACCCTCACGACATCGAGGAAGATCACCTGATCAGGGATATTCGCGAGGCCATAGAAGACCGCGACCCGGATCGCGTCCTCATCGATCCGATCAGTCAACTCCAGTACATCGAGCCGAGCGAGTATCAATTTCGCAAACGCATCATCGCATTCACGCGGTTTCTCAAAGACCGCGAGACGACCGTCCTCGCCACCAAAACACCCGGAGCGCAGATGGACGACCAGCTCAGGTCGCTCAGTGACGGGGTAATCGCCCTCGAACGACAAACCGAGAGTCGCCGAATCAGCGTGACCAAACACCGGGGCGTTGGTCAGCGCGATGGGACACACGGGCTCGAAATCCGCAGTACAGGTCTCGAAGTCTTTCCGGCGATCCTTCCCGAACGCCACGAACGGACGTTCGAACCCGTCCAGCTCGCTTCCGGAATCGACGGGCTCGACGACCTGCTCGAAGGCGGTCTCGAACGGGGGACAGTCACGATCATCAGTGGCCCCTCCGGCGTCGGAAAAACCACGACCGCGACGGAATTTCTCCACTCCGCAGCCGTGAGCGAAAACGGTGGGCTCGGGTACCTCTTCGAGGAATCGATCGAGACGTTCACCCACAGAGCAGAGACGTTCGGCATTCCCGTCACCGACCTCCGGGACGAGGGATCACTCACGATCGAGGAAATCAATCCGCTTGCGCTCTCCCCGGAGGAATTTGCGAGGCTGGTCAAATCACAGGTCGAAACGCAGTCCGCCACCCTCGTCCTCATCGATGGCATCGAAGGGTACAAAACCTCCATCAAAGGTGACGATAGTGGCGTCGATTTACAGGCACGACTCCACGCACTCACGCGGTATCTCACCAACATGAACGTGAGCGTGATACTCATCGACGAACGCCACGAAGTGACCGGCCTGCCGCAGCCGACGGGGTCGACCATTAGTTACCTCGCGGACAATCTAATCTTCCAGCAGTACGTCGAACTCGACGGACAGTTGCAGCGAATCGTCGGTGTCCTGAAAAAGCGCGTCAGTGGCTTCGAGAACGGACCACGACGGTTCACGATTACCGGTGATGGAATCGAGGTGGGCGATCCACTGGTGAACGTGCATGGCATTCTCGAAGGGACACCCGTGCGCCGGGACGCCGTGGACGACCACACCCAACGGTAGGCTCAGAGGATGGCCACCATTCAACTACTGCTTACGGACGACGCAAACCGCCAGGCGCTGGGGTCGTTGGTTGGACAGCGTCACTCGACCGTCACGGACACCGATCTTCGAGATGCCGACCTCTATCTCGTCGACGACGCCTCGTTCCCACAGTATCGCGACCCGATAATCGCCCACAAACGCGAACAAGCGCCGGTATTTTGTCCCGTGGTGTTGATTCGTCGGGGGCAGAGCCCAATTTCGATCGACCTCTCTGCGGTCGAATCGAGTGAGGGACCGCCCCTCATTGACGAGATTGTCGCCGCACCAGTCGAACGCCAGGTGCTGTTCCGTCGGATCGAAAACCTGGTGAGTCGTCGACGCCAAACCGTCGAACTTCACGAGAAAAACCAGCGACTCGAACAGCTCGCCAGCATGCTCCGTCACGAAATCCGGAATCCGCTCAGTATCCTCGACGGCTATCTCGACGTGGCACGTACGCGGGGCGATTCGGAATCGTTCGATCGGTGTCAGGCGGCGATCGACAGAATGCAGCGAATGTTCGACGACACCCTGCTCATCGTCCAGGGATACGAGATAGAACTCAATCCACGTCCGGTCGATCTGGCGGTCGTGAGTCGGGAGTGCTGGGACGTCATCTCCGAGTCGGACGCCGAGATAGAAATCGCGACCTCCCGACAGGTGTTGGCCGACGAAATACGGCTGCGACAGCTTCTCGCCAACCTGTATCGAAACGCCGTCGAACACGGCGGGGACGATATCACAGTGACGGTCGGGGACCTCGAGGATGGATTTTACCTCGAGGATGACGGGGTGGGCATTCCGCCGAAGGAACGCGAGACCGTATTCGGACCTGGATATTCGACAAGTGTCACAGGCTCTGGACTCGGCCTCGAAGTCGTCAAGAACGTCGTCGACGCACACGAGTGGGCGATTCGAGTCACTGACGGAACCGACGGAGGGGCGCGATTCGAGATTACCGGCGTCGAAGACGCATGAGAAACTCGTCGACCTGACCGCGACGGGACCCCCGCAATCTCCGACGCACCACCGTTGTGCGCCCGCTCTCAATCCGCCTCCTGCCCGGACGGAAGGTGGATGTTGAAACCGTCTGCACGGCCGCTATGTGATTATTAGGAGATCCTCAGTACGTCGACGCAATGACGTCAAACGACTGGTCTGCCGAGGTACATCGAGACGTGTTGGTGTTCGAATTCGATGCGGGCATGGATCAATCGGAGTTCGGCGATTCCGCCTGGAAGGAGTACACCACGCTGCTCGAACGGGACGACGTGTCCGGACTCGTGACCGTCGTCAGAATGGACGACGCCTTCGACGCCGACACGTTCGACGTCTGGAACCGGTCGGGACGGAAAGCCGTCGACGAGGGCGTCACGAAGTGGGCGATTGTCGCCGAGGGACTCAAATCCATGTCCCTCAGGTCCCAGCTCGACGTTCCGGGGCTCGACGTTCACACAACGGCCGACCGTCAGGAAGCGATCGAGTGGGTCCGATCGTAATCGTCATCTCGATGGACGCATGCAATCGCAGACCGTCTACCGGCATCGCAAGACCACTGAAAGGATCGCCATCGGGTGATCGCACGCGTCGGACACCAGTCGATCTCTCCACCAAGAAATGACCAACGACACCGTATCGGAGGAAACCCAGGCGGTCGAGGACTCCCAACGGACGTTCGAAACCATCTGCGAGCACGCAAACGACGCGATTTTCATCGTCGACCTTGAGAACGACTCGATCGTCGACTGCAATCCCGCAGCCCAAGACCTCGTCGAATATTCCCGCGAGGAGTTGCTGTCGATGCCAGCCTCCGATCTCCATCCGCACAATCTCTCGGCGTTTCTGGACTTCGCTGACACTGTCGTCGAACGGGGACGAGGGTGGACCGACGATATCACCTGTTACTGCAAGAGCGGCGACATCATTCCCGCCGAAATGTCCGCGTCGGTCGTGGAACTCGACGGTCGTCCCCATCTCGTCAACCACATCAGAAACACGACCGACCGTCAGGAACGCGAGTGGTTCGAGGCACTCATCAAACACTCGAGCGACCTCATAACGGTCGTGAAACACGACGGTACCGTCCAGTACCAGAGTCCATCGACCGATCTCGTACTGGGATACGCACCTGACGAACTCCGCGGCACCCGGTTCGTCGACTGGGTGCATCCGGACGACCGCCAAGTTGTGGGTGATATCTTCGATCGGGTGTCCCCGAATGGTGAGGAGGCAACCCACAGACACCAATATCGGTTTCGGCGTGCCGATGGATCGTGGGCATGGGTCGAGTCGATTTTCAGCCACCGGGCGAATTCAGCTATCACTGGCTACATCATCAACTCTAGAGACGTCACTCGACGCACGGAGAGTCAACAACACGCGTCCGTGCTTCACCGGATGCTTCGCCACAATCTGCGCAACGAGTTGAACGTCATTCTCGGCCACGCCGAAGTACTCACAGACGCCGATGACGAACGG
>JBKGZK010000118.1:0-4075 GCA_046545615.1 Natronomonas sp.
TGCCGGTAGCGAGTGCCTCGATGGTCGATCGTCGATACATTCGCGACCGCGTCGATTAATCGATCGCTCCCGAATCCACCCGAGCCCATCGGCACCGATCGACATCCGACCGTTTTTATTCGATCCCGCTCCTGCGAACGGTATGGGACGACTCGATGGCGAAACGGTGATCGTCACCGGAGGCAGCCGGGGGCTCGGGGCATCGATGGTGCGACGGTTCGCCCGCGAGGGTGCGAACGTTACGCTCACCGCTCGCGACGAAGAGCAGCTTCGATCGGTCGCGGAATCGGCAGACGGCGAGACGCTCGTCGCACCGGCCGACGTGACCGACGATAGGGCGGTTGCCGACGTGGTCTCGGCGACGATCGACGAATTCGGCGAGCTAACCGGACTCGTCAATAACGCCGCAATCGGCCTGTTGAGCCTCCACGACGAACTCCAGCCTGTTGCCGAAATCGACGTCGAGGACTGGCGACGCATCATCGACGTCAACGTCAACGGCGTATTTTACTTCTCGAAGTTTGCGGTGCCCGAGATGGAACGGGCAGGAGGGGGAAACGTGATCAACGTCTCCTCGGGACTGGGTCGGCGTGGCCAGGCGGGGTGGAGCCCCTACGTGTCCTCGAAGTGGGCCGTCGAGGGGTTCACCCGGACGCTCGCCTACGAACTCGAGCCGGAGATCAACGTCAACTGTCTGGATCCCGGCGGCCGAGTTGCGACCGGCTTCTGGGACCACTTGCCCGACGAAGAGAAAGCGCAGATTCTCGAACCAGACGTAATGGACGAGGCTGCGACGCGATTGCTCGCCCAGGGCGACAGCGGGATTACGGCGGAATCGCTGACCGCCGACGAGTGGGAACAGCGGCTGCCGTGAAATGGCCGGAAGGACTGGAGTAGCAGGGAAGGTAGCGATGACGACTCGGCGGGGAGCGGCAATGGCTTCGATCGAGCAAACTGTTAATCCGACGGATTGACTACCTCCGATCGTGCCACAGCTTTCGCGAATTTCAATCCATCCCATCAAGGGCCTCGATCCCGAGTCCCGATCCAGGATCGAAATCACCGACGTCGGCGGGCTCTCGGGCGATCGACAGTTCGCGATGGTGGCCGACGACGGCGGCTACATCAACGGCAAGCGAACGGCAGCCGTCCACCGGCTCCGATCGAACGTCGATCTCGAAACCCGAAATCTTACGCTGCGAGTCGAAGGAAACGACGCGAGCGTCGACTTCCACGTCGATCGCGACCGCTCCGACCTGGAGAGCTGGCTCTCGGCGTATTTCGACGTCGGTGTAACGATTGAGGAGGCCAGCGGTGGCGAACAGACCGACGGCGCGGTCTACGGCGATGGGTCGAAAACCGGACCGACCCTCATCAGCCACTCGACGCTACACGAGGTGGCGTCGTGGTACGAGGGAATCGATGCCGACGAAATTCGTCGCCGCCTCCGACCGAATCTCGTGATCGATGGCGTGCCGCCGTTCTGGGAGGATCGCCTCGTCGCCGACGGCGGGCAGCGGATACGCATCGGTGACGTCGTTCTGGAAGGCGTCGATCCAGTTCCTCGGTGCGTCGTTCCGACCCGTCATCCCCGGACTGGCGAGCCCTACGAGGGGTTCCGGGAGACGTTCATCCACCGTCGTGAAGACACACTACCGGACTGGGTGGACCGTACGGCATTCGACGGGAATCTCTATAGCCTGATGGCGTCCTGTCGAATTCCCCGCGAGGAACGCGATGGTGAACTCGTCGTCGGATCGGACGTTCGTCTCGAAGATTCGGCTCAGGAGTGAGCAACCGAAGCGGCTGTCACTCACCTGGGGCGTTCGTCCAACGAAATTCGACGGGATCGCCAACCGAGAGATCGAACGCCTCGTCGCCGCGTCCCCGGTTGACTGCACATTCGACGTTGCCGTGACTGCCGACGGTGACAACTCGGGTCCCGACGTCGACGTGCGCATACGAGCGAACCACGGGAACTGATGCCCCGTCGACGACGAGCCGATCCAGCCCGTCGACCACTGAGCCTGGAACGTTCGTAATGGCGTTGCCGAAGTCGTCGACGACGAGTACCTCGCCGGAAGCCCGCCCATCACCGACCGTGGGATCAGGAAAGCGAACCGCCTCACAGGTCTCGACTGGCGAAAGCTGCTCGATCCGATGAAGGCCGTCGACACCCTCGACGTGTACGTCGGCGGCCGCCGGCGCGAAGACGTCACGACCGTGAAACGTGGTGCTTGCGGGGTCGTCGACCGAGAGTTCGAACACCTCGAGGTCGGTCGACGTCAGCGCGCGGGCGGCCGGAATGAGGACGCCGTTGTCGGGGCCGACGAGCGCGTGGTCGCCGGCCCGGACGACGAGTGCCGCCCGATCGGTCCCCACACCGGGATCGACGACTACCAGGTGGACCGCCGGGGGAAATTCCGGGAGGATTTCGCGGAGCCAGAATGCCGCAGTCCGGACGTCCTGTCTGGGAAAGTCGTGGGCAATGTCGACGAGACGGGCATCACATCGGTCGAGAATCGCCCCCTTCATGGCTGCGGGATACGGCGTGCCGAAGTCTGATGCGAGCGTGATCATCCGAAATCTGTGAGTGAGGTAGTTGAGGTAGTCACTCGTGATCGTTCGCGTCGCTTGCGGACACTTGCTGGATTCGATCGATGCCGTCGATCTCTTCGACGACCGAGACGACGGCATCGGGAACGAGCGATTGCCAGTCGCCCCCAGCGGCCATTCGCTCGCGAATCTCGGTGCCCTCGAACTCTTCGCGGCGGTACATCTGCGACTGTCGAACTTCGGTACCGGCTTCCTTGAACAGGCGGACGACAAGTGGATTGTTCGAGTACGCCACGTCGAATCGCGGCGACATCGACTCGACGTGACTCACCCACACCGAGTTCCGGTTGAGGTCCTCGATCGGGACCGCGTAGGTCACGATATCGACGTCGACGAGCGCTTTCGTAATCATCATGATTCGCTCGCCGGCCGTGAACGGGTTGCGAAGCGTGTGGGACTGGTCGGCGCTGCCGATACCCACAACGAGTTCGTCGACCTCTTCGCTCACCCGTTCGACCATCGCCTGGTGTCCCTCGTGGTACGGCTGGAAACGGCCGATGTAGAACCCACGGGTCATACGCCCCGGTCCGACCGGACACCGTATAAACCCGACGAGTTCGACGGTGGTCGGCGAATGGATCGGGGCAACCACCGTTCGATCCCGGGGCGTTCCTTGACACGAGTAGGGAGATTTGTTCTCGCTCAGCAACGCTACTGGATTTCACTGGTCGCAATTATTGTACGATCGTCTACTGACACTCTCGATCGTTTTGCGAACTGGCGCTGGGCAATCACGATTCTTGCGAGGACGGTCACCGGTGTATCGAAATCGGACCCGATCAAAATCGGGGCACTCTCGGCCGAGACGGTGTGGAACTCCGATCGAAAAGCGGCTCGCTGTCATGGGGTTTCGCCAGGTACCGCGATCGTCCGAGGGGAGAAAGTATATCAATAGACAGACCTTCCGTTTTGACAGCAACGACGGGTCTATGAACAACGAAAAGGAGGAAGAAGACGTTCCCGAAATCGACGACGGTCGGGAACCCGAGAACGATCGTGACAGTGACGAAGTCCCAGCCGTGGATCCGGACACCGGTGGGGTGAAAGAGGACGAGCCCGACGAAATCCAGCGGGAGATCGGCGTAGATGAATCCTCGGAAACGCCGTCCACAGAAAACGACGTCGAACGCGGTGAGATCGACGATGGGCCGGACCACACGCTCGGCCGGACGACCGAACCGAGCGACCGACTCGACGAGGACGAATCCCTCATCGACGGCGACCTCGGCAGCAAGGTCGAAGTCGAGGGAGACATCGAAATCGACGAAAGCCAGGAGGATTCCCTCCTCGGTGGGCTCCAGATCGACTCGACTGACGACATCGAGGTGCCCGATCGCCTCGTCGATCAGGTCATCGGACAGGATCACGCCCGCGACATCATCCTGAAGGCAGCCAAACAGCGCCGCCACGTCATGATGATCGGCTCGCCCGGGACGGGCAAGTCGATGCTCGCGAAGGC
>JBKGZK010000119.1:0-4062 GCA_046545615.1 Natronomonas sp.
TCGGCCATCGACGACTTTCTCGCTCGACACGAGACGGGCGTCCTCTCGCTAGCTCGCTCGGACGAACCCTACGCGATACCGATCTCCTACGGATACGCGGGAGTCGACAGGCGGTTTTACATGCGACTGGTTTCCACACCGGCAAGCGAAAAACGCACCTTCCTCGAATCGACACCGAAGGCCCGACTCGTCGTGTACGAAAAGTCGGGCGAAACCTACCGGAGTGTGATCGCAAACGGTGTCCTCGAAGGGATCAAACTCGAAGACCTGACGCCCGAGCACATTCACCAGTACGGTGAGGCCAAAACGCCGCTATTCGAAATCTGGGCGGATGCAAAACCCGATCTCGATATCAAGCTGTTCGAGCTCCGTCCCGAGTCCATAAGTGGTCGACTCGTCGAAGTCGACAGACACTAGGGATGAGCCCTCGAATTACGTCGAATCTCGATTCGAGGCCGCGGGTTTGACCGGGGTCCCAAGATATATGGTGATCACTATCGAAGTTTCGCACAATCGGGTCTTCTGGGGGGCGAGAACGACCGTTCGGACAGCAACTTTTAAAGCAACCGCCCACTAGTTAACAAATGCCATGATAGACCGGCTTGAGAAGGAAGTCGATATGTTGGAACGCCATCTGCAAGTTTTGCGGATGGTAATCGAGAACGAGCCGATCGGAATCGTCAAGATGTCTAACGAAACTGGATATCCACACCACAAGGTTCGCTACTCCCTTCGCGTACTCGAAGAGGAGAATTTAATCGAACCGTCCAGTCAAGGGGCAATTACGACCGACGAAACGGCCGATTTCGTCGGCGATCTCGATTCGAAGATCGACGACATCATTGAGAAGCTCGAGGGGATGAAAATCGACGAAGTTCCCGAGATAGAAGGGTGACATCCTCGCCGCCCTAAGGGGCGACGCTTCCCGAGGTTCCTCTGTTACTCCCGTCAATTCGGATGGTTGGGACGCTACGGTTGGTGGACCGACGGACCACTGGCAGTGCCTCGCTACCGCTACTCGTTCCCCGCCAGGGGTAGTGAGTTACCTGATTGTTTTGTGTCGTTTGGTATGGTCGGCTTACTTGTTTGGTTTCGACTCTCGCCGTGGCAAACTCCGAGTTACCTGCCAGTTTTTCAAGCACATACTTCTAAACGAACTGAATGGATGTGACTCTTCGTTATGGACAGTGAAAGTGAACGGTGGCGGTCGCTACATCCCCACCGGTAACGGCGAGGTTTCGCGTTTAACACTCCAGTACATGACAGTTTTCTCCGAGCGTACTCGATAATCGCGGAATTCACTATAAAGGGATCAGACGATTCGATGCAGCGTCAAAGCTCAGGGACTGTCAGGTGGAACGAGCCCTCGCGTGCTTCCACCATGCAGAGGTGATAGCCGGTCTTTCTCGAGAGTTTCACGTAACTGAGGCGTTTGTCCCGACTCAGTAGACTCCCACTGGCCGCTTCACGCGCCACGTCGAGGGCCTCGGGTTCGAAGTAACTCGCCGTCACCGCAAACGCGGCCGAAAGCGTGTCGTGGGCCTCGGCGATTTCGTTTGCATCCTCGACGAGCGGTCCCATCGCGTCTTTTCGGGTCGGTTCGCGCGACCGGTCGATCGTCGCGACCGCGAGCGGATCACCCATACGATCGCGGGCGACGACGTCGAAGGTCCCCTCGTATTCCTCACCATCGGTGACCTCTTCGCGGAAGCCGATCCGATCGATTCTGGGCAGAGCGTCGTAAAGCGAACCCATCTTCCGCTGGGTTCCGGTCGACCGTATTTCGAAGAGCAGTTCGGTCACGAGCCAGTATGCAAACTGGTAGTAGAGCGAATCGTGCAGAAAGGTTTCGAATGGTTCGCCGTCGACCGAGGCACCGACGTCGTCGAATTCCGTGTGGTGTTCGATACGGAGGTTTTCGTTGACAGTCTCCCGACTTCCCTCACCCGCGTGGGCGTCTTCAAGAGTCGCGTCCCCCCTCGACGTTTCCCTGACGAAGAGGCTGGTTCCCCCAATAGCTTCAACTTCGGAGAGGGTGCGCCCGGTCGTCGTACTTCCAGCCGACCCAGAATTCGATCCACTCGATTCGAGATGCTGGATTCGATCCTGAAGCCGGTCTCTCTCGTCCCGGATTTCTTCGAGTTCGGATCGAATGGAGTCCAGTTCACTTTCGTATTCCGACCGTATCTCCTCGACGTCGGCACCACTGGTCTCGTCCGGATCCGGTCGTGAGTGTGGCTCAACGGCTTCGCCCGCACTGGTACGACTAGTGTCACTCGGCGCATCGGTGTGTCCCGGATCCGGTCGCGTAACTGGTCCCAGTTGGCTTTGTCCGGCTGAACTCCGCTCCGTTGTGTCGGTTCGACTTCGGGCAGGATCTAACGAGGGCACCCGCCGGGCCGTCATGCCGTCGATGCCGGTCGACGTCGTTTGCGTGGAAGATCGCTCCGGGGATCGCGTTGACTGAGCCCTCACGTCGTCGGACTGGGCGACGGCCTTCGTGGGCCCCGATTTATTTCGTTTCGGGGGCTGTCGCACGTGTTCGTTGCTCGAATCGTCGGTTTCTTTGATCGATGACTCGGAGGATTCTGACCTCGCCGACGCGTCGTCGTCCGACGAATCTGCATCGGGGTCTGATTCAACCGTCGACGGTGTTTCAGTCTCCTGGCCCGCGTCAGCTTCGCTATCGTCTTCAAATTCTACCCCAGTGTGTTCCTCCGGCTCCGTCGACGAGTCATTCTCTGAGTCGTCGGCAGCCTCGGCGTTGGATTCCGTTGCTCCTTGAGGCTCAGGAATCGAGACGTCGGGGAACTCTACCGCGACGACGTCGTAAATACCGATCTCCGCTTTCGCCTTCTCTTCTGCGTCCTCGTCGTGCAGCATTCGATTACTGGGTCCGAGAAAGGCGATGTACGACGCGGAACCGTCCTCGTAGACGACGTAGTAATCGCCGCTGAGGACGTTTTCAGAAAGTTCGACGTATCCAGTGAAGTTCCCATCGGCGAGCGTGCCGTGGACCTTCGAAAGCGGTGTATCGTCCGTGTAGTACTGCCCCCGAACATCGCCGTCGAGTGCGAGCATCGCAGCAAGGCTCACCGCTGTTCCATTGGGAGCTTCGTACATTGTGCCCGATGCACCCTCGAATTGCTCGACGTCTCCCGGTCGGGCATCGACGTCAATATCAGCGACGACGGCGAGGGCTTCTCCGTCTCTAAGGAAGAGCCATGTGCTTTCCGCCTCGACGGCCCCGGTAAATCCCTCGGACTGGAGCGTGGCGAGTTCGTCATATCCGTCGTCGAATCGTCGCGCGTCCCACGCCTCGACTACGGTGTGGGCGTCCATACAGGGCCAAGCAACAGCGGGAACATAATCCTACCGACCACGAGACGGGATCTGGAGACCGAATCCGCTCAGAGTTTCGATTCCGCGTCCTCGGCCAGCTCCTTCATTCGCTTGCCGATCCGACCGGCGTCGGAGAATTCGTCCTCGCTCATCACGTTTGCGAGTGCGTTGCCGAGTACGAAAACCGCGTGTTTGTGTTCGCTCTTCGATTTGTGTACGTCGTCGGGCGTGACGTTGAGTTCCTGATACGGGTCGAATGCGCTGGTTTCGATGTCGTCCATCTCCTGGAAGTGCTCCATGATGGAGACCATTTTTGCATGTAGTTCGAGGAGTTCGTCTTTGTGCATGGCTGTACGTACTATGAGAGCCCGTTTAACGCTTGTGCGAGAATCTCCGCCACGGGGGCTATGTGAGTTGGAGTTCGGCAACCTGTCCTGTTACAGGCCTGGTATTAGCCGGTTATTTTCTGCGGGGCAGGGCACTAAAACTTCGCCGTTACCGGTGGGGATACAGCGTCCGTCTTTGTTGACTTTCACTGGGCACCGAAGCTTCACAGCCTACCGTCTCGTATTGGGGATGCGCGTGGAAAATTGACAGTTGAATTAGGTGTTTGCCTCATCAAAACGGAAGCCGACCATGCCGACGGTAGTAAGACTATCAGATACTTCGAAACCCCTTTTTCGGGGACGAGTAACGGCTTCATCGCAGAGCCAGTGGCCG
>JBKGZK010000120.1:0-4049 GCA_046545615.1 Natronomonas sp.
CTTTATCGAGGTTCAATCTCGAGCGAATTTCTACGTTCCCCCTCGCGAGCAGCGGGCGTTTCCCTGATCAAGCGGTTGTTCCTTGTTGCGGAGGGACGGCAGACGGGTTCGGTACCACGAATTCACACAATAGAACCAGGACAGGCGAAAGGAGTTTATAGCACCACGCTGGATACGGAACGTGTTTCTTTCGGATCGTTACCTCTGATCGTCTTCGAGATCGTGACAGAGATCGGTGTCGCCGCAGTTTATCTCGTGCGGATGAACGCCGTGGTCCCAAACTTCGTACCCGTTATACATTTCCGTGGCTCCTTTGGGACGCCAACCGCTATCCTGGTGTGACATATCATAGCACAAAACGTACTGGAGTTATTTAAATCTTGTCCGGGACAAATCGAATCATCTCATTGATAGATCAACCTGCCGGTCGCCGCCTGGCACATCGTCAAGGAAGGCGTTGGCGAACAGATCCACGTACATCTCGAGTACTTCGCTCGCTTGGAGACCATTTTTGCTCGCCCTACCCTCAAGAAATGCCACGAGTTCGTCGGTAGGCTCGAAGTGAACTGTCCGACCATCGAGTTCGAACTCCACGTGGTTGGACTGGGATATCAGGTGCTCTATCTCCAGCAGGGACTGCTCGACTTTCGTCGCGAGAGCCTCCTCAGTATCGATCATCCGACGATCCGCCCACTCCTCTGCTGCCTCGAGAAAGCGGTCGTTTACTTCGAAGGTGAACGTCACAGGTAGACGTCCCCTTCACCTTCGAACTCAGTGGTCCAGACTGTCGATTTCTCGCAAACGGGACAGTATTCCTGGCGGACGGTTTGGTCGAATACTGCGAGTTCGATCATCTGATCGCAGCTTTCGCAGCTGAAATACGGCATGTCACTCGTTGGGCGGCCAGGGTTGGGGGGCCGGTTCCTCCTCGCTCATCTCGCCGTACATAGCGAAAACCAGCATGACGAGTAGGACCATCACGATGACTCCCATGATACCACCAACGGGGTTAAGCCCGATGAATGTCGGGTTGGCGATAGCCGTCCAGTCGAAACTCGTCGCGACGCGAAACAGCGTAAACAGCAGCCACAATGTGACAAACAGGAGGCCGAAGGTAAGTATTCCCGATTGCCGAATCGCCTTTTTTATTGCCATATGTTATCAAGCCCCTCATTACCCAATTTCGCCGTAGATTCATAAAAGTATACCGCCAGAACGACACGAAAGCCTTGTCCGCACAGTGCGTGTCAGTCGGAAATGCGTTCCCAATCAGCTTTCTCGGCTGCCTCCGACAGTGGGACGAATTCCCAGTCAGCGGTCCTCGCAATTTCGTCGTCTTTCCCAGCGACGCCGACGACTACCAGCCGGTCAGCGAAGAACATCGAATTACCGTCGATGGACGCGAGCCGTTCGCCGGGCCCGGTGCCGGAGCCGTTGAAGAAGTCGGCGTCGATACGGTTCTTGCGCTGGAATGTGTTGATCCGGTGTGCTGGAACGTCGCCGACGATTCCAATCCAGTCTGCCCACTCCCGCGCGGTAGCGAGCGCCAAGGCCGGATCTTCCAGTTGGCGGACGGCATTGTAAGTGATCGCCATCGTCATGTCGTCGACGTCGGTGTCGTGATAGCCGGCGGAGCTCAACGGCCGAGATCCGGCTGGTTCCCTGTCTACAGTCCGTCCAGAGACGTCTTCATCACCCACTGAACCGGAGGAGGCGTTGGCGGGTCCGGCTGCCGGGCCGGCACCCGCTCCGCCACGATCGACGGGAATTCCTACGGGTTTGTCGTCGTTCGGCCGCGGTACGTGGGGAATAGGTCCAGTAGGGGAAGCGGTTTCAGGTGATTCGGAGTCGGGGGTTGCAGGCCCCAAGTCGGGGTCGACACGAGGAGTCTCCGATTCCAGATCCGGATCAGTATTCGTTTCGAAGCTCGGGGACGACTCGAACGGAGGGTGAGAGCCCGCCTCGCTCGAGAGCCAATCGCCCCGTTCCGAGTCCTCTGTTTCGTCCCCGGAGCTACCCGAGATGAATTCGTCGAGATCGATGCGCTCGGTGTCGGTCATGACTGGTGGACGATTCACGAACGAATCTGGGCCTCACACAAATAAGTATGTCGTTAGTTACCACTCCGAACGATCGTTCACGTCATACTGTCGGCTGTAAAATTGTCCACACCACTACAATCCCACAGTATATAGGGGAAAGCGCAGGAATATACAACGATGGCCGATACCGATAGATCCACGGATGATGGCCAGGAGATGGACATCCCATCACCCGGATCAGCCCTGCCATTGTTTCTCGGAACTCGGCTCGTGATCCTCGTCGTTGTGTTCGGCGTCCTCTACCTCTCGCGGCCCCTGTGGCACGGGCTGGTGTACGCTATGGTGTACTCCCCGTCTGGACTCGTCGTCATCGGCGGCGGGGCGCTTGCCGCCGTCATCCTGTGGTTCGTTCCTCCCTCAAGACTCGAATTCGAGAACGGAGGCCGTCGCGAAACGACGATCGATCTCGACGGCGAGGAATTTTCACTCGACGACCTCATACCGCGGAGCGATTCGGCGGGACGAAAGGTACGGATCCTCGTAGCGATCGTCGGGGTGCTGTTCGTGCTCGGAATTCTGGTCGGGATTCCGGCTGGCGCGTTCGAACAACGGACGCTGGCGTAAAGTACGATGGCGGATGCGACGAAAGTCGAAGAATTCCCACAAGCCAATCCCGACAACCCACGCGTGGTGCCCCAACAAGTGTCCGACGTGACAACGCGAGGTGCGGTCTCCTACAGGCAGCACCGCCTGGGTCGGAGCGACATCGCCAGACAGGAAGACGGGTCGCTGGGATGGTCTTACCCTATTCAGCCCGACGGGTTCCGTAACATGCTCGTCGAACACCAGCGAGGGATTATGATTGCGAACATGACCTCGATGGACGACAGACAGACCAATGCGTACGAGTCTGATTTCGAATGCGGTGAAGGAATGTTGTTTCACAGTTCCGCGGACTGGAACCTCAAGACTACGGACTATTTCGCCAAATACGACGACGACCCTGTCGTCTTCAGCAACGACGGCGAGCCGTATCTCTACTACCCCAAAACCATCCATGAGTGGCACCTGACTCCCTTCCCACACACGGTCCCGACGTGGGACGGTGGCGCGCTCGTCTATCCTGACGGGAGGATCGAACACCTCTCACCGGATGAGGCACGGACGCACGACGTCCTCGACGGGCAGCGCCTCTATCCGATCACGCTCACGTTGGACGAGATGGGGTCGCTGGGTTACCGGGAAGGGATAATCAACCAGCTCCCGGTCGTGGGGGCCCACCGGGGAGAGATCGAGCTCGCACGACTTCCGTCCGAGGCGGACAATGAACAGCCGTTTGTCATCGATCTCGAGGGAGAATCCATGTCGTACGTGACGGCGATGGAACCGTACGGCGCCGACACTCGCGGCCTCGACGAGGTCTGGTTCGCCGACGCTCGAACGGGTGATTACGACGACTTCGGCACCGAAGACGAGACCCTCAGCGGCCCCGAACGTGCCATGGGAATCGCCAGATCTGCCGATTCAAGCACGAACTGGGGGCAGAACTTCGTCGTTACCGAACCCGTGCCGGTCACGATCGATGGGGCCCTCTGGTGGCATATCAAGGTCTCCCCCACCGACTTTACCGACGTCACGCGAAACGTCTTCGTTAATGCTGACACCGGAGCCGCCGTCGAAATCCGCGACGACGCGGAAATACGAGATTTCATCCGGGGTGACGTTACCGAAGACGATCTGGATGTCATCACCGACGACGAACCCGGCGACGGACCGGAACCGGATGCGGACGACGTCGCCTACTACATCATCGTGACGGATGAAAACGGCGACGTGGTCGAACGCATCCCGGTTCGCCCGGGCCAAGATACCACGATCGTCGATCCAGAGGATGAACGAGCCTCCGACGACGAGTCGGGCGAATAATCGCCTCGGCACTCCATCGCACGCCCCCGATCCGAGAACCGATCCGATCGTCTCGTTATTCCATCGGAACCGGCGAAGACA
>JBKGZK010000121.1:0-3935 GCA_046545615.1 Natronomonas sp.
TCGTCAAGACAGACCAATGTCCTCTCGGACTCTGATCTGTGCGGTTTACCCAGAATACCGAAGATCACATTGTCAACAACTGCTACTTGGGGATTCGAAGGCGACACAAAGTGACCGCCACACAACCTCGAAACGAAGATTCCTTTTTGAAGCTTCGAGGTGGGGATAATCGGTAGCCTTTGATCGGTTTTCTTCTCTCTTATGTGTTCGTGTCCAGACCCCTCGATAAACCCCATACTGGGATAGGGAATTAAATCGAAAATGGATGCCGATACAGATGATTCACAATAACACCCTCACAGGTTTCGGAATACCCGAACTCGAATTGATTACATAGCCGAAGAGTCGAGGTGGTTCTGCTCCACCGGCTTCGATTGTGGCATTGGAAACCGTTCTAAAACCCCGCTCGTCGATTACACATTTGAACATAGTGAGAAACCACGACGAGCTGACACTCGTACGGGCAATCAGCGGACGTTTCAATCGTCCGCTTTGCGTCCGATTACAGATTTTCGATCGGTCGTTCTGACCCTATCAGTGTATGACATCTTTATATCGGCTCGCACTGAATAACATGAACATTTATTATGATCAATCTCGTTGTCCAAAATACGCGATGCTTCCACATACTGTACGTGTACGCGTACGCCCCTAATTCTTGATCGACTGAAGTATCGCCTCCCAATTGCCCGCGGATCCGACAACCAATGCAGACACCACACTCCATCCGAATGTACGAATCCACGTCAGAAGCGCCGATCGTCCCGGACATTGCCGACCGTATCCAAACGGAGGAAACGCGTACCGGATCGCGATTCACCCGACCGAAAACACCACCAGCGCGAACCGATGGTGGACGAGGAGGAACCGACAACCGATTCGATCTCCCGCCGACAACCGATTACGCGGAGGGGTATACGAGGGATCGCGAGGAAATCGAGCCTGGCGTTGCCGATATCCGTTAAGAAGTCGCTCGATGAGTCGTCGTTTGCTCCAATACGAGATAGACTGAGTCGGCCGACATCGACTACTCACTACCCCTCACAGTTTCATCTCGGAGAAGTCTGGCAGCTTATAGCTGCCGGCCGCCGTCGACCATCTTGGGTTCTCCTCTGGGGAACCACGCGAGTTCGTGATCCGCATCGAGCGTCGCCACGACGGAATCATCCAGCGCCACCTGGTCGTCGTGATTGTGCATGCATCCGACCATGTCGCCGGTGTCAAGTTGGACGCGATAGAGCACGGTCGGACCTAGATACCGGCGGTGAGCCACCTCGCCATTCGAGGCCTCAGTCCCATCCGGCGGTCGGGCCCGAACGTCGTCTGGGCGGACCATCAGGTCGATCTCCGATCCCTCGTACTCCGTCGAGAGCCCGTCCACGCGGTCAAGCGGCACGCGGCCGAGTCCCGTCTCGACGTGGTCGTCGATGACCGATCCTTTGACGAACGAGGCGTGCCCGAGGAATCCGGCGACAAATCGGGATGTGGGCCGCTGGAAGACGGCCTCCGGCGTCCCGACCTGTTCGATCGTTCCTTCGGACATCACGGCGACGCGGTCTGAGATACTCATGGCTTCTTCCTGATCGTGGGTGACCGAGACGGCTGTGACGCCGGCGGTTTTGAGTATCTCGCGGACTTCCTCGCGCATCTCGACCCGCATATCGACGTCGAGATTCGAAAACGGCTCGTCGAGTAGCAGCAGATTTGGGGACGGCGCTAGCGACCGGGCGAGAGCGACACGTTGCTGTTGACCTCCCGAGAGTTCCTCGGGATATTTTTCGTCGTGGTCGGTCAATCCGACGAGTTCGAGCAGTTCGTCGACGCGTTCGGTGCGCTCGTCTTCCGGACGGTCGTCGATCCCGAAGGCGACGTTCTCACGCGCGGTGAGGTGCGGGAACAGGGCGAATTCCTGGAATACCACGCCGACGTCACGTTCCTCCGGTGCGATGAACCCGTTCCCCGTTACCGTGGTTCCATCGAGTCGGACGGTTCCTCCGTCGGGTTGTTCCAGGCCGGCAATGAGTCTCAGAATCGTCGTCTTGCCACACCCAGAGGGACCAAGGAGCGTAAGCAGTTCCCCGTCGTGGACCGAAAGCGACACATCACGAATGACGGTGGTTCCGTCGAAGGATTTTCGGAGCCCATCGATTTCGAGAACGGTGGATTTCGGTCCTGATTCGTTGCCCCCGCTCACCGTTTCGGATACCCTGGCGGTGGTGTCGACATCGCTGTGTTTCTCCGTCGTCGAAGCGAGTTCACTCGCCATCCGTCAGGCCTCCGACCGTGTGAGTCGTACTCCCCGGGCGATCATTCCTATTTACCACTAATTTAGGCTGGCCAAAAGTATCTTCCGCTCCGTCCGAGATCCTGGGAATCGGTCGTCGCTCGGGTGTCGCAACGCTTAGGGGAGCGCCACGAGTGTTCGACGTATGCCCGACGTAGCCGTAATCGGCGCTTCCATGACCAAGTTCGGACAGCGAGATGCGTGGATATCCGAACTCCTCGCCGAAGCTGGTCTCGACTGTCTTGAGGATGCAGGTGTCGACGGCGAGGAGCTCGATCACCTGTACGTGTCGAATATGGCGAGTGGAGAGTTCGAGGGAATGACGGGAGTCTCGAATGCCCTGGCACACGACATCGACGCGCTCGGGGCCTATTCCCAGCGGATCGGACAGACTTCAGCATCGGGTGGGGCTGGATTGCTCGCCGCCTGGCAGTCGATTGCTTCGGGTGCCAGCGAAATGACGCTCCTCGTCGGTGGCGAAAAGATGACGCATCGAACGACGAGCGAAGCGTCGGACGTGATCGCCTCGCTCACCCACCCGGTCGAGTACAAACACGGCGTTACGCTTCCTTCGTTTGCAGGCCTTGCTGCCCGATTGTATCTGGATACGTTCGACGTTCCCCGGGAGACGCTCGCGAAAGTAGCCGTGAAGAATCACGAAAACGGCACGCGAAACCCCAACGCCCAGTTCCACAAGCAGATCACGGTGGAAGATGCGATGAATTCACCGATCGTGGCGGATCCACTCAGATTGTACGATTACTGTCCGATTACGGACGGGAGTGCAGCACTCCTGTTTTGTCCCCTCGAGCGCGCTCACGAGTACGTGGATGAATTCACCGTGATCTCCGGTGTCGGCGGTGCGACCGATACCCACGTCGTTCACGAACGCGAGGAGCCGACCAGGATGACCGCGGCGGTCGAATCTGGGCGCGCTGCATACGAAATGGCAAATCTCGGTCCAGAAGACGTAGACGTTGCCGAGCTTCACGATATGGTGACGATTCTCGAACTCCTCCAGCTCGAGGCGTTCGGATTCGCCGAACGTGGTGAGGCCTGGCGTATGGTCGAAGACGGGACCACCCGACCCGACGGTGAACTCCCGATAAACACCTCGGGTGGGCTGAAATCGCGTGGTCATCCACTGGGTGCCACAGGCGTCGCACAGGGGGTCGAATTATACGAACAGCTCACCGGTCAGGCCGGCGAACGTCAGGTCGACGCCGATGTCGGACTCGCGTGCAACGTGGGGGGCTTCGGAAACTGCATTACAACGACGATAATGGAGGCACGAACATGAGTCTGGAGGCGCACCGGTACGCGGATGGATCGATAACGTATCCCGGCCACCCGGTCGGACCAGGTGGCGCAGAACCCGTCGATACGATCGACCTCTCTGAATACACGGGGACAGTTGTGACCTGGACCACCTCCACGGCTACCCCGACCGGAGTCAGAGAACCGAACCACCTGGCGATCGTCGAATTCGACGTGGACGGAACACCGGTTCGGGCACTGGGACAGCTCACGACGGACGAGGTCGAAATCGGGACAGAAGTCGAACCGGTGTTCTGCGAGCAACTCCGCGACCCCGATGCCGGCATCCGGGAACCGGACAGCCAGGCGTGGGATGGGTATCGATTCCGTCCGC
>JBKGZK010000122.1:0-3871 GCA_046545615.1 Natronomonas sp.
TTCGAGAGGATATCGTCGATCGGACTGCTTCGCAACTTGCAGACTATTTGAGTATGTAAAGAAGAATACAGGCAGGAATAAAAGAGACCGAGGCTTTCTGGGCACCTGTCTACCTATCGCCTCCACCATCATCCCGATCGTGCCACGTCGATCGACCATTCAACTACTGCGGGCGGGATCGAAACCCGCAGCTGGGTCGAAACGGAGTCAGCGGTCCAGTGGTGACTCGATAGCAATCACGGTTCTAGACGGACACTGGTGAACTGCCCCACCCTACTCACTCGCGGCTAGCGCCGCTCGTTCCTTAAGGGTGGAGCTTCCTGTGTCAACGACGGCACTTGCAGACACTACCTCCGAAGAGGCATCACCCACAGTGGTGCCAGTCTCAGCAGGCGTTGATTCGGCCAGTTCCTGACCTATCTCATCCGACTCTTCAACCACTCCCAGTTGGCGTAGTCCACGCCGCTGTACTTCAAGCGCAGCGTTCATATCACGGTCAGTCTCGAACCCGCACGATGGACACGAGTGTTCGCGTACCCACAATGGTTTCTCCGACTCAACGCCACACTGCACGCACTGCGTTGTCGTCCCTTCAGGTGGAACAAGGACAACGTGGCAACCGTTTTTCTCGCTGAATCGCTGGAACGTTTGCAGTGTCTCATACCACGACATCGACGCGATGTTCCGACTGTTTCCATGCTGCTGTATCATACTGCCAACGTTCAAGTCTTCGAGGAACACCGCGTCGTACTGGTTCGTGTACGCGTTGGCGAGAGCCTCTCGGTACGCTTTGCGCTTGTTCGACAATCGGTCGTAGGCGTTTGCCAAGCGTTGGCGCGCTTTATTCCAGTTGTTCGACCCGTGTTCCTTGCGAGACACGGATTGATGCCGCTTGTCGATACGCTCGCGGTCCTCGTCTTCGTCTAACGGTCGGAACGTCCGTCCATCGGAATCGTGAATGAACTTCGTGATACCCAGGTCAATTCCAACAGTGTCTTCGACCTCGATGTCTTCTACAGCAGGTTTGTCAGGATAGTCAGCCTCGTACTCGACGATAATGCTGACCGTCCAGTCACCCGTTTTCTGCTTTTTCAGAATGACTTCCGTGATGGTACCAGCATTGGGGAGTGGTCGGTGAAACGTCAACTGGAATGTGCCGATTTTCGAGAGTTCGACCGTTGCATGTCCATCCGGACCCGTGTTACTATCCACGTCGAAGCCAGACTGATTATAGCAAATGCTACGGTACTCTCGCGGGCGTTTCCACTTGAGTTCACCAACATCGTATCCACATTCTTTCAGCTTACCGAGCACGGTTTCCGAGTGCTTGATGCGCCGCACCGCCATTTGCAAGCACTTCGAGTACACGTCGCTCCATTCAGGCCACTCTCGCTTCCACTCAGGCAGTTTGTTCTGCATTGCAGTGTACGATGGCTTGTCGGAGTCGGGAGCGGCGGTGTACTCTTGCGTGAGGGCGTGATTATACACTTCTCGACAGGTTTGAACAGCGTTCCACGCACTCTCGGCAGTGGCGGTGTCCTCGGGCTCAGCAGCGTACTGGAACGCTTTCTCAACCACTACGAGAACAGTAGACGTGTCCAGACTTGAACATTTTGATTGGGGTGGAACGTACGACTGTATCCCCGCCCGACTCGCTCCCTTCGGTCGCTCCTTGAGGACGGGGACTTATCCTGCAAGAGTTAACTGCTTGTACCCTCGATATCGGATAGAGTGAACTCGAGAGATTTATCGCGCCGTTCCCTGGTTGCACTCGGCATTACCGGGACAGCCGTTGCGTTGGCCGGATGTGGTGCACAGCTCGACGAGCAGTCGGACGACGAAAACCAAAACGAAGACGAGTCGACCGAACGGTCGGTTACCGTCGTCGTAGACCTCGACGACGACGAACAGCAGGCCATTCAAGCGGAGTTTCAGGAGGCACAACAAGAGATTCAAGAGGCGTATCAAAACGACGAAATTAACGAATCGGAGGCCGAAGAACGCCTCACAGAGGCCGAAGCCGAAGCCGCGTCGGACCAGGAGACGCTCGTTGCCGAAACCGTTGGTCGCATCGAGGAACACGTCGACGGCACCGAGGAGCTATCCGTCACCGATGTGGCTACCGACGCGGGCGTCCTCCTTGTCAAAGGAGAACCAGCAGCCGCACTCGATTTGCTATCGCTCGATTCGGTGGCGGCGTTGCTTCTCGAAGACCGATTCGAAGAACTACAGGAGTAGCCACGATACTGTACGAACTCGTTTCCGAAATCAGCCTCACAAACGGAGATCGGGTCAGTGACTGGGCGTTCCTTCCGGGCGATACTCCCGGCTGATCGACTTCCACGTCCCGGTCCGGAATCGATAGTAGACGATTGCGGCGGGGACGAGCATGTCGGCGATGATAACACCGTAGACCGCGCTGACGCCGAGCGGCGTCGCGATCCCGAGGTATAAAAGCGGCAGTGCGACGACGTACCGACCGGTGAGCTGAGCGTAGAACGGCCACCGGGTGTCGCCGCTTGCCCGAAGCGGCCCCGTCGAAGCGCCGTCGACCCCGTTGAATATTACGGAGATACACGCGGCGTAGATGAACACCGTTACGAGCGGCAAGATCGAGGGATCGTCGACGAACAGTCGCCCGACCTGTTCGGCCGACACGAACACCGACGCGGAGACGATCAGGTAGATCGCGATCGCAAACCGCAGAATGTCGTTGGCCCAGGCCTCGGCTTCCCCCTCGTCGCCGATCCCGAGTTCCTGCCCGACGAGGCTGCTCGACGCGAGGCTGAATCCCCAGCCCGGCGTCCCCATCAATCCCCGGACGCGCATGGCGATGACGTACGCAGCCACCACGTTTGGACCCAGCATGCCCAGCAGGAGAAATTTGGGGAACGACGAGGACGTTCGCGCGAGATTGGTGAACATAAGGGGCGTGCCGATCTCGATCGCATCCCGCAGCATCTCGAGTTCGACGTACCGACCGAGGGGCGGAACCCGGACCGGGAACTGTCCGATCAGCGGTAGATGCCCGCGGGACAGACCGATCGCGAACGTGACCGAAACCATGACGTTGGCCACGACGGTTCCGAGGGCCGCACCGGCGACCCCGAGTCCGAGCCCGAAGATGAACACCGCGTTCAACACGATGTTGACCACCGCTCCACCGCCCCGGATCACCATCGGGATCCAGGCGTCGTCACATCCCACCAAGACCCGGCTGCCCACGAGATTGAGCGCCGCAAACGGGATGCCGAACGCGATCACTCGCAGGTAGTTCGCACCCTCGACGACCGCGGGTTCGTCGGAGCTGAGTAGACCGATCAGGAAATCGGGAACGGTAGCCAAGAGCACCGCGATTGGAATCGTAATCGCGAGCGCGAGCACGGCCGAGGTCCGAACGGCGAGAGCGAGTTCGTCCCACTGCTCGGCGCCGAACCGCTGGGAGACGAGGGCAATCGATGCGCCCGCGATGCCACCCCCGATCGCGAAGGCGAACCCCCAGTAGGGGAGCGCGAATCCGATACCGGCTATGGCGACCGGGCCAACCGCGAGACCCACCATCGCAACGTCTGCGGCGGATTTCGACATCCGGGCAATCCCGGTCACGACGCGAGGCCAGGAGAGATCCGTCGCCCGGACAACGCGGTGGCGGTCAATCAACCCCAGACTTGCGAGCGCAGATCCCACGAAGATGAACCCGCTTCGAATGGGATTGAACGACGGGGCCACGACACCCGGTCGTTCGGCGACACCCTACAAAGGCGTACGAATACAGGCAGGGCCTTCCGACAAAGCCACCAACTGCCCATCAACATGCCCAGTGTGGCGACTCTCGATTTTTAAAGGCAGTGCGGCCTGAAGCGCGCCGAGG
>JBKGZK010000123.1:0-3832 GCA_046545615.1 Natronomonas sp.
GCCTCGTACATACCATTCCATTCGTGGTCCAGAACCGAAAAGGTGTGCACGGTGAGTTCGCCATACCGCCGTGACGTATTCGTCCGCCAGTGATCGAAACGGCAATCGGTGCATCGTACCGCAAATCACCCGAGCGGCACTGGATCGACATGCGGTGAGAGGGCAATCGCCCAACAGAATGAAATGGTTCGCAACTGAATGAAACGTGGTGCCATGACATGTCAGTCCCCACAAGGTTTCTCCAGAACACCCCCACCACCGTCGCCCTTGCCTACGCCTTGTTCGGTATCGTGTGGATATTCACGACGGATCAACTGATCTTCGTTTTCGTCGAGGATCCCACCCTCCGATCGCAGATGCAAACCGCCAAAGGGTGGGTGTTCGTGGCGATATCGACGCTCGTCATCTACGGACTGGTGCTTTATAGCCAACACGACCTCGTCGATACCAACGAGCGGCTCGATCGGGCGCTCAAACAGACCAGCATCCTGCATCGAATCCTGCGACACAACCTCAGAAATTCCTGCACCGTGATCAAGGGCAACGCAAATCTGCTCGCCGAACACCACGTCGACTGCCCCAACGAACCCCTGGAAACCATCGAAAACCAAAACAATCGACTCCTCGAACTCAGTCAAAAATCCAGGATGCTCCGAGACATCGTCCTCGGGAGGACCGATCACACCACCCAGCTGGATCTGGTCGATCGGATCGAAACACAGGTGGGACGGCTCCGAGACGAATATCCCGAGGTGGAACTCGAGGTCGATCTCCCCGAGTCTATCCCGATCGAGACGGATTCACGGATCGAGGACGCAATCTACGAACTCCTCGAAAACGGTGTCGAGCACAACGAGAAGTCATCTGCCTCGATACACGTCCGGGCCCGATCGGCGGTCGATGGGTCCGTCTCCGTCGAGATAGCGGACGACGGACCCGGCATGCCGGAGATGGAACGCAAGGTCATCGAGGTGGGGTACGAGCAACCGATGTTTCACTCACAGGGGCTGGGGCTGTGGATCGCAAAAACCCTCCTCACCAACATAGGTGGCGACATCCACATCGTCGACAACGAGCCACGTGGGACGATAGTGGGACTGTCGATCCCGATGTGACGTGTTTCGGTAGACTATCGCCACACGGAAAGACTCAATCCAGCGCCGGAATTCGCCAATCTCCCTGGGTCCGAGGCCCTTCATTCCCGACAGTTCGAGACCCGAAAGAGGGACAATCGACGCCACCGAGCACCGAGCATGGACTACGACGCTCCGGCCTTCTTCGATCTGATGGCCTACACGGCGAATGCGGATCACGACGTCATCGACATGGTGAGCGGGAACCCGGACTGGGGGTCGCCACAGGGAATCGCCGACGCGCTTCACGAGTACGCCGACCTCGGGGGCGACGACTTCCAGTACCCACCGACGGAGGGGCTGGTCGAACTCCGTGACGCGCTTGCCGACCGCCACGGCGTCGCCGCCGACCGAATCGTCGTCACCGTCGGCGGCGGCGAGGCAAACTACCTCGCGATGGCGCTCGGCCTCGAGGGGTGGTCGGGATCGGACGTCCTGCTGACCGACCCGGTGTACCCCTACTATCCGGGCAAAGTCCAGATGCTCGGCGGGACGGATCGCTACGTCCCGGCCGAAGACGACGGGCGACTCGACCCCGAGACGGTCCGCGAGCACGTGACCGACGAGACGGCGCTCGTGGTGGTGAACTCCCCGAACAATCCCACGGGAGCCGTCTACGACGAGGACACGATGGGAGAACTCGTGTCGATCGTCGAGGCACACGACGCGTTGCTCGTCAGCGACGAGGCCTACGACCATTTCGACTTTTCCGGGCGATTCACCAGTGCGCTCGAGTTCGACTCCGATAACTACGTCGTCACCAAATCCTTCTCGAAGACGCTGGCGATCACCGGATTCCGCGTGGGCTACGGGATCTTCCCGTCGGCGGAACTGGCCTCCGCAGCGCGGGATCGACACATGCTCACCGTCACCGCGGGCGTACGGCCATCGCAGTACGCCGTCCTGTCGGCGCTACACTCGACGGACCAGGAGTACTACGAGCGCTGCCGGTCGCTCCTTCGGGAACGCGTCGAGACCTTCACGGCCGCACTCGACGATGCGGGCGCGGCGTACATGTCGCCGGACGGTGGGTTCTACGTGATGGCGCGATTCGAGGGATTCCCTGGCACGACCGCGAACGTCAAGCGACTCATCGACGAGGCTGGCGTCGCGGGCATGCCCGGGAGCGGGTTCGGCGAGTCACGGTCCGACTGGTTCCGGTTCGCACTCGTGACGCCGCGCGTCGAGGCGGCCGCCCGGCGATTGGCGGAGTTCTTCTAATCGTCGAAATCTCCCGCGGTAAAGCCTTATCCGCCAGGAGCGACGTATGTCGTCCATGGATTCAACCGAGGACCACTTGCTCGTGTATTCGGACTACGTCTGCCCGTTTTGCTACCTCGGACGGGTGTCGCTTTCGACGTATCGCGAGTCGAGAGACGGCGATCTGGCGATCGAGTGGCATCCGTTCGACCTCCGAAGTCGCAAGCGCGGGCCGGACGGCGAAATCGACCACTCGGCCGATGACGGAAAGGACGAGGCGTACTTCGACCAGGTCCGGGAAAACGTCGAGCGCCTCCGCAAGGAGTACGGGACCGATGACATGCTCGGGATCGACGAGGTCCCGGACGTCGATTCGCTCCCGGCACAGGTCGCCTCGGCGTCCGTCCAGCGCGAGCACCCGGATTCGTGGCTCGACTTCGACTGGCGGATCTTCGAGGCACTCTGGATCGAGGGACGCGACATCGGCGACGTGGACGTGCTTGCCGACTGTGCGACCGCTGTCGGCATTTCGGCCGACGAGATTCGGGACGCCGTCGGCGACGAGGATCGTCGCGAACGGATCTTCGAGCAGTTCGGCGACGCCCACGACCGGGGCGTCACTGGCGTCCCGACATTCGTCTACGACGGACACTCCGCGAGGGGTGCCGTCCCGCCAGGACAGCTCAAACGGCTCGTCGAGGGAACGTAGAGACGGTACAAAGGAGGAACGCAGTCGGTGGAGAAACGGAGACCGGATAGGAGAAGGTTACACCCCCGCCCCGGTGGGACCGACATTTTCTGGAGATAATGAGAAGTGAATGAAGCTGACCATCGATGGCAGCTACGGTTCCGTGAAAACCCGTCGTGGGTGGGAATTGGCAGGCGCCACGACGGACATGTGGATTCGATCCCCGCGAGGAGGATTGTCGACACAGCGGACGGGTGGGAAGTCCGGTACTGGCCGATTCATGTCCAGCAGATCGACTCCACTGGAGTTTCCGAGGACGCCACATTCGCCCCCGCAATTCGGAGGTAGTTCCGGTCGATACAGGTGAACGTGGGGTTCGTGGGTGTTAAATGTTGCCAATAATCACCCTTTCACAATTATTACCATTGGAATGCGGGGTTGTAAATGGTATTATCGCCTGAACGATTGACAATGCAGGTTTATTGTGATAATTTTCAAATATGCCCGGTAGAGTTCGATGCTGACGGATGATCTTCTGGGATGGATATCGAGAGACGCGGGTGCTCCGAACCGTTTCATAACGGGGAACACGCAGACCGGTACCGTCTGCGTGTATCTGGGTAGATCGATCACGTGCGACCGTCGAGGTTGGAGAGCGAGAGCCGACTGTCTGTGGAAACTCCGTCACCTATCCGTCAGGAACGTCGCGGGGCTCCAGCTTGCCGCCACACCGGGGACAGGGAAGCCCGAGCGGATTCCCGGTGATTTTCCTGCCGCACCGCCGACATTCGAGGTGCATAGATCGTGGTGG
>JBKGZK010000124.1:0-3826 GCA_046545615.1 Natronomonas sp.
CTGTCGAACTCGGTTGCCTACGACTCGTGGCCCATCGAGACGATCACTGACCTCGGATTACCCGAGACAGCACGGGAAACGAGCGTCGACGAACTTCAGGGAATGCTCGACGGACTCTTCCGGAACACGCTACATGGCGACGACCACGACGAAACGTTCCTCGAGGGGATGAAAACGCCGTGGGCATCGACGGAAGGCGTGACCTCTGTCGTTCGAAACGCGAGTGCGACGAATACGAGCCACACGACGGAGGTCGACCCCCGCGACCTGACGGCCGAGACGCTCCTGTTGTGGGGAATCAACGACGAGTTCCAGCCGCTCTCGTGGGCCGAACGCCTCGAAGAAGACATCGAGTCCTGCGAATTGATTGGGCTCGAAGCCAACCACTGGGTTCCGGAGGATCGGACAGACGCGTTCACCGAGCATCTGATCGAGTTCCTGGTTTGAACCGTTCGCGCGATTCCAGTAACGTTCGAAGCGGTTCCTCGTGTACACGACTCTACACATTTCACGGTGGCGCCTCCGTAAATGGCCCGATATCGTACGGAATTCCCAGCCGACAGGATCAGGGCGTGATGACCGCTCGCCCATCGATTTCGCCGTGTTCGAGTTTTTCGGCGACCGTGTTGATATTCTCGAGTTCGTATCTAGACGTGTGTAGTTCGACATCACCACGTTCGACCAGCGCGACGAGTTCCTGGAGTTCCGCGAACCGACCGACGATGTTTCCGACGAACGAAAACTCACCGTTGACCAGGGCCTGCGATGGCTCGTGAATGTGTCCACCGTAACCCACGATGTGGTGGTCGCCACCGGCAGCGGTGATGTCTGGGGCGTACTCTGTCGTCACGTCGGCACCGACGAAGTCGAGTACCTGGGCGGCACCTGTTCCATCGGTGACGCTGTCGACGAACTCCCGAACGTCGTCGTCACCTGGATTGACCGTATGATCCGCGCCGCCCTGCGCCGCCAGGTCGAGCGCAGAATCCTTCAGATCAACGGCAGTGATCGTTGCCGCACTCATCGCGTCGAGACACTGCACCCCGATGTGACCGAGCCCACCGATCCCGATAACAACGGCATGGTCGCCGGGGTTCAGTTCGTTGACTGCTTTCTTGGCCGCGTGATATGCAGTGATCCCGGCGTCGGCGTGCGGCGCGATATCGATCGGTTCCACCCCTTCAGGAAGAGGGACCACCGATCGCTCGCCGGTTAGCAAATAGTCGGCGAAGCCGCCGTCGACTGTCAGACCGTTGAACGACTGGTTTTCACAGTACATCGTTTCGCCGAGTCGGCAGGGACGGCAGGTACCACACGTCTGGACTGGATGGCAAATAACCGGATCGCCCGGTGAAACGACGTCGACTTCGTCGCCGGTCTCGACGACTGTTCCGGCGTTTTCGTGACCCAGCGTCATCGGCAAGTCCTGTTCGACGTACTCGGTCCACATCCCCTCGATGATGTGATTGTCGGTCTGACACCATCCGGCCCCGCCGACTTCGACAACCACTCCGTCCGACCGATCGATGGTCGGCCGGTCGACCTCCTCGACGATCAATCCTTCACTCATATCGTCCGTATATTCGTGGAGTCGTGCTGCGTCCATAGTCCACCCAGACAGACAGTGCGGTCCAGCGTAAGAGGTATGCCTATGAGTATCGGTAAAAATTCTATCGGGGCGTGTTACCATATTTCACCCGCCATGTACACACACAATGGCGAGGACGTGTTCGTCATCGATGGACACATCCACCTCTGGGACGCGACGGAAGAGAACATCATCCACGAGGGTGGTGAACAGTTCATTCAGTGTTTCCACGACTACCACACGGCATTCACGCCCGAAGAACACCAATGGGACATAGAGACCTACAGGCGGTACGGGCTGGAACGCATGGTCCGAGACCTCTTTCGCGACGGCTACGTTGACATGGGTATCTTTCAGCCCACGTATCTGACCGATTTCTACGACGAGGGATTCAACACTACCGACCAGAACGCGGAACTCGCCGAACGGTATCCCGAACGGTTCGTCCTTAACGGAAGTTTCGACCCCCGCGACGGCGACGAGGGAATTGAACACCTCGAACGGCTCAAAGATGACTACGACATCCAGGGTGTAAAACTCTACACTGCGGAGTGGCGCGGCGATTCAAAGGGCTGGCGACTCGACAGCGACGAGGCGTTTCGCTTCCTCGAACGGTGCGCCGAACTCGGTATCGACAACATTCACGCACACAAGGGTCCGACGATACGACCGCTGAACCGCGACGCGTTCGACGTCGCGGACGTCGATGACGCCGCTACCTCGTTTCCGGATCTCAACTTTATCGTAGAGCACGTCGGTTTCCCTCGTCTGGACGATTTCTGTCACATCGCCACACAGGAGACCAACGTTTATGGTGGACTCGCCGTCGCGGCACCATTCGCACAGAATCGCCCCAGAAAGTTCGCCCAAATGATGGGCGAACTGCTCTTTTGGGTCGGCGAAGACAACCTGCTTTTCGGCAGCGACTACGCGATCTGGGAACCCGACTGGTTGATTCCCACCGTCATGAACGCGGAACTGACCCCCGAGGAACGCGCCGAGTACGGCGTCGAACTCTCCCCGGAAGTTAAGCGAAAGTTCATGGGGGAAAACGCCGCCCGCCTCTACGACATCGACATCGACGAAAAGCAAAAACAGTTCCAAAGCGACGAGATCAGCCAACAGTTCGGCCTCGGCGATACCTACGAGGAGGCCTCGGCAGACTGACCCATGAAAACGAAAGACTCACCCAAATCGACGCCAACGAGGACGGTTTCAACGTCGGAGACGAACGAGATGCTTCTCGATAGAGACGCCATCCGCGATCGTCTTGATCGGGTCCAGGATCCGGAACTGGATCGCTCGATCGTCGAGTTACAGTACGTCGAACATATCAATATCGACGATGGGGCGGTGACGGTCACGTTCGTGCTTCCGACGGCATGGTGTTCGCCCGCGTTTGCCTGGATGATGGCGGCGGGAATCCGCGACGAAGTGGGTGCTCTGTCCAGTGTTTCCTCCGTAACGGTCCGTCTTTCTGACCACATGCATGGAGACGAGATAACGACGGGTATCAATAGCGAACAGTCCTTTGAGGCGGTGTTCGAAGACGCGGACGATGGTATCAATTCCGTCCGGCGGAAGCTCGATACCAAGGCTCGATTCGCTCGCCAGTACAGTGCGATCCGGACGCTCTTGGAGGCGGGGCTCGACATCGATCAGATCACGACGCTACTTCGAGGGGACATCGATCTGGGATACAGTTCGGATTTAGCTGCCGTCTCCCTTCGAAACGGTGCAGTGAGGGTTACCGCTCCGCGCGAACCGCTGGCCGAATACCTCGAGAAGGCTCGAGAGACGGGACTCGTCACCGACGTGACCGATCGACTGTTCGCCGACCGAAAGGGGGACCCTCTGAATCCGGAGAATGTCGAATCCGTCCTGCGGGACTCCCGGCTCGCTGCCTCCAACATTGAGGGGCAGGCGACGATCTGTGCGTCGCTACACGAAACCCGTAACGACATCGAGCTAGACTGAGTGCTGAAAACGTCGTCTTTCACCCAACTCGGTAGATCCGTCACATCTCGGAAGCCTATTTCTACACAGACGTTCAGAGTGGAACGAAAGGAGTTCTCTCGGCGTAGATAGGGAGTACAACTACGATGGGACCGACCCCGAAATATCCCCTCACCCGGCTGACTCGAAAACCGTCCGAAATTGTAATGAGAGGTGAGACAATCTATTTCCTCCTTCGAAGAGGTCGTGTACGCGCTCATCTAACCGAGTTCCAGTCACAAT
>JBKGZK010000125.1:0-3797 GCA_046545615.1 Natronomonas sp.
TGCTCGCCAGGGGATTTGAACCCCTGTCATCGGCTCGAAAGGCCGATATGATTGGCCGGGCTACACCAGGCGAGCGGCATCTCGGAGTCGGTGACCTGCAGTTATAAAAGTGTCTTTCCTCCGGCGATTTCTCTCCGACACGCACGCACACACCCAATATATGCCCGTACACGACCGACACACTACCAGCCATACACCGACCAGAATCTTCTTTGTCCGCGTCGTCGCACGTTCGTGCGTATGATCCCCATCGACGATACGCCGCTCTGTCGGGACGGAAAAGTTCTCATTCTTGCGTACGACCACGGCCTCGAACACGGCCCGGTCGACTTCGAGGACGTTCCTGAGAGCGCGAACCCTGAACGGACGTTCGAGGCGGCGAGGCATCCGGCGGTCACGTCGATCGCGGTCCAGAAGGGCATCGCGGAGGCGTTTTATCCCTCCTACGAGCACGAGGTGAATCTGCTGGTGAAGCTCAACGGAACGTCGAACCTCTGGATGGGCGAACCCGACTCCGCTGTCAACTGCTCGGTCGAACACGCCCACGAGATCGGAGCCTCCTCCGTGGGCTTTACGCTGTACGGTGGGTCGAATCACGAGGTCGAGATGGCCGAAGAGTTTCGCGACGCCCAGGAAGCTGCCAGGGCCCACGATTTGCCGGTCGTTATGTGGTCGTATCCCCGCGGACAGGGGTTGAAAAACGACACCAAATCGGACGTCATCGCCTACGCCGCGCGACTCGCCCTCGAACTGGGTGCGGATGTCGCCAAGGTCAAACATCCAGGAACGAAAGCCGGCATGGAGCAGGCCGTCCGCATGGCCGGACCGACCAAGGTCGTCATGTCCGGCGGGTCGAAAACGACCGATCGTGCGTTCCTCGAATCCGTCAAGACGACGATCGACGCGGGAGGAAAGGGCCTGGCCGTGGGGCGGAACGTCTGGCAGCGGGAAAATCCCGAACGCATTCTCGACGCCCTCGAACAGGTGATCTTCGAGGAGGCTTCGGTAGACGAGGCACTGGAATACGCCGAATCCTGACTTTCCATGACTGAATCCTCGGAGGGAGATGTCGACTCGATCGACGCCATTTTCGACGTCGTGGCCTCGACTGCGACGGACGTGCGAGCGGGACTCGTCGGTCGTCGCGTCTACGAATCCGCCGAGAACCCGTCGGGTGAAACACAACTCGCCGCCGACGTCTACGCGGACGAGCTACTGGAATCGCGGCTCTTCGAGCTCGATATCGTCGGCGAGTACGCAAGCGAAGAACGCGAAGAAGTCTCAGCCGGGGACGGACGGTTCCACGTCGCTGCGGATCCACTCGATGGCTCCTCGAACCTTCGGTCAAACAACGCGATGGGAACGATCGTCGGAATTTACGAGGAACCGGCCCCCGCCCCGGGGGACGCACTCGTGGCCGCAACGTTCGTCCTCTACGGTCCAATCACGACGATGGTCACGGCCCGGGACGGCAGAGTCACCGAGTTCGTGATCGACGAGAACGGCCATCGTGACGTCGTCACAGACGACCTCACCCTGCCCGATGATCCCACCGTATTCGGGTTCGGAGGGCGGGTCCCCAAGTGGCCGGACGCGTTCGCCGAGTACGTCGAGACCGTCGAAGCCGAACTGAAGCTGCGGTATGGCGGGGCGATGATTGCCGACGTCAACCAGGTGCTCACCTACGGTGGGATTTTCGGATATCCCTCGCTCCTCGATCGTCCCGAGGGCAAACTCCGACTGCAGTTCGAAGGCCACCCGATCGGCTACATTGTCGAATCCGCTGGCGGGGCGTCCTCAAACGGAACCCGGTCGCTGCTCGAGTGCGATCCAGATACCCTGCACGAACGGACCCCCGTATTCGTCGGAAACGATGAATACATCGAACGACTCGAAGATACGCTGTGAATCGTCCGGAACAAAAGACCGACACCAATTCCAGAACTATATAAAAACACCCGTTATTGAGGGGGGTGGTTATGGGAGAAGAGTCCCTTCGAATTCCATATATGGGGGAGACTGGATTCGGAAGCGACGATGGGAACATTCGATTCCTCAAACAGCTCGCAAACGAGGACGTCATCGGTATCCTCTACCGATTGAGTGGGCGGCCGCAGTCCGCAAAAGAGCTCGAAACCCAGGTTGGCACGTCACTCAAGACGATCTATCGCCACCTGAATCTTCTCGAACGCCACGGGCTTGTCGGCAAGCGGATGACGGTCGATCGCGACGGAAATCACTACGCGACCTACGAAACGACGGTCGAAGAGATCGACGTGAGCATCGAACCGCTCGAAGGAGAAATCGAGATTACGTGTCAGCGGCCCGATCGCGTGGACGACTTCGTGTCAGTGTGGAGCGGACTCCAGGAGCAAGCGGAAATTAATTGAGCAATGGTCACACACTCTCGGACGAACGGATGAACAATCTTTCGTTGCTGGGATTCAGCCTTGAACTGCTTTCTGTGTTGTTGTCGGTGTTTCTCATGGTTATCAGTTCCCGGGCCTATCTGCGGACGAATGCAAATTCCTTCGGATTCGCCGCGTTGGGGTTCGGAATCGTGGGGGTCGGGTTATTGAGTGAGAGCGTTCTGGTCCACGGCTATTCCATTTCGATGACGGAGGCGCACGTCGCCGAATCTACCCTGCTGTTGATCGGCATGGGGCTTCTCTATTTTTCGATCGTGGGTGGAGGAGCCGACTGACCCACAAAACGCGAACCGAGACCGGAGAGCGGCTGCCACGGCGAGATGTGGGTTGAATTCGGAACCGACTGCCACGGCGAGGTGCGAACTGAGGCCCGGTTGGATGACTGCGATTGACGTGGCGTGACAACGCTACAATCGGTTTTTGGTATCGTTCGATAAAAGATCGAGTATGTCTGACGGACCAAACGGGTCAGGACGAATTGTCAACCGAGAGTGTATGGTAAGCCGCCGGATGTATCTCACGGCGACGGCGAGCGGCGCCGCAGGGCTCACGGGATTGAGTGGCTGTCTCGGGGGATCCTCTGAGGAGGACTCCGCTGACTCGGGGGACGAAAGCGACTCGGAAGAATCGTCAGGAGAAACCGACGACGAACAGGATGACGGACACGAGGAGGAACTGCCCGAAGGCGTTTCTGAAGAAGAGTTCGAAAGCGGGCCTGTGCCGGAGGTCTATCAGTCAACCCTCTCGCTAGGCAGAGAAGAGCGTCACGCCGACGATTTGGCGTCAAAAGACGAAGTCGATTTCTCCGAATTCGACGAAGCCCAGGAACATTCGGCTCACGTGGGCGGCACCTGCTGTGGAAACTGTGCCGATTACATCCCCGATCAGAACGGGGACAAATTCGGTGCCTGCGCAGAGGTCCAGGGGTACATCGACTCCGAGGACTGGTGTGCCATTTACGAGGAACTTCCGGAGCCGGAAACGCCCGAAGGGATGTCGAGGGACGAACTGGCAACTGCCGAAGTTCCGGAGGAGTACCAGGGTGCAATCTCCCAGGGCGACGAGGAACGGGGCGATCCGGACGATCTCTTGGCCCAGGAAGACGTGAGTCTCATGGAATCGGTTGAAGCGATCGCAGAAGAAATTGCTCAACCAGGACAGTCGTGTGGGACGTGTGCCGACTTCATCCCGGACAAAAACGGAGACACCTGGGGTGCCTGTGCCGAGGTCGAGGGGTATGTCGCCGTCGAGGACTGGTGTAACGTTTGGGAGAGCATTAGCGAAGAACACTGAACGGATCGTCGAACGAACGGGAATTTTTCGAGTACGTACTTGACGGCCATTGTCGGCGAGCCATCGCCGGTGGGT
>JBKGZK010000126.1:0-3786 GCA_046545615.1 Natronomonas sp.
CGTCCGTCAGGCCACGATGGGTGACACGATTCGGTCGTCGATTGTGTAATCCGAGTGGTCCTACGCCTCGCCTGATTCCCTTTCGAGAAATCCGACTATGGCGTCGGTCACTGCGGCCGAGTGCTCGACGAAACACAACCGCTTGCCCTCTATCGGTTCGAATCGTCCTCCGGGAAGTTCGGATGCGAGATCTCGCCCGGCGTCGATCGGAACGACGGGATCGTCGACGCCGTGGCAGACGAGCGCGGAATTTTCGACATCGAAGAGCGCTTCGGACTCGTACGACCGCACGACCGAGAGGTGTCGGTCGAGGGCCTCGCCACGAGCGTCTTCGTCTCGTCGCCATTCGATGATGGGGTGGACGTCGGCGGAACTCAGATAGTCGTCCGAGAACGCGAGTGACAGCGAGGCTTCGTACTTGGCGGGATCATCCGTGTCCGGACACAGACGTTCGAGTGCGCGAGGATCGATGACGTCACCGGATCGTGTTGCGCCGAGCAGGACAAGCCCCCGTGCTCGGCCGTATTTGCGAGCGTATTCGATCGCGACAGTTCCGCCCAGTCCTGCACCGACGAGGTGGACGCGTCTGGCCCCGACGTCTCCGGTGACGGTCTCCAGGTCGTCTACGAGTCTGTCGACGGTGTACGGTCCGGCGTCGTCGGAGCCGTCCGTTCCCCGAGTTGCGAGGATCACAGTCCGAAATGGTCCGGTCATTCGGGGAACCTGCCAGCTCCACATCCACGGTCCGAATCCGACATCAGGGAGGAACACGACCGTCTCGGGCCCATCACCGTGGTGGGCGTAGGCGATCTTTCTCCCGTCGTTACTCTCGACCGTGGTGCGCATACGAGACTCCACACGGGGGACCGTCAAGGCGATTGCGGGCGGTCGGTTCCGGTCGGTTTGTGGCTCGCGTGGCTAATAAGTGGTACGTCACCTGTTGGCACACTATTATTATGTGTGTCGCGCCCGTCGGTTCCAGTATGCCGGAATGCCAGAACTGTGGTGCGTTTGTTACTGCAGCCTACGCGAGGGTATTTACACCGAATGGAGTGGAGAACCCACGCGTGTGTCCCCAGTGTGAAGACAAAATACGGGATGGGTCTGACGTACGCGAGGCTCGATCGACCCGGCGCTCGTAAGCGATTTTCTGCGTTCGGTTTACGATCTCGCCACCTTTCTTTCAGCCCCTTTCTCGGGTTGGCTATCTCTCAACTGATACCAGATTTTGCCGGAGAGTGGCCACGGTCACGTTCGTGGTCGACGACCAGCCACGCCCCGGTAATCTCGCCCACGCTTCGTCGGTGGTCAGGTTTTGTGCGTCGATGTGTGCCGAGGGACCGTCGTAATGGCAGAAGACACGGGCCTCGATACGGGGATCCTCGTTAGTTTCTTCGACTCCTATCGGATCGATGGGGTGGGGTGGCTTCGACAGTAGCGGCATCGCACGTGCGGCATACCCGGAGCCCACCGGAAGGACTTTTCGTGCGTCGGGTGCATCCGCGCACATGAAAGGCGACGGAGGGACGACCGAAGCGAAGCGGCGGGCCGCCGAGAGCGCCGCCGAGACGGTCGAATCAGGGATGGTCGTCGGCCTCGGCACCGGCTCGACTGCGGGCTTTGCGATCGCCGAACTTGGCCGGCGAATCGACGACGGCCTCGACGTCCAGGGAATCCCGACATCCTATCAATCACGCGATCGCGCTCGAACCGCTGGGATTCCACTCGTGACCCTCGAGGACGCGATGCCGGACGTTGCCATCGACGGCGCAGACCGGGTTTTGGGGTTCGATCTGGTCAAGGGCGGCGGGGCTGCTCACGCTCGCGAGAAGTTCGTCGCGGCTGCCGCGGATCGATTTCTGGTCGTTATCGACGATTCGAAACGAACGGATTCGCTCGATGTTCCCGTTCCGGTGGAAGTCATTCCAGACGCAGTGCCGGCGGTTTCGAAGGAACTCGAACGCCTCGGCGGACGCCCCGACCTGCGACTCGCCGACCGAAAGGACGGCCCCGTGGTTACCGACAACGGAAATCTTGTCGTCGATTGCAAATTCGACGACGTATCGGATTTCGACCCCCTCGCCGGGGCGCTGTCGGAACTCCCTGGGGTGGTCGAACACGGCCTATTTGTGGGCATGGCCGACGAGCTCCACGTCGGTTCAGACATCGGCATCGAGGTATACGAACGGCCTCGATAGGACGACTGTTGCGCTTCGTCGGGTCGTATCACCACCTTCCGGACTCCTCGAACTCGTGGGGTCACGGAGCTAACTTGCTGTGTGTAGATCGTGTGGCTGTCGCTCCGGGAGTAAAAATATCAGAAGGGTGGACCTGTGTTACAGGTCGCGGGGCTGCACGGTCTTGCGATCGTTTGATTCTGCACGACGGGCAGCGTCCTCGAGTAGTTCGTTGACTTCCCCATCCAGCGCATCGTAGAAGTCGGAGGCGACGTTCATGTCATCGAGCGCTTCCTTCACTGCGGCTTTGACGATCAGGTCTGCCATACACCCACGAGTATCCCCGGCTGGTTTATATAAGTTCCCAATTCAGGGTGGTTTCGCCGCTTCTACCCGGGGTTTAGCCCACATGCGGGGTGGTCGTGGCGACAGGTTGGTAGCCCTCCGCGTGAAAGCCCCGGTATGCGCGACCTACTCGAGGCAGTCGCAGCTGGCGACCTCTCTCCCGTGCAGGCTGAAGCGAAACTCCGGGCGGCTACGGAGCTTCGAAGCTACATTCAGGGGCCGGGTGGCAGGTTCGACGCGGCCCGGGAACCCCGAAGCGGTGTGCCGGAGGGAATACTCGCGGACGGAAAGGAACCGGACGAAACTGCTTCGCTCTTCGTTACGAGTGTCGAAACGACCGGTCGGGCCATTGTCACGCGAACGGACGACGAGACGGCTGACGCCTGCCGTCGGGAACTCTCTGAGGCAGTGCCGGAGGCGACTGTCGAACGCAACGGACGCGCTCGAACACTCGTCGCGTACGCGCCCTCCTATCAACCCCCGACCATTGAGGCCACGGTCGGCGTGGTGACTGCAGGAACGTCGGACGCCGCGTCGGCCGGCGAGGCAGAAACGATCGCTCGCGAAATGGGGGCGTCAATCGAACGCGTCGATGACGTGGGGGTTGCCGGCATCGCCCGGGTCTTCGAACGCCTCGAGGATCTTCGGGAGGTGGACGTTCTCGTCGTGGCTGCCGGCCGGGAGGGCGCACTTCCGACGGTACTTGCCGGCCTCGTCGACGTTCCGATCATCGGTTTGCCCATCTCGTCTGGATACGGACACGGCGGGGAGGGAGAGGCTGCACTGTCGGGGATGTTGCAATCCTGTACGGCCCTGTCCGTGGTCAACATCGACGCCGGATTCACTGCCGGTGCACAGGCTGGATTGATCGCCCGAGCGATCGCAGACGCTCGGGGACGTGATTCGACCGAGAATCCGATCGACTCGTAGCGTCGACCACACCCCTCCGATCCCCCCGACGGCGAGGGGTATATGTGGTTGGAACCGTTATTTAGTGGTGCCGACACACACCACTCCGTCGGCGACCAGAATGCCCAGATGCAATTACTGTGACGCACACGTGTCGGATCGGTTCGCCCGCGTCTTCGCGGACGAACGCGGTCAGATACACGCGTGCCCGAACTGCGCTGCAAACGCGGGAATTGCCGACGTATCGAAAGATCGATCCCAGCAGTAACTCGACGATCCGCTACGGTATACGCCCCCGACTGGTCGGGACGGTTCGACGGGGTACAAACCACGACAGTCGTTCGGCTATCCGAGC
>JBKGZK010000127.1:0-3659 GCA_046545615.1 Natronomonas sp.
TCTCGATCCGATGAGTCAGTCAACGAGAGATGCGGTGGCCGTCGCCGCCCGTGAGGGAAGTTCTCGAGCTCCTATTGGAACGTCCGGCTGATCTCGGGCTCTTCGGGTTCGCCCGGAACGAATCGTTCCTCGAGTTTTTCGTATCGTTCCTTCGTCTCCTCGTCGACGCTCGCACCGACTTCCTCGAGTGCCTTTTCGAAGTGTTCTCTGGTAATCCTGACGTTGTCGACGCTCTTGGACGCGTCTTCGGGATCGACGCTGTTGATGAACTCACGCGTCGCCGCCATCGAGGCTTCGCGACAGACCGCCTCGATATCGGCGCCCACGTATCCATCAGTTTCGCGGGCTAATTCGTCGAGGTCGACGTCCTCGGCCAGGGGTTTGTGCCGCGTGTGTACGTCGAAGATGGCCCGTCGTGCCGATTCGTCGGGAACCGGTACGTAGACGTGACGGTCGAGACGTCCCGGACGCAACAGCGCGGAATCGATCAGATCCGGACGGTTCGTCGTGGCGACCACTACGACGTCTTCGAGTTCTTCGAGCCCATCGAGCTCCGTCAGTAGTTGCGAGACGACGCGTTCGCCCACGCCCGAGTCTCCCATCCGCTGTCCTCGTTCGCCCGCGATTGAGTCGATTTCGTCGAAAAATACCACGGTTGGTGCGTTCGCACGAGCCTTCTCGAACACCTCGCGCACGCCCTTTTCGGACTCACCGACGTACTTGTTGAGGAGTTCGGGACCCTTGATCGAGATGAAATTCGAGTTGGCCTCGTTGGCGACGGCTTTCGCCATCAGGGTCTTGCCGGTCCCCGGCGGACCGTATAGCAGAACTCCTTTGGCAGCGGTGAGGTCCATTGACTCGAAAACGTCTGGGTAATCGAGCGGCCACTGTATGGTCTCCCGGAGGCGCTCCTTGGTATCCTCGAGTCCGCCGACGTCATTCCAGGTAACGTCTGGAACCTCGACGAACACCTCTCGAAGGGCCGAGGGTTCGATCCCCTTTAGGGCGTCCTTGAAGTCCGTCTCGGAGACGATTAACGACTCTAGGATGTCGGCATCGATTTCGTCAGCCTCGAGGTCGAGGTCGGGACGGATCCGTCGAAGTGCGTTCATTGCCGCTTCCTTCGTCAGTGATTCGAGATCGGCACCGACGAATCCGTGGGTGCTCTCGGCGTACTGATCGAGATCGATATTCTCGGCGAGCGGCATCCCGCGCGTGTGTACCTGGAGGATTTCCTTTCGGCCTTCCTTGTCCGGGACGCCAATCTCGATTTCCCTGTCGAAGCGGCCTCCACGTCGGAGCGCCGGATCCAGGGCGTCGACGCGGTTCGTCGCGCCGATAACGATCACGTCACCCCGTTCGTCGAGCCCGTCCATGAGGCTCAACAACTGGGCAACTACGCGGCGTTCGACGTCACCAGACGTCTCGCCGCGCTTTGGCGCGATCGAATCGATCTCGTCGATGAAGACGATGGCCGGTGCGTTCTCTTCTGCCTCCTCGAACACCTCGCGGAGCTGTTCTTCCGATTCCCCGTAGTACTTCGACATGATCTCCGGCCCGGAGATATTCGTGAAGTGTGCGTCGATTTCGTTGGCGACGGCCTTCGCCATCAGGGTCTTGCCGGTCCCTGGAGGGCCGTGTAGGAGCACGCCCTTGGGGGGTTCGATCCCCAACTGCTGGAAAAGTTCGGGATGACGCATTGGGAGCTCGATCATCTCCCTAACCTGCTCTAGTTCGTCGTCGAGTCCGCCGATGTCTTCGTATGCGACCGTCGGCGTCACGTCGGCTGCACCCACTCCCGCACCCGTTTCGGCGATCTGTTCGGCAGGTTTCTCGCTCACCTCGATTTCGGTGCCATCCGTGACCACGACCGTACCGTCAGGATCGGTGTCGGCGATTTTGAGGGGAATCCGCTGGCCACTCTGGCTGGAGAGCGGACCGAAGCCAAGTGAGAATGGAACGTTTTGGCCAGTAGTGATTGCCTGTCCACTCAGTTTGTCGCGGATGTGCGGGCCGATGTTTCCTCGAATACGGAGGTTTTGAGGTAACGCAACAGTAACGCGTTTTGCCGGGTTGACATCGGCGGCCGTGACCGTCACGCGATCGTCGATCCCCACGTTCGCCTCGTTTCGCAACTGACCGTCGATCCGGATGATGCTCTGTCCTTCGTCGTCCGGATATCCGGGCCACACACGCGCGACGGCCCTGCCTCCCTCCCCTTCGAGAACGATGTAATCGCCATTCTCTAGGTCAAGTTCGGCCATGGCCGCGCGATCGATGGCCGCGAGTCCACGACCAGCGTCCTTTTGCTTGAGAGGTTTGACCGTCAGTTTCATGCCTGTAATTCGATGGTTACGACTCCGTTGTTCATAGTTGCACGGGACACTGATCCGGGAAGTGTCAGTTCGTACTGTTCGTCGCCAGCCACGACGATCGCCGTTTCTCCGATCACGTCGACGCTTCCGTCGACGAATCCCATATCCGCTACGAGGACCGAATCGTCATCGTACTCGTAGCGGCGCACTATACCCGCAGAACGGAGCTGCTCGTAATCATTCATGCTAACCCAAAGTTAGTTTCCATACTATATAAATGTTTCTGAAATTGTTCCCCATTGGCGGGGATATTTTAACAGTAGTATAATTGCGGTCCTACCCTAAATTTAGATACCACATATAAGAATATATGAATTCGGAATTACGATCGGTTTCCGAGTCGTTACAATGCGAACACCGTCAATCACGCTCGTCGTCGATATTTTTCTCGAATCGAATTCATCACTCTATCTCTCCACTTGCCCGTATCCGTTCGGTGATGGTAACTAAGGGGCGATCGACATACTAGCTTCAATGTTCGGTGTCGTCCTTGTTTTACTCGTGGTCTTCCGGTGGAAACGTCCCCGATTCGACGGCATCGACGTAGTCGTCGATTGCCGATCGCATCTCGCCCCGAACGTCGCCAAATTTCTTCGAGAACGGGGCGACCGATTCGGTGAGTCCGATGACTTCATCCAGTACGAGCACCTGTCCGTCGCAGTCCGGCCCCGCACCGATTCCGATCGTCGGAATGTCGAGGGCATCGGTAATCGAACTGCCCAGGGTATCCGGAACGTGTTCGAGAACAAGTGAGAAGGCTCCCGCGGCTTCGTGTTCCCTGGCGAGATCCATAATGTGACGGGCCGAGTCCTCGTCCGTGCCCTGTCGGAACAGGCCGGTCTGTTTCTCGCGCTGGGGGGTGAGACCCAGGTGTGCCTGCACCGGGATGCCGAGGTGTGTGAGTCGTTCTGTGAGCCCCACGGTGTGGGGACCACATTCGAGTTTGATCGCGTCCGCGTTTGCCTCCTTGATCATACGACCACAGTTCTCGATGGCAGTATTCTCGTCAGCCCCGTAGGAAAGAAACGGCATGTCGGCGATAACGAGCGCATTCTCGGTTGCGCTGGCCACGGCGGCAGTGTGACTCACGATCTGATCGATCGTTACCGGTATCGTCGAGTCGTAACCCAATCGAAGGTTGCCGATCGAATCGCCAATCAACGCCATGTCGACGCCGGCCTCGTCAACGAGCCTTCCGCTGGGCGCGTCGTACGCCGTCAACATCGTGATCGGCTCTTCGCCGGCCTTCGCCCGAATGTCCTTGGCCCGCATACTTCGAAGTCG
>JBKGZK010000128.1:0-3623 GCA_046545615.1 Natronomonas sp.
TCGTACGCTTACTTCGACGAGGTATAATATCGATACACGACGAGTCCGATCAACACACCAGTACTGAGAATCGTCCAGACTTCCAATGGAATACGGTCGAACGGGCCAATTCCGAGGAGGCCGATGGTAACGGTGAGCCCGACTAAAAGTGCAAGTATGAGTTCGAGTCGGACATCGTTTTGCGGTGCGCCGGGATCGAGATAGTGATCGATCCGTCCGGTCTCGTCGAGCGTAACACTCCCGGACTCCTGATGAAACTCGACGACGCCGTAGTTTTCTAATTTCGGTAGATGGAGTTGATAGAGACTGATATACACCCGCCTACGCTGGTCGGACGAAACTTGTGTTTCGTCGACGTCGTTTTCGAGAGCGGCAATGTGCGTCGAAAGTCGGGATAGCGACGCCGTCCGATCGTCCCGAGTTTTTAAGTATTGGATTACTCTTCGTCGCCGTTCATTTTTCAGGAGATCGAAAACCTCACCGGCAGAAAGATTCATCGATTCATCGCCACTTTTGCGAGGTTTTTCTTCGTGGTCGGGCATCGACGACGAGCCGCTGGTCGAAAACCACGTCATGCCGAATTGGTCGTAGTGACTCGACCTTCCGTCGGGCGGTGTCTTTGAACCATCGTACGAAACTGTACGACGTTTCGTGCATTAACTAGGAATAGTATACCCCAAGGGTTAGTCTCCACTTGTTAGGATAGACGAGAAGGGGCTCTCCCGAATTGGACTCTCGCATCTTTTGTCGGCGACCAAACGAAGGTATCCGGCCGTACGTATTTTATTGGCGACGGCGAGGTACCTGGTATGGACTTCGAACTGACGAGCGTTCAACGGGCCTTGCGCCAGGAAGTACGTTCGTTTGCCAACGAAGAGATCGATCCGATTGCGGCCGAGTGCGATCGAACTGGCGAATTTCCGGAAGACGTGCTCTCGGCGCTCGGTGAGACGGGACTTACAGGATTGACCCTTCCTGAGGAACACGGTGGAGAAGGAGCCGGACTCGTCGAACTCGTTATCGTCGTCGAGGAACTTTCCGCGGCGATGATGCCGATTGCAAGCGCCCTTTCGCTGCACCTTGGCGTCGCAACGGCCGTCGAACGGTTCGGATCCACCGACCTGAAAGAGGAGTTGCTCCCGAAGATGGCATCGTACGACATGGTTGGCGCGCTCGGGTATTCGGAGGATAACGCGGGCAGCGACAAAACGGGAATGGAGACCACAGCGACACGAGACGGTGACGAGTGGGTTCTCTCCGGGCACAAACGGTGGGTAACTAACTTCTTCGGTGCCGATTACGTCCTCACGTACGCGAAGACGGGGACAGACGCTGATGCCCCACACAACGTGAGTGCCTTCCTGGTACCGACTGACGCCTTCGAGGTCGATTACGTCTGGGAGACGCTCGGCGCACGTGCACTCAAATCACCGCGCGTCACGCTTTCCGACGTCAGGGTTCCCGACGATCGTCTGGTCGGCGAAGTCGGCTCTGCGGTCGTCGATCGCGGGACGGTTTACAACGGAGTGAACGTTCCCGCCCGGGCGGTGGGAATCGCTCGAGCGGCCATCGAGGATACCATCGAATACACCGCCGATCGAGAACAGTTCGATCGACCGATTGGCGAATTCCAGGGCCTCCGGTGGCGAGTCGCGGAAATGGCCCGAGGCGTCGATGCCGCCCGGCTGTTGACGCTTCGGGCCGCAGACAGGGCAGACCGCGGCGAGGACCCGAAACGAGAACTAGCGATGGCTAAGATCGATGCGACGGAAACTGCCGTCGAGGTTACGAACGAGGCGGTACAACTCCACGGCGGAATCGGCTATACGGCCTCGAGGGACGTCGAACGCTATCTCCGGGACGCCAGGCTTTTGACCATTGCAGGTGGGCCAAACGAACTACACCGAAATACGCTCGCGGATGCCTTCTACGGCAACGACCGCTGATTCTCGAACGGAATCTGTCCAATCGAATGGTTCGGAGGCGTTTTCTCGGGGTCGAATCCGAGTGCAACGGGGAACCAGGTTTCGGGATGGTGAACTCGAAGATTGCTGCTCCCTGGGTACAGTACTTGACGGATATTGAAACGTGGATGAGTAATCCGTACAGATAATGGTGTGTTTGGACCGTCGTGGGTGTGCGACTTCTGAGGGGAATTGGGTGAACTACCTGTTTGATTTGCGCTCCTGTTCGGGATGATCGGCGATGAACACGCTCGTGTTATCCGGAACGTCGTCGGTGACCCAGGAGTTCGCACCGATGCTCACGTGGTCACCGATGTTGACAGTGCCGAGCACGTTGCTTCCGGCCCCGATGACGACGTGATCGCCGATGTCTGGATGGCGCTTGTAGTCCTTCGTCAACAGATGGTCCTCGCCTTCCTCTTCCTCGAAGTGAAGTGCGCCCAGCGTGACGTTCTGGTAGAGCCGGACCCAGTCCCCGATCGTGGCCGTCTCGCCGATGACGACACCCGTTCCGTGATCGACGAAGAAGTAGTCGCCGATTTCCGCACCTGGGTGGATGTCGATGCCCGTCTCGACCTTCGAGTATTCGGCAAGTTCGCGGGCGTATTCGTAACTCTCCGCTTCGTACAGGGCATGGGCCACCCGGTGGGTCAGCATGGCGTGAAAACCGGGATAGGATCGGATGATTTCACAGTAACTCTTCGCGGCGGGATCGCCCTTGTACGCGGCCTCGACGTCCTTTTTGAGGGTGCGCCGAATCGCCGGCAATCGGTCCAACGTTTCGTCGACGATTCCGGCGAGGGTGTCCGCGTCGTCGTCCGAATACGCCGTTATGCCGGTGTGGATGCAGTTGCCGAGTTCGGTAATGCGGGCACACGTTTCGTCGGGATCCTCCAGCAACTCCGTCGCGTTCCAGCACCTTGGGAACAGGAGCTGCTTGAGGAGCGGTGGTTCGTCACGCAGAGAATCGCGGCGAGGATAGACTCGTGACGTGTCCGTCGGGAAGGGCGATTCGTCACGTTGATAGGACTCGACGAGTTCCCCGTGGGCGTCGCCAGTATACTCGTACCCCATTCGTGTATGTGTTGAGGCTATCGAGTAACGTTAGTTCTTTTATTTCGCACTCGGACGAGTACTTCAGGATACGAGGTTCGCTCGGCGATTTCCCGATGTGCGATGTTGCCTCGGGACCGCCCTGGTAGATAGACGTCGATCATCCGTCCACGCGGAATTCACCCAACGAATCGGGGAATCGATCACACCCCCAGAAAATAGTCGAACACCGAATTGGTATGTATCCGTAGCCTGCCTCGACCGACCGAATGATCGCGACCGATGAATGCTGCGTTTTCATGCCGAGTCCGACCACGTCCGGACACGAGCGTGCGACGGGTTTATAATCAATTACTATCAATATTAATGTACGTGGTATGTATGACCACACCAAACACCGGTCGCGTGGAACGCCACCATCGGGGGAGGGGGGACACTGACAGCGGGCCAGGAATATTCAAAACGGTCCTCGAGGGTGTTGGAGGTGGGATCGCAGCGCTAATCGTCGTGCTTTTATCGTTTCCAATACTGGTAGAATTGGTTCGGCCACTCGAGATTTTGTCGACGACGGCCATCGTGGCGAGTTTTCTGTTCCTGTGGTTCACA
>JBKGZK010000129.1:0-3349 GCA_046545615.1 Natronomonas sp.
GGCCCAGTCCTCACTCACTTGTCGCAGGTTCACCCATTCGACCGGCGTACTCGTATGGCAGTCGTGCGTACACGAGCGCGTTCCCGAGCAAGGCCTCGACGGGCGTGTACTCGTCGACGGCGTGGACGGTATCGGTCCCGAGGGCGAACTCGACGGTAGACACCCCGGCTTTTCGGAACTTCTTTGCGTCGCCACCACCCGTTGCGCTCCGACGGTACACCCGCTCGCCGGTTACGTCCTCCGCGATTGTAGTAACCGAGGAGACGAGCGGACCGTCTATGGGTTCGAACGTCCCGACGCTCCACGATACGTCGGCGATTTCGACGCCCTCACAGTCGGCCGCACAGTCGCGGATCTCTGCGAGGACGTCGGGCGTATTGACCCCGGCGGTGAGCCTAATGTCCACCTCTGAACTGGCGTGGCGCGGGACACTGTTTATCGCTTCGCCACCTTCGATCGTACCCAGATTGATAGTCGGCGACGCGAACATGGTCCGAGCCGACTCCTCGCCCAGGATGGGCCCGTAGTACTCGACGGATTCCTCCACGACCGGTGCGAGTTCGCGGGGTACGTCTAGTCGCTGCGGCCCAAAGCGACGTCGGAGCGTTTCAATGCCGGCATAGAGACGGTCGATCGCGTTCGTCCCGAGCATCGGTCTGGATCCGTGGGCGGACACCCCGGTCGCCTCGAGCGTGAGCCAGATGCTCCCCCGGTCGGCGACTGTCACCGAGTGACGACCCTGCTCGCAGGTGGGCTCACCGATCACGTACGCCTCGGCCCGAAGAATGTCGGAGTCGAGAAGCGAAGGGAGACCGGCCGCACCGCCGACCTCCTCGTCGCTGACGAAGGAAAATTCGAGATTCATCGGGGGACGCGTGTCAGTATCGACGTACGCTCGAATTGCGGCCAGCATCGAGGCGACGGCTCCTTTCATATCGGTCGCTCCGCGCCCGTAAACCAGGTTGCCATCCCGTTCCCCGAGCGGATCGAACGTCCACACGCCAGCGTCGTAGGGGACGGTATCGACGTGTCCATTGAACCCGAGCGTCCGGTCCGTATGACCCTCCATCCACGCGACGAGGTTCGGCTTCGCCGGATCGACGACGTGCCGCTCCGTTTGTAGACCGAGGTCTCGAACCGTTTCTTCGATCCAGTCGACGATCTTGAGGGTATTGCCCGGCGGATTCTGGGTGTCGAACGACACGAGGTCAAGCGCCGTCTCCACCACACTCTCCTCGGAATCGGTCAGGAACTCGACCAGCGTCTTCGATTCGGATTGATTCATGTATTCGTCGGGTGAGGCCGATTCTTGATTGCCCCCAGGAGGGCGCCCAGGGAATCAGGTCCCGCGGTCTGCCAACCCAGCCGGATTGAGTTACTTCGTCGTGTCAATGCCCGCGGCCTGATTGATTGGACACGTCTGCGTCGCACCGGTGACGAGCAGGATCAGGCCGACGACCAGCGCAAGGGCGCCGATGGTCGTGCCCAGCGTCCAGTACCCGGCGAGAATAACGATACCCGCGATACCGAGGACAATACCTACCACGAACCGGGCGGTTCTGTCGAGTCCACCGACGTTCTTTTCCATGTATTTCACCAGATTGACGATTTGACACCGATTACCAAAAATCTCCGGGTGAGTGTCATTCCGGCACACGAACGATCGACGTACGTATTCCCAATCCGGTCGAATGGATCGCGGCCCACAAACCTTTTTTCGTGTCTGATCGTAAAGACGTACGATGACTGATATAGGGACCGTGCTCGAAGAGATCGTGGCAGACGTCGATAGGGTGTTCCTGTTCTCGCCGAGTGGGTCCCTTTACGAGCGGTGCGCAGAGGCCGAAACGTCGGTTGTCGTCGTGGCGCCAGAGAACGACGTCGGTGCGGAACTGTACGTCGAGTTGCCACTAGAATTCGAAGACTTTCGCGAACAGATTCGGTTCGGTATCGAGGGCGGTGTCGACGCGGAGTATATCGCTGAGGGGGATCGCGTGGCCTGCGTGGCGAAGCTGTTTTCGGGTGACGCAGATACGGTCACGCGGGTTCGAGTGGGCGACGTCGAGCACACTGGCGTATACGACCTCTTTATCAACTCTCGGGCAGCCCCCGCCGTCGTTCGCGACGTGCTCGAGGTGGCTATCGAACTCGGCCAGAAGGGCCAGAAAGGAAAGCGCGTCGGTGCACTGTTCGTCGTCGGCGACGCCGGCAACGTGATGAACAAATCCCGGCCGCTGAGCTACAACCCCTTCGAAAAATCGCACGTCCACGTCGGAGACCCGATCGTGAACGTCATGTTGAAGGAGTTCTCGAGGCTCGATGGCGCGTTCGTGATCTCCGATTCCGGAAAGATCGTCTCGGCGTACCGCTACCTCGAACCGTCCGCCGAAGGCGTCGACATCCCAAAAGGACTCGGCGCACGCCACATGGCCGCGGGTGCGATCACCCGCGATACGAACGCCGTCGCGATCGTGCTGTCGGAATCCGACGGAATGGTTCGCGCCTTCGACGGCGGGGAGATCGTTCTGGAACTTGATCCGGAGGCGTACTGACAACCCATGGTTGTGCTCTTCGTTCGCGAGTGGTTTGGGGGGCTCTCACAGCCGAGCCAGAGCCTCCTGATCGCGACGCTCGTTCTCCTGATCGGACTCGTGGTCGGTGCGATCGCCGCCTGGATCGTCCAGCGGATGCTGCTCGCGTTCGACGTAGACTCCTCCGTCGAAGGGACGGCATTCGAACGCACTGCCGGGCAACTCGGGACGTCGACGGTGGAGTTGCTCGGTCGGTTGAGTGGCCTGTTCGTGTTCTTCGTCGCGGCAGCGTACGCCGCAGAGACGCTACAGGTGCTGCCCTCCGAAGTCTTCCTCGAAGAAATCGCTCGATTCCTCCCACAGCTATTCATCGCCATTCTCGTCGTCATCGTGGGATTGCTGGTCGGTGACAAGGCTGAACTCGTGGTGAGCGAACGACTCCGGAGCATCAAGCTTCCCGAGACTGCCATCCTCCCGACGCTCGTGAAGTTCTCGATCGTCTTCGTCGCCATCCTCGTGGCTCTCTCCCAGCTCGGGGTGGCGACCGCGGCCCTGCTCGTGTTGTTCGCTGCCTACGCCTTCGGCGTGGTCTTCCTGTTCGGCCTCGCCTTCAAGGACCTCATGGCGTCTGCGGCGGCCGGGATTTACGTCCTGCTTACAGCGCCCTACGGGATCGGCGACGAGATAACCATCGCCGAACGTCGGGGCGTCGTCCAGGAGGTCACCGTTTTCGTTACAACGATCGAACGCGATGGAACCGTCAACGTGATCCCAAACCGGACGGTGCTCCAGAACGGCGTCACGGTTTACCGGGACCG
>JBKGZK010000130.1:0-3279 GCA_046545615.1 Natronomonas sp.
AGCGTCCGCGGCGGAGTTCTTTGACGAGCTGATCGATCGTGGCCTGTTGCGCTTCGAGGAGCTCGTTCTGGCGATCAAGTTTCGTTTTCAGCGCGTCGAGCTTCGGTCCGATGTCCTCGACGTCGATTGAACCACTCGATCCGTGATCCAGTTCGCGACGCTGACTGGCGGATCCCTGGGTGGGGTCTTCGTCCTCGGGAAACTCGAACGACGCGAGGCCATCCCGAGCGTTGTCGCGAGACGACGATTTCGAATCACTCCGACGTTGTGGAGGGTCAGAATCGAACGGATCGACGGTGGCTTCAGTGGCACTTTGCGACGTCGTCGCATCGGACGTGGTTGCCTCGTCGCGGCCAACGTCGGTTCGCTCCTCGTCGGCCAGTGCGGTGCGGAGTGAGTCGAGGGAGGACGCGTCATGAAATGCGAGAAACGCGTTTTCGACCGTCTGGCGTACGCGCCGTGCATTTTCGTTTGGCACCTTCACTCGCTGGGAGCGCCCGTTGGTTTCGACGACGACCTGCATGGCGACGGTCCCCTCCTCGAAGTCGAGATCAGTGACATCCTCATATCGAATCATTTCAGGTTCGCCGTCGAATACGGCACTGCCGACGTGTTTGAGGAAGCGTCGATCGGTGACCACGAACGTGAGTTCGCTGAAGCGGTAGGTGGCTTCGACCCGCTCCCCGGGATCGACCAGACCTTTCGTCCGAAGGACACCCTCGAGGACGGCGTCGACGACCCGGTCGGCGTTGGACCCGGGCACCTTGAACGAGTTGTCTCCGTTCATGCTCTCGAATCGAAGGACGCTCTTTCGTCGTCCGGTGTCCACGTCGAAGCGATCTACGTCGTGATCGTGCGTTTCGACGGATTCGTCGGAAAGGAGGCCTTCCGATCGGTAGACGTGCGTCGCCCCGGAAGTGACGACGACGGTGTCATCCCCGCCGAGTTCGATCCGATCGACGACGTCGTCGTCGATTGCCTCGGCGAGGAGTTCCGGGAGTTCGCTCATGGCTGGCATGTACTCGGGTGATGACTTAAAACCGCCGCCCCGTCAAGCTCGTTCGCTTACAGAGATAGGAAGCTTGAAGAGTATCAACCGGATAGGTCGAATCGAGCCCGGGTGGCTTAGCTGGACATAGCGCCGCACTCATAGGGTTACGAGGCGGCACTCGCAGTCCCGAGGCGTCGCCTACGCCTCGTCCTGGGACATGCGGAGATCGAGGGTTCGGAGCCCTCCCCGGGCATATAACAGGGCTCACCGCCCTTTTTCGAATCCAGCCTATCCTTTCTCTGCGACCTCACCACTTAGATTCAGCAAAGAGGCTAATTATTATCCGTCTCGCATACATATTCAGCAGGTTCACGCGGGAGGGAGGTGATCAAATCAGGGCCAGCCATCGGGGAGTTCGTCAGCATGATTTTCGATCAGTTCGAGGAGCGGTTTGAGTTCGTCGAAGCGTGGCCCCTTCGAAATTTCTCCGGTGTCTCGATTCCATTCGATGTATCCTGCTTCCTCCAACCTCGGCAAATGGTTGCGGGTGAGATTTTTCTCTATCTCTTCGATATTGTTCCCTCCCCGAACCATCATGTCGGCCTCCGTTTCAACAGATCCATGTTTCAACAGGAGGAGGATCAGGCGACGGTGTCGGCTACACATGCTATCGAGTATCCTGTCCATCTTTGGGCGAAACAGGATGTTCTTTGACACCTCGACATTTGTCATGTGATAACACATGTATCGGGGAAGCTTAAATTTACCTTCGACGACCAGGTCCGGCAGATGGTCGAGCAGTACGAGCCGTATGAACCAGATGGGGCTCGAAGTGTTTTCGAACGGCAACGGCCTAGCCAAAGCCGTCTGGCGGATTTCGAGTCAGGACGAACCGTCTCGATAGAGTACGGCGACTTGGACGGCATCGGTTTTTCATTTACGGGCGACGACATGCTCGTCGGCATCGGTTTCGAGGACGAGTACCAGCGTAGTCGCTTGGTATGAAGGTGGCAGCGTATTGTTCTCACATCTAGGTGCCGTCAGGGAGGTGTTGGATAACCGGAGAGAGTGAATCACTCGTATTACCCGCTATCTATTAATCGGAGTGGTTGCTAACATATATCATGGGGATAACCACGAGCAACGCCGCCGGTTCGGCTGTGGAACTCGAATTGAAACTCCGCGATCGGGACTGCTTTTTCATCGAAGCGTCCGCCGTCGCCGATTGTCGAGTCGAACTCGAGCACATGGTCAATCGATCCGACGACCGACTCCTTGAGTATTTCACTGTCGAAGGGGCACCGCCAGATCGGGTGTTATCACTGGTTGAGGAGTCGGCAGCCATCGACGAGGCACGGCTCATCAGCCGCGGTGTCGATGGGGGCCTGTTCGAGTTCGTCGTGTCGGGGACCTGTGTGACGACCACTCTCGCAGATACGGGGGCGGTCGCCAGATCGGTCTCAGCGGAAAACGGTATCGGCGACATTGTGGCAGACGTTCCAGCCCACGTCGATGTCAGTCGGGTTGTCGAACAGTTTCGGGCACATCACTCGGAGTCGGATCTCACTGCGTGTCGACGTTCCGACCAACCGGTCCCGTTGCGGACCGTACGCGGGATTCATGCGACGATGGCCGATCAGCTCACCGACAAGCAATACGAGGTGCTCCGAACGGCCTACCTGAGCGGATACTTTAGCTGGCCACGGCGAACCACTGCCAAGGAGTGTGCGGACGCGCTCGGCATCGCCCAGCCGACGTTCAGCCAACACATTCGAATCGCCCAGGAGAAGATCTTCGGTCGCCTGTTCGACGATATTGTCGAGGAGTAGCTATCTCCGCCGGCTCGACACGGCGACACCTACTACCGTATCGTCGTACAAAACTCGGAAACCGTCGCCGTACCTGAGGGGCGTTCCCTATCACCATAGGCAGCGTCCATTTGCGTGCATCCATCCAATCGTCACCGAGGGCTTCAGAGACACCCATGACAACGACGTACGCCGATTGGACAGCAGCCCAGGATAGCACGACGGTTACGGTCGACGATCACGACATTGAGATGGCGTATCGGGATGAAGGGACGGGCGATCCGGTGATCTTTCTACACGGGATCCCGACGAACTCGTATCTCTTCCGTGGTCAACTCGACGAAGTTGCAGCGGAGCGTCGGGTAATCGCCCCGGACATGGTCGGCTACGGGAACTCCACGATGGACGACGGTTTCGATCGATCGATCCGTGCCCAGGAACTGGCGGTTCGAGATCTCGTCGAAAAGTTGGGGCTCGACA
>JBKGZK010000131.1:0-3044 GCA_046545615.1 Natronomonas sp.
CCCAGTGTGGCGACTCTCGATTTTTAAAGGCAGTGCGGCCTGAAGCGCGCCGAGGGGAGTTGCCCTCGATCGTCTCGGCACGTTCGACACACTGATTCGACTCATCACGTTCGACTCGCTCGATGATTTGCGTTGCTCGCCGATTCGGTACACGGGCCGAGGGGGATTTGAACCCCCGACCGTCTGGTTAAGAGCCAGATGCTCTGCCTGGCTGAGCTATCGGCCCAACGTCGTCGACTAATCGTGGTCGATTGAAATAGGTTCCGTTCGAAATTCCCACTTGCTCGGACAGGACGGTCCAATTAAGTAGTTCCCGGCCATCCGACCGGCTACCATGAGTAGCGCCATCTCGATGGCGTCGATGTCGACCTACGCAATTTTGGGCTGTGGAAGCGTCGGTCACGCCGTCGCAGAGGAACTCGTCAGCGAGGAGAAAGACGTCCTTATCCTCGATAGTGACGAGTCGCGCGTCGAAGCGCTCCGCGATCAAGATCTCGATGCCCGGACGGCCGACATCCGCGAGGAAGCCGCCGCCGAGGCCGTGGCGGATCGTGACGTCATTCTCATTCTCTCGTCCGACGTCGAAGCCAACGAGGCCGCGCTCAAGAACATCCGCAACCGCGCAAACGAGCAGTTCGTCATCGTCCGTGCATCCGACCCAGTCACCGCTGACGAGTTGAGTCAGAACGGTGCCGACCTCGTGATCAACCCGTCGGCCGTGATCGCCGATTCGGCGCTTCGGGCCATCGAGCAGGGTGAACTCGAGTACAAGGCAGCCCAGCTATCGGAACTTATCGACGGAAACGAGTCGATGGGAATCCTCGCCCATAGCTCGCCCGGACCGGACTCCATCGCGTCCGCTGTAGCACTCCGGGCGATCGCAGAATCGATGGGCGTCGAGGCGGACATCATCTACGAGGGCGAAATAGGCCATCAGGAGAATCGGGCGTTCGTGAACCTCCTCGGCATCGAACTCACCGCCCGCGCGGACATCTCGCTCGACGATTACGACCTGCTCGCACTCGTCGACTGTGCCAAGGCAGCCGATCCCGTGGTCGACCGCCCCGTCGACGTGTTCATCGACCACTTCGAACCCGAAATCGAATACGACGCCGCATTTACCGACATCCGAGCGAACGTTTCCTCGACCTCAACGATCGTCACGAAGTATCTCCAAGAGTTCGACGTCGGCGTGAGCGAGGAGGTCGCGACAGCGCTGCTCTACGGAATCCGGGCCGAAACGCTCGATTTCAAACGCGACACGACGCCAGCTGACCTCACGGCTGCGGCGTTCCTCTATCCGTTCGCGAATCACGACACGCTCGAACAGGTCGAATCGCCATCGATGAGCCCCGAAACGCTGGACGTACTCGCCGAAGCCATCCGAAATCGGGAGGTCAAGGGATCCCATCTCGTCTCCAACGCCGGCTTTATCAGGGATCGAGACGCGCTATCGCAGGCCGCACAGCACCTCCTCAACCTGGAAGGCATCACTACCTCTGCGGTCTTCGCCATCGTCGACGACACCATCTACCTTGCAGCCCGCTCGAAGGACATCCGCATAAACATCGGAAACGTGCTCGGAGACGCATTCAGTGACATCGGCGAGGTCGTCGGACACTCCACTGACGCTTCCGCACAGATCGATCTCGGGATCTTTACCGGGCTCGAAACCGATGGGGATAACAGAGAAACTCTCCTCGAACTCACCGAACAGGCGGTTCGATCGAAGCTCTTCGACGCGATGGGTGTGGAATCCTCAAGTGGCGAAAACGGAGGATGAGACCGGGACCGATCCCGGATCGTGCCCGAGACGTGTACGAGGTCCTACTCTTCGTCGTCGTCGCTGTGAAGTTTCTCGACGATGTCGTAGACCAGTACGACGTCTCCGACGGCTCGAACCCATTGATATGGGATGATGACGCCACGGTTGTCCGCGACGATGTCGCCAAGTAACTCGTAGTTAATTTCGCCGAGAGCGAGACCAGTTACTTCGTTTCGATCGAGATCGAGACGGATGTCCTCAACTTCGCCAACGAATACACCGTTGTTCGAATACACCTCTCGTCCGACGAGCGTCGTTATCTCCTGTGGAACGGACTCAGACTCCATAGCGGCCGGTCGAGTCGACTCCCCTTAACAGTTGTTGCACCCGTCGGGTTCCGTTTGTATCTCGCGACCCGGGCTCATCGCAACGTCACTGGCAGGGAGACTCCAACAGTCGATATGAGATACGCTGTCGTGAGGGTGTATCGTTACTCCTCGGTGGTGTCGTCCGTGGTCCCACGGACTCGAACGGCCCGTATCGACAGTTCCCGGCAGACGAAATTTACGTGTTCGCTGTCCTCGTCACTGACGAGGATGAGTTCGTCGACATCCCAGTCCCAGTCGGCATCGAGGAGTGTTCGATGGGCGAGAAGCTCGCCGACCGAACCGACCGAGGACGCTCCGGGTTCCACGGCAACGATGACGACGCGTTCGTCGGCAAACACGTCCCGTGTGCGGAGTGTATCGAACGCGTCGACTTTGGTCACGCCAGCGTATTCATCCCCCTGGTGAATGACGTAGGGCACGCCGGTAAAGTCCGGATAGACCTCCGGTAGCTCTTGATCTCGTGTTGTGAGACACACCGCGTCGATCGTGGCGTACTCGTCTTCATCTCCCAGCGAAAGGCCCACGGGGACGTCGATCCACCATTTGCCATCGGGTGACGCAGTAGACTCGATGAACGCCCGAAGGAGTGCGTCTCGTTGTCCTGACATACGTCTCGTCGACCGATTGGTCGTCGACCGATATAACGAATCCTGTTTCGGACGGCTCGAAACCGTGCAAACGGACAGGGAAGGCTCACCAAAATCGATGAGGGAAGGCAAACTTCAAAGGCCCACGACGAATTCGGTGTCTTCGACGGGATCTGCGCCGAACTCTATCGCCTCGCGGACGGACAGTTCGTCTTTGAGAAGAAAGAAGTTGTGTCCGCTTCGTTCCCAGTGGAGGACCGAATTCCGGAGAATGTCGGCGTGCTTGGTGTACGCTTCCTTCAC
>JBKGZK010000132.1:0-3032 GCA_046545615.1 Natronomonas sp.
GACCTAAATGCGACGGTCCGGACGGGGTGCGGTCCTGATGATCGCTGTCGGGATCGTTCTCCTCGCCTCGATGGTGGTCGTTGCATCGGCTCAGACTGACGACAACACCGTCAGAGGGGAACCGAAGCTCGATGTCTACGTCCCCCACGACGAACTCACCCCGGGAACGGCAGACGAGGTGACCCTGCAGATTGCAAACGACGGCAAAATCTCCTGGGGCGGGTCATCGAGCCCGGAAACCGTCACCACAGCACGAAACGTCCGGGTCGAAATCGAGGACATAGACAGTCCCCTGAGCGTGGAAACCGAAACCCAGGCGATCGGTGCAGTCACGACGGATAAACCGGGAGAGGCCGAGATCGTCATCCGCGTCCCCAACGACTCCGACCCGGGCGAGTATTCGATCGACGTCCGGCTCAGGTACTCGCATACGAGTAGCTATTCTCCCAGCAGTGGTGTGACGCAGGATCGGACCCGAAGCGTCAGGCGAACGGTGGATATCGTCGTCGAGGACCGACCGCGATTCGAACTCCAGAGTGCAGGAAGCGACGTGCAGGTCGGTGGCGCGGGAACCATCGCCGTCGAGGTGGAAAACGTGGGAAGCGCGGACGCTCACGACCTCGACGTGACCGTCGAACCGACGAGCCCGAACGTCGTCATCGGAGACCCAGCGAGCGACACCGCGCGAATCTACCGCCTGGACGCCGGCAATTCGACCATCGTTCCCTACGACGTGCTCGTTCGATCAGGGACCACCGCGAGGAACTTCACGATGGATGCACACGTCGAATATGATGACCCTGATGGAATCCGATCGACGCAGGGGGACCGCTCGTTCGGCTTCCAGCCCGTGGGAGAGCAAGATTTCACGGTCGACATCGACGCGTCCACGCTCCGAGTTGGCGAAACCGGGACGATCGATGGAACGATACGAAACGACGGACCACTGTCTGTCGAGGATCTCAGCCTCGTGCTCGACGAGGGGCAGTTCGAACCACGGAGCCGAAGTTACTCGATCGGCGAACTTGACGAGGGCGAAACTGCAAACTTCCAGTTTCGGGCGGTCGTTCCGCACTCCACCGATCCCGTCCCCCAGCGAATCGACCTCGTTACCCGGTACCGTACCACCGGTGACGCCGAACTGTTCACGAACGAGTCGATTCACGTTCCCGTTGCGGATCGACGCGATGCGGTCGCGGTCCGGGCGATCGATTCGGAGTTCGCCGCCGGCGAATCGGGCGTGCTGGAACTTGAAGCAACGAATCAGCGCGACGTCGAAATCCGCGACGTCCATGTTCGGCTCGCGGTCGACGATCCCCTAGAGAGCGACTTTCGCTCGACCGTGATTTCGTCGCTGGAGCCGGGGGAGACGGGGCGAGTCGCGTTCGACCTCGAAGTCGATTCCGACGCCCCCGAAAGCCAGTATCCCACGACCATCGAAATCGAGTACAACGATCCCGACGACGAACCGGCGACCGTCAGGCCATCCATCGTCGAAGTGGTGGTGACAGAATCAGACGGGGCGTTCGTGGGAATCGAACTGCTCGTCTTCGCCGTCGTGGCGATCCTCGCGGTCGGCGTCTTCGTGTGGCTCTATCGGAGGTAGTACGTCCTCGCCATGCCAGCCATCCAGGTATCCGATCTCACCAAGCGATACGGCGACGTTGCTGCGAATGACGGCGTCACTTTCGACGTCGAATCTGGCGAGATATTTGGGTATCTCGGTCCGAACGGGGCGGGAAAGACGACCACAATTCGCCTGTTGCTCGGCCTCATTAAGCCGACCTCGGGATCCGCAGAAGTCCTCGGTGCCGACATCCGGGACCGACGCGCACTCACCGACGTGAAGTCCGATATGGGCTATCTCCCCGATACCCTGGGATTCGACGAGAAGCTCACCGGACGACAGGTACTCGATTACTTCGCTCGAATGCGGGGTGACGAACGCCGTGAGGAACTGCTCGAGCTATTTATGCCACCACTCGACAAGCCGGTCGAGACCTATTCCGCAGGGAATCGCCGGATGCTCGGCATCGTCCAGGCATTTATGCACGATCCCTCGTTCGTGATCATGGACGAACCAACAGCCGGGCTCGATCCGCTCAAACAGGATCGACTTCACCTGTTCCTCGAGGGGGAACGAAGCGCCGGCAAGACCATATTCTTCTCCTCGCACGTCCTGAGCGAAGTGCAGCGGGTCTGCGACCGGGTCGGAATCATCAGAGCCGGCGAACTCGTCGCGCTCGAGGACATCGACGACTTGCTGGAACGGAGCGGTAAGGAGGTCTGGGTACATCTGGGCGAATCCGTCGACGATGCCGAATTCGTCACCGACGAGATGATCGACGTCGAAATCGTCGACCGGTCGGTGCACTTCACCTACACCGGCGACCCCCGGACGCTCATCGAACACCTCGTTCGATTCGATACCGTCGACGTGAATATCGGCAACCCCCAGCTGGATACGATCTTCAAACACTATTACACCAGTGACGCAGAGAGGGTCACCAGTACGAACGCAGAGACGAATACCAGTACGGACGCGGAGTTGAACACCAGTACGGACGCAGCGGGGAATGAGCTGTGACCGCGATCCTCCGGATGGAATCGAAACGGTTCACGCGAAGCTCGGTGATCCTGACAGGGGTGTTCGCCCTGACGACGGCGTTCTTTCTGGCCGTGTTTCCGGCATTAAAAGAAGAGGCCGAACTGATCCGTGACGTCTACCCGGAGTACATGGTTCGTCTGCTGGGATTCGAAGAACTCCACACCATCGAGGGCTTTGCCGCGGGATACATTTATCCGTTCGTCTGGATCGTCTTCGGGGGCGTCTACTTCGCGTACCTGGGTGGTGGGTTGATCGCAGGTGACATCCAAAGCCGAAAGATGGACCTTACGCTCTCGAACCCGGTCTCGAGGGAATCGGTACTCGCCCAGAAGGTCGCCGCCCTCTGGGTGCCGCTTTTGGTGTCGAACGTCGGCGTGGCGGGAACGATTTACCTCGGTTCGATCTTCGTCGGTGAATCGTTCGA
>JBKGZK010000133.1:0-3022 GCA_046545615.1 Natronomonas sp.
CCGATCCGAGAACCGATCCGATCGTCTCGTTATTCCATCGGAACCGGCGAAGACAGTTCGGCACCGCGCTCTAAGAGGGCTGTTTGCTGGGCTTCCGAAAGCGACTCGAATTCGTCCGCAGCGTCGAGGATCGGGAGCAACAGTTTCGGATCACCAGCGTTCGTGATCGAGGTCAGCCCCTGCGAGAGCGCGAAGTTCAGACACTCCTGCAGTTCCGTCGTCCGATCGAACGGTTCGTACCACGTCGCAAAGGCCCGACGTTCCTCAGGGAGGGTCGCCGGCCAAGGTCGTTTTGCAAACGCTTTGATGCCGATCGTCCCGAGATTTTCGGCTCGCGCGCGTTCGAGGACTTGTCCGTAGTCGGACGAACCGTCGCGTCCGAGAACCACGTAATTGAGGGGAAACATGACAGTCTCGAGTTCCTCGATCCGGTCGATGGCGTCAAGGATCAGATCGGACGCGCCGTGACTCGTTAGTCCGATGTGGTCGACGAGTCCCTCGGCTTTGGCCTCCCGAAATGCTTCGAGTGCCCCGTCATCGTCGACGATCGATTCGAGTTCGTCCGATCCAGTGACCGCGTGAAACTGATAGAGGTCGAGTCGATCCACGCCGAGCCGCTCGAGTGACGATTCGAGTTCATCCCAAGCACCCTCGTAGGTCCGCTTTTGCGTCTTGCACCCGAGGAAGACGTCCTCGCGATACTCATCAAGTTTTGGGGCGAGTTTCGTCTCGGCATCGCCGTAGGTCGGAGCCACGTCGAAGTGATTGACGCCCCGATCGAGGACGAGTTCGATCGCCTGATTTGCGCCTTCCTGTTCGAGCCAGTTCAACGCGATCGTTCCGAACGTAAGGATGGAACTGTCGTGTCCGGTGGATCCGAGTGGTCTGGAGATCATGACAGGAAACTCGCGAGGGATCGGTAAAAATTCGAGTGTTGGGGCGACCGAATAGCGGCCGACCATGATGGGCCGGTCGGTCAGCTATCGGGACCCGATAGTTGGTGCTACACTCAAGTATTGTTCGATGATAAAGCGGTCATCACTTGCCCCAGAACGGATCCCGCTTGCGATGCTTGTCGAGATACATACGCAGGGCTTCGAGTTCGTCGGTCGGGATTTCGTCTGCGAGTTCCTGTTCGAGAATCTTCGCGTGTTTTTCCGGGAGTTCGACCCAGAGTTCGTCGCCTTCGTCGATCTGCCGACCGACGGTCGGGCCGTCGATCGATGCCGCGACCTGTTCGCCGGTTCGAGCCTCGTCAATGTCTTCGCCAGCATCCTGGAGTGACTTGAGCTCACCCACCCGGGTGGGCTCGCCGTCTTCCCAGGACTCAATTCTGGAGTTGCGCTGCAACATGCCGTTGAGAACCTCGACGCCCACGACCGCCGGATTCGATTGCCGGAAGACGTGGTCCTCGAGGATCCGGAATCGACAGGGTCGTTGAATGTTTTCGAGAACCTGTTCCTGCTGGGCGCGTTCGATAGAGGCGACGCGTTCCTCGTACTCCTCGACGAGCTGATAGATGACGTCGTCGACGAACAGTTCGACATCGTCGGTTTTAGCCGCCCGTCGGGCGTTTTCGAGAACGTCGACGTTGAATCCCAGGATTGCGCGGTGTTTATCGGCGGCCGCGGTCGATGCGATGGCAACGTCACGCGGGGCAACGTCGCCGACTTCTGCGCGGACGATCGGTACCTCGGCTTCCGAGAGTGCTTCGGCAATGGCTTCGAGCGAACCGAGGGTGTCAGCTTTCACGACCACGCCCTCCTCCTCTGTCGGGACTTCGAGTGCAGCAAGTTCTGCCTGGACCTCCTCGATGACCTCTACGGGCGGTCTATCGCGAATCACACGGACCGGGGCGCCTGCCATCGCGTCGTCCAACCCCGGAGCAGCAATTTTGACGCCCGCGGCCGCCCGTACTTCCTCGACCTGTTCGAACTCTTTTTCGGTGCGAATCTCTGCAAGGGGTCGTGGTTGTAACAACGCGCGCACGTCGGTGACGATGGGCTCCTGCATTCCGCCCACCACCAGTCGATCGTCTGTGCGGATCATCCCGTCGTAGAGAACTACGTCTATCGTCGTCCCGAACCCCCGTTCCTCTTTCACCTCGAGAACTGTCCCCACGCCGGGTCCAGTCACGTCGACGGACATGTCCTCTTTGAGATATCGCTGTGAAAGTCCCATCAGAACCGTCAGGAGGTCCGGGACGCCCTCCCCGGTTTCGGCCGAGACAGGAACGACGCCGATATTGGATCGGAAGTTAGTGACGCGCCAGTACATATCGGCGGAGAACTCCTCACCAGAGAGTTCGCCAATGATCTCATAGAGGCGTTCGTCCAGCGCGTCGGAGGCCCGTTCGCTCTGTGCCTGCAAAGTCTCCTGGATCGGGAGTCCCTCGTTCGGGTTCCAGCCAGGAACAGTGTCGACTTTGTTGGCCGCGACGACGAACGGAGTCTGGGTTCGTTTGAGGATGTCCAGCGCCTCGAAGGTCTGCGGTTGGAAGCCGTCGTTGACGTCGACGACGAGTATCGCGATGTCCGCCAGCGCGCCTCCGCGCGACCGGAGGGTCGAAAACGAGTGGTGGCCGGGTGTATCGATAAAGAGCAGTCCGGGAAGATCGAAGTCATCGGCGTCGACGAGTTCGCCAGCCATCTCCGCAATGGTCGACAGTGGGACCGCCGTCGCACCGATGTGCTGAGTAATCGCCCCGGCCTCGCCGGCGGTGACGGCCGATCCACGGATTTCGTCCAGCAGACTCGTCTTCCCGTGATCCACGTGGCCCAGGACGGCGACGATGGGCGTCCGCAACGAGGTGCGACCGCCCGCGTCGATGGGTTCGGCGTCAGACATAGAAGAATCCCTTGCAGAACACTGGCCACGCACGGCATTTAAACTGACTGTTCGCACACGCCCGTGTTCGTGTCGGTCCGGTGAACCGGGCCGAGAATTAACTCCAATATTCTATCGTCACTAAATTGACAAAGAGTTGGTTGCAGATCGACTCGAAGTGGCTTGTAACCCTAAC
>JBKGZK010000134.1:0-2948 GCA_046545615.1 Natronomonas sp.
TCAGCGGACTCTCACGGAGGTTGAGGCATGACTAAAAACGAACAACTTGCCCGCGCAGTTGGTCGCGAGTCGTTAGTTTCGATCGCCCTCGGCATCGCGTATGTGGCGATGGTCGTGTGGTACGTCGAGCGCCCCGAGCTTGGCCCCAGGGATCATTCGCCGGAGTGGCAGGCAATCGTTACTGGCGCGGACACAATGACCGAGGCGTTATTAGGGATCACGGTACCGAAGGGAGCAATCTTCTTGGCGCTGATGTGGCCGGGGATATTTTTCGCAGCGATGGGGATTGCACGAATTATTCGGGTGGTCTTTGATGAGTGACGACGGAGCCCGTGGAGTTGTTCACCGCTCTGACCGCTGACGTTCGCATTCACCTATCCAAAATCGCGAATTTCGGTGATGAAGTCGTTCTCGTAAATAACCAACTCAACCGGGAGGTCGAATCCATCGCCTCGAAACTTGTATTTTCGCTTGCAGTCGGGGCATTTGTAATTCTTGTATGGATAATAGATTTCCACGTCAGAACGCGCATCGGCAGGAATATCGGGCTTGCAGTCGGGACAAACAAAACTCTTTTCTACCTGTCCAAAATTCGGCTCATACACAGATTCTAATTTCCCAGTTCTCACATATTCGCGTGCTTTGGAGGGGTAGAACCACTCCGGTTCAGATAACTCGATGTCCATGCCATCGATATCGTCGGGTTCAATCCAGCAAACGCTGTAATCCTCTTTCAGGTAGTTTCTGGTTGTCGATTCGATATCCTTACCCTCATTTCGATATTGAGCTTCGAAGACGATCCCCTGCCCATATTTCTCGTCACGATCCTCGAAAGTCGCGTAGACGTCCGCTACGTTCTCGCCGATCGTCTTCTCGACGCCAGCATCGGCCACGGTGAAGACGTGCTTCAGTTTCGAGAGGACGATTGATTTGAGGCGGCGGTGAATATCGGACTCTCCGCCAGAGCAGCCCTCTCCACCACCCACATGCCAGAAGTGTCTGGCCACGAATTCACCGTTCCGCTCGTGACTGGCTCGAACTCGAAGTTCCTCACCACAATCAATGCACGTGAGTGAGGCGTCGTCGGGGACCTCTTCGGGAGCTACGGTTTCTCCACGTCTTTTCGCCACAAAGGGCATCTTACATTAGAGTACTCGGCCTGGGCACTTGGTCTTTGTAACTACATCCTCGTTCCGACTCTGCTGGAGAGTCGGAACGAATCGACCTGTTTTTGGTTCGATCACCCCCGTTTCGTTCGTGTCGATTAAGCGATTTGGGCCGGTCTATGAATATGTAGGCCCATGCAACTACGCGACCACCCCGATGACGACGGCAAACGAGTGTGGCTCCTCGAGGACGAGATGAACCAACTTTTGGATTCGGCCAGCGATACCGAGCGTCGAATTGCTCTGTCACTGGCTGGACGCTGCGGCTTACGAACGAAGGAGGTTGTCGATGTCTCTCCAGAAGACATCGTCGATAGTCCGGCTGGGAAGGTTCTGCGAGTCTGGGAGGGAAAGGGCAACCAGTACCGCGAGACGCCTATCCCGGACGATCTGGCCCAACTGGTCGAAATGTACGTAGACATGCGCGACGAGCCCGTGAACGAGAACGTTATCCCTCGAAGTACACGGACGCTCCGAAAGTGGATTGAAAGCGCTCGCGAGACGATGCACGACGAGACGGGCGATCGGGGCTGGCGCTACGTCTCGATGCACGATCTTCGCCGGTCCTGGGGACAGCAGCTCGTCGAGAGCGATGTTGAGGCGGGGATGGTGATGCTCTGGGGTGGCTGGGACAACTGGGAGACGTTCAGAGAGCACTACCTTGGTCAGTACTCAGTCAACAAGCAACAGGAAGAGCGGGAGAAAGTCTCTTTTCTCTGAATCACTCGACGAATACTTCGTAGAGTGCGTCTGAGTCGTCGGGCGCTTCGCGAATGACGACCTCGTCCCCCACCTGAATACCGGCCTCTTGGCGCAAATCTGCAGGTATCGAGTGGCCGACGCTTGGTCCGCCGCCCAGTTCTTGGACCTTACGCTTATAAGAATCACTCACAAGGTCAAAGACAGTGTGTCCGTTTCTTGAGGCCATCGACAGTCCATATTCGTCCCTATAGGTACCTAATCGTAGCGAACGGTACCGACACGTAGGTACGTGTAGTGTTGCTCGGGTGTCCTTTATCGGCAGATGTCGAATTCCACCCCGTCGACCGTCTCAGACGGTCGCACCCCTATCCATGCCACCGACTACCCTTTCGGATGGGCTGGACGACGGAGGGGTCTGTTTGTGAGTTCGCCCGACGAGCTACCGGAGCTCGAGGGCATCGACGCGAGTGACGAATTCCGCAGGTACGTAGCCGAGCTCCGACAGACCTGGGTACCGACTGACGAGCGCGCCTTCTCACTGGCGGAAACTGAGAACAACCCTTCGACAGAGATGTCCACCGAACCTTCGACCGACTGCACCGACTGCGCATCATTCACCCGCCGCGGCTTCATGCGAGCTGGCGCGACCGCGGCTGTCACAGCGGCGACCGTCGGGGCGGGAGCCGGAAACGTCGCGGCCGTCGACGGTCTCGATGTCGCTGGCGACTACGTCCAGGCGCCGTACATCAGCGGCACGGTCACGGCGGCAACCCACGAATCCGATTTCGCCCCGCTCGACTACGTCGACGACTCCGGCGAGCAGGCGTCCCTCGAGGAGATGGGCGCCCAGATCGCTGAGCGCGAGGACGACGAGACGCCGCACAACCCGATCACGCTCGAGGCAGCCAACTTCGACGCCGACGACTACTCCGCGTTCCCCCGCGACGAGACCTACGAGAACGCCGACGGCGACGAAGAGGCGGTGACAGCCCTCGACGAGACGCACTGGTCCGTCGACGAGGCGGACACCAGCGGTTCGATAACCGTCGAAGACGAAACCAGCCCAGCGGACGGGCCTGG
>JBKGZK010000135.1:0-2864 GCA_046545615.1 Natronomonas sp.
TTACTCGAAATCAAAGTATCGTGAATCATCGCGGTAAACCGGATGACGAACACCCACCAAATAGCGGCAGATCCGTTATTCAACTACGACTGGTTGGATCAGGTACTCCGTCCCCGGATCCGGGAGTCGTATTTACATGTGCATTCACGAGTGGTCGGCTGTCGATTCGCTCTCGGCGTCGGAAACAGGCGTGACGGTCGAACGTAACGGGGTCGTCATTCGATTTGACGCCTCGGGACGACTGACCCGATTCTTCGACGGCACCTACGTTTACAAACGGGGCTTGACGGCTCCATGATCCGAACGAACTGGTCGCAAAAACGGATCGACGGAACCACCGTTCGAATCCGCAGTGTTCGACCGGTGCCCGACGAACGACGAGACGAGCTGCTCGAGAACGCATATTGCAATACGAAACGGGCACTCAAGAGAGTTCTCGCGGAACCGAATAATAATCTAGATGCGACGGACCGTCGATCCATACGTCACGTCCTTCGGTCGTCGCCGGAAACGATGCACGCAGAGCAGCGACACTTTTACTCGATTTACGACCCGGTGAGCGTACTGCCGCCAGACCAGTACGGCACGGTCGTGCTCCAGGCGGTCACTGGCTGTCCGTTCAACTGTTCGTTCTGCACACTGTATCGAACCACCGACGTGACCGTTCGTTCAATCGAGGCGTTCGAAGCCCACGTAGAGGCCGTCAAATCCTTCTTCGGCCGTGGATTGTCCTCCCGACGTGGTGTGTTCGTCGGGGATGGGAATCCGCTCGCAGTCCCAGAACAGCTCTCGGGGATGCTTGCCGTCGCGGCTCGAATCCTTCCGAACCAGGTGGAACGGGGCGTACTGGCGTTTGGCAACGTTCGAACGGTCGCGAATCTGTCACAGCAATCGCTCGAAACCCTGGCAGAGAAGGGGCTCGAACGAGTTGCCGTGGGGGCTGAGTCGGGGTCGAATACGATTCTCGAGCTCCTGCGAAAACCCCAGACGCCGGGAGAGATTCGCGAAGGGATTGATCGCCTGAAATCGGCGGATATCGACGTGAGCGTAATCCTGCTCGCAGGTGTCGGAGGTTCCGAACTCGCGGAAACGCACCTGTCACGAACGACCGAACTCGTCGCGTCGCTTCCGCTGGATTCTGACGACATCGTGTACGTCTCCCCACTTGTTCGGACGTACACTGCAGATTACGCCGATCGACTCGAAGTGCGCTGTCTGTCGCCGTTGTCCGACGACGAAATTGCCCTGCAGGCCACGACGCTCCACTCGCGACTCGAGAACGAAACCCCGGCCCGAGTCGCCAGGTACACCGTTTCCGAGTCGATATACGTCTGAAATGTGTGGCCGGTTCGTGGCCAGCGTCGGGAGCCGTCCCAGCCCACTTAAGGGTGCGTCGAATTCTCGATGAATGAGAGCTATCCCTTTCGTCTTTGACCGCGCCCGCCGTTTGATTACGTGGAGGAGAACACCGATGCCAATTCAAGATCTCGCCAGAGAAGACGTCGTGCGTGCCAGCGCGGAAACCTCAGTAACGGAACTCGCCCAGATAATGCGCGACGAGGAGGTCGGAAGCGTCGTTATCACTGAAGACGAGAGTCCGGTCGGAATCGTAACCGATCGGGACCTCACAATGCGGGTCCTCGCCGAAGGAAGCAGCCCCGAGGGACAGACCGCAGCCGACGTCATGTCGAGCGATCTCCAAACTGTCGACACCGAGACCGGGTTCTACGAGGCAGCAGAGGTGATGAGCGAACACGGTATCCGCCGGCTCCCGGTCCTTTCGAACGGCGGAGACCTCGCCGGGATCATCACCGCCGACGATCTGACTGAACTCATGGCTGACGAAGAACAGCAGCTCGCCGGCGTCATCAGAGCCCAGCGACCGGCCTACTAACCAAAGACGGAGCGGCGGAGTCATCCACGAGGGTGAAGCCGGGGCGGTGTTCCCGGTATCCGGATATTTGGGTCGACTAATCGAAACACAAAACTACACCTCGTGGTGCGGAGTGGCTGCCCGAAACGGACGATTCCTACTCCGTGAGAGTCACCAGAACACCCACCCGCGTTCCGTATGAAGACCTTACTGAATGGTCGGATACTACGACAAGGTGCTGGCTCTGATCCCAATCGCGTACGCCGTTGGAATCGTGGCGAGCCTTCACGACGCCGTGGCGCTGTATCACGGGCTCGCGACCGGCAGTTTCATCTCGACGATCGTCCTCTACGACGCGGTGATACGAAATCCACCCGTCGCATCACGTGCGTCGAAAACGGCTGCCACGGCAATGACGGGCATCGGGTGGATCGTCACCGTCGTCCTATATTTTTGATCCGTCGGGTCGAACTGCGTCAAGCGCCTCCTCGAGCGTAAATCGCCCCTCGTACAGTGCCGTCCCGACGACGACCGCTGCCGCACCGGCGTCGTCGAGTCGCTGAACGTCCTCGAGGGTCGCGACGCCGCCGCTTGCGATCACGGGAATTTCGACAGCGTCGACGACCCGCTCTACCGGCGTCTCGCGTATCCCCTCAAGGCGACCCTCGACATCGACGTCGGTAAATAAAATCGCCCCGGCACCATCGTCCTCATAGCGTGCCGCAGCCTCGGCCGGATCCAGGCCCGTACCCTCGGTCCACCCCGAGACGACCACCTCGCCATCGCTTGCATCGAGGCTCACGACCACCGAGCCGGGGTGTGTCGTGGAAATGTTGCCAACTATCTCGGGCGTCTCGACGGCGGCAGTCCCGAGAATGACCCGATCGACGCCCAGCGACAGCACCGATCGGGCGTCGTCTGCCGTCCGGATCCCGCCCCCGAGCTGGACGTCGACGTCGACGGCGTCGAGGATCGCCCCGATGGCGTCGGC
>JBKGZK010000136.1:0-2852 GCA_046545615.1 Natronomonas sp.
ACCCCGCCCATGGAAACCCGGAAACTCCAGTTGACCGGCGGGTCGACGTTCACCGTCTCGCTCCCGAAAGAGTGGGCACAGCAAAACGAGTTAGAACCCGGCGACGCTGTCGATATCTTTCCGCTCGGCCGGATGTTGCTCGTCCAGCCGGATGAAACCGCCAACGGACGGTGGAACGCGGAAATAGACGCCGATACGCTTGAGGAAGCCGAACTCACCCGGCTCCTGCAGGCGTTCTATACGACGGGATTCGACACGATTACCGTCAGAACCTCCCGGGATATCGACACCACCGAGGCAGTGGTCGCGGAGACGATCCGGAAGTTCATCGGACTGGAGACGCTCGAAACGGGAGCCTCCCACGTGACCGTGCAGAGTCTGTTGGACTCGACGACGGTGTCGGTCGAGCAAACGATGGTCCAGCTCACCCAGGTCGCCCTGTCGATGCATGCCGACGCCATCGAAGCGGTGCTTGCAAACGACGTGGACCGTTGTCTGAACGTGATCGACCGGGACGACCAGGTCGATCGCCTCTACGCGATGATCACTCGGCACTTCCAGCGGTCGCTGGTTGCGTTCAAAGAACCCCAGCGGCTCTCCCTGGATCAAGCTGCTCTCTACGACTATCAGACGACGGCCCGCCATCTAGAGCGGGTCGGCGATCACGCCGAAAAGATCGCCACACTCGGCCATCAATTCGAGGAGCCACCGGACGACCGATTCGCCGAGCCGATAGCGACACACGGCCGCAAAGCCAGAGAGACCGTCGAGGAGGCGACGAACGCGATACTTGGTAACACCGGCATCGAGCGTGCACACCGTACGCTCGACGACCGCGAGGAGCTCCGCACCGCCCTCGATTCGCTCACGCGCACGCTTCACGAGGAGGACATCCGGGAGAGCCACCTGCTCGCGACGATTATCGATAGCATCATCCGGACGGCTGAATACGGGGCGAACATCGCGGAAACCGCGCTGCAGTCCGCTGCACGGAACAAAGAAGTTCAGTAGATCAACTCGGGGTCGTTGTCCACTAAATAGAGCGTCCGGGCCGCGATGTTGACGCCGTGGTCGGCGACTCGCTCGAGGTCACGGATGGTCAGCAGGACGCCCGAGACGTCATCCAGTACCTGTTCGACACTCCACGGGCCCTCGTCTGTCGCTTCGCGTTCGATGAGATCGCGAACGACCCGTTCGCTGGCACTGTAACAGCGCGAGTCGATGGCGTCGTCCCGTTCGGCAACCTGTCGACATAACGCCGTATCTTCACGAACGTACGCCTCGAGCGCATCAGCCACGAGTTCCTGGGCCGCCCGTCCGATATCGGCAAGCGTGGTAGCTGTAGCCGGTCGTCGGTCGGCGCCACGGATATACCGTCCGAGGTTCGCCGCCAGGTCTCCGATCCGTTCGAGGTCGGTGATGATCTTGAACGAGGCGGCGACGAATCGAAGATCGGTCGCGACCGGTTGCTGGAGCGCGAATAGATTGATACACTGCGATTCGAGCTCGAGATAGAATTCGTTTACCTCCTGGTCGCCCTCGATGACTTCGTTTGCGAGTTCGTGGTCGTCGTCTTCGAGCGCGGTGAGACTCCAATCGAGGCGCTCGAGCACCAGCTCGCCCAGTTCCTGGACGTCCGTGCGGAGCTCTTCGAGGGACTCTTGGAAGGTTTCACGTGGCATGGGATCACCCGAACTTGCCGGTGATGTAGTCCTCGACGCGCTGACTCTGTGGGTCCTCGAATACTTGATCGGTGTCGCCGTATTCGACGAGTTCACCACCAGTCAGGAATACGGCGGTCTGGTCGGAGATTCGCGCTGCCTGCTGCATGTTGTGGGTGACGATGACGACCGTGTACTCCTTGGCGAGTTCCTCGATGAGATCCTCGATTTTCGCCGTGGCGATCGGGTCGAGGGCCGAAGCGGGTTCGTCCATCAGGATGACCTCGGGATCGACGGCGAGACACCGGGCGATGCAAAGCCGCTGTTGCTGGCCGCCTGAAAGGCCGACTGCATTGTTATCGAGGCGGTCGTTTACCTCCTCCCACAGCGCGGCTTGTCTGAGCGCCTCCTCGACTATCTCCTCCTCTTCGTCCTTGTCGTCGCGGCCCAAAAGACGCGGGACCAGGCCGCGTTCGATGTCGCCGTGCTTCCGCGGTCCGTAGGCGACGTTGGCGCGGATGGACTTCGGGAACGGGTTCGGCGCCTGAAAGACCATTCCGACGCGACGACGGAGTTGGACGAGGTCAGTGCCGTCCTGATACAGCTCCTCGCCATCGAGTTTGACGGAGCCCTCGACGCGAGCGGCCCTGATCCGGTCGTTCATCCGGTTCAGGGAGCGGAGGAACGTCGACTTCCCGCAACCAGACGGGCCAATGAGCGCGGTGACGCTTTTTTCGGGGATTTCGAGCGAGACGTTGGCGAGTGCCCGTTCGTCACCGTAGTAGACATCGAGGTTCTCGACTGCCATCTTTGGCGACCCGGAGAATTCGTACGTCGTCCACTCCTCCCGGGCCCGTTCGGCAGATTCGCCGGTTGCGGTGATGGTCGCGGTCGTCGATGTGTCTGTCCTCGGTTCGTCGGTCGCGGTGTCTGATAGCTTATCAGTCATTGGTATAACCTCCGGCGGAAATACGCGCGTGTGCCAATCCCGATAGCGTAGAAGGAAAGGACCACCAGCAGCAGCACGAGCGCAGTCGCCCACCCGAACGCCTCCGCGTCCGGCCCGGAGACACCGGCGGTGATGCTGGCGTAAAGCTGGTACGGGAGCGTCGGCGCGCTCGTCAGCAGGGCGTCGTTCGTGACGTATGGCGGCACGGACGTGAACTCGAAGGAGCCGAGGACGTTCGGGGC
>JBKGZK010000137.1:0-2708 GCA_046545615.1 Natronomonas sp.
CAGTGGAAATCTAAACGGCCCATGATCGAATGCTGAACCGCCCCGAACCCTTTTCTATGTACGGACGTATAGTAAACGTATATCATGTCGGGAGCCGGAACGGCATCGAACGACGACCCGGAGATGACCCAGATCAACCTCCGGATCAGCAAAGCGTTTCTCGAAGACATCGACGGAACGTGGAAGGCAGAGGGGTTCAATTCCCGGAGTGAGTTCCTCAGGTACGCCATCCGCGACGCAGTCAAACATCCGGCGTTCACACGCGAGGGGTGGAAGCAGATCGCCGCGAGCGAACACGGATTACGCGTCGGTGAGGAGGAGTTAGTCAACCGCGACGAAGTCGTCGATGCGATGGGTTCCGATGCCGAAGAGTGAAGACGACTGGAACTGGCAGTTCACGACGGCGGCACTCGACCAGTTCGAAACCCTCGACGCGCACGTCCAGGATCGCATCGTCTCGAAACTGGACGAGATCGTCGATTCGGAGTGGCGAGACCCGGACGATTTCCTCGAACCACTCACCGGCGGACCCTTCTCGAAACTTCGAATCGGCCAATATCGACTCGCCTGCATCGTGAATTGGAACGACCACGTTCTGGAAGTCCATCGCATCCAACACCGTGGTGGCGCATATACCGCGGACGATTGAGGCTACCAGTTCGCGGGATGCGCGTCCTGAATTCATAAGAGCCATTCAAACCGGATCATGAGGAAAATTCCCGGCAGACTTCATTATCGATTCGTCCTCGCCGTCTACTCCTCGAATATGCTGTGTATCGGGACAAGCGTTCGGCGACCGAGCGGTCCGAAGGACCCGGTATCGCGCGAGAGCAGAGCTCTCGCTGAGTCACGCTCACTCCGTTCGCGTGACGGCCCGCCGATTCACTCGCGCGAACGAACGTGAGCGCGAGGCCGACGAGCGACCATCGGGAGTGAGGAGTGCTTTTAGCGTAGCTTTTACCAGCGAGTGAGCAACGCGAACGAGCGCAGTAAAAGGTACATGTGCGCCCGGAACACTACCGGGCGACAATCTACTAGTAGGCTCGGTGGAATTGATACGGGCCCGATTGAGCAGAGACGCCAAAGAAGTATAAACGAAGGCGGCCCTACAAGATACTATGATGATCACCCGAGACGACGAGGTACTCGGTGGAGAACCCCGTATTGACGAGACGAGGGTCGGAGTACGCCACGTCGCCGCGCGGGTGATAGACGCCGGTCAGTCGCCAGCGTACGTGGCTGACCAACTCGACCTCTCGCTCGCATCGGTCTACGAGGCCCTCTCATACTACTACGAGCACATCGAGGAGATGCGCGAGGTAGAACGGGAAAACGATGACGCGTTCGAGCGCGTGCGAGGGACGTCGCTAAAACCGAAAGAGACCGTCCAGTGAGCGGTCCTCGACTCCTGCTCGATGAGCACGTCGGACGCATCTTCGAGCGACTGCTGGGAGAACATGGATACGACGCCGTTCAGGCGAAAGACCAGTTCGGAGAGCACACGGAAGACGCCGATCTCCTCCAGTGGTGCGCAGACGAGGAGGTCACTCTTCTCACTAACAACGCGAAGGACTTCGAGGCGCTTCACCCGGACTACGGGCACGCCGGAATTCTTCTGTACTACGACCAGGAACTACCGGACACCGATCCAGAAGGACTTGCACGAACCGTGGACGAGGTCTTCACTCAGTACGGGTCTGAAGGCATCGAAGGCGAACTAGTCGATATCGACGAGTGGTACGACTGGCTCCATAACTAACCGTTCGGTGATGTTTTGACAAATGGGCGAGAGGAGGTATGCATGTCTCGAGCAGTAACGCTCCTCACACTCGATGCCGGATCAGTACTCTACAATCCGAACCACATGCCGAACGAGGTCGTGCTAAAGCATACTGATGGGGAGCTAATCAAGGCCCGTCAAACGAATACGGACGATTGGCTATCCGAACGCCGTGACGAACTAGAAGTGGATTTTCGGCAGGATGGGAGGTACAATACTCCGACCTCTGCCCTCGCAACCCTCGCAGATCGGCAGGCGTTCGGGTTTCGAGTGAACGGCGAAGCCGTGAATCCTCTGGCAATTGCCGGCTCGGCTGGAGATGTCGAGACGATTGAAGTCGAGGGACTCGCGCTGGGTGGGATTGTCGTCGAGGACGAACAACAGCTCCCGCTTGCTGTATACACGACGAATGAAGTGTATTATCGAATTACAACTTCAAGAGAAGAGCACGAGGAAAACCTGCCAGGGCAAATTGCGGTACTGGAGAGGAGAGAGGGACCAGGCGGGGAGTGGACCGAGCTTAACCGAGCCGAAGCGAGCGAATCGGGATATCTCTTTGAATCTATTGCTGAGGAGACGGGAATGGAGGCCACAGCTGGGGATGCCGACGAGCTACAGGAATTAATCGGTGACAAACAAGAGTCGTTCAAGGCCAGTCGCAGCCAGCAAGACGAAGACGTGCGGGAAAAAATGGCGATTCAGAACGATACTGCGTTCTCCCCGTCGGTTCCCAAGCCACGGTCCGTCGACTTTTCTGGTTGAATACGCCGACGTCACCAGTGATTATATCAAATTAGAAATATGCGCCCGGAACACTACCGAGCGACAATCTACTAGTAGGCTTGGTGGAAAAAACGAGCTGGAGTCCGAGCATTCGGCGACCGAGCGGTCCGAAGGACCCGGTATCGCGCGAGAGCAGAGCTCTCGC
>JBKGZK010000138.1:0-2679 GCA_046545615.1 Natronomonas sp.
TCGAACCGTAACCGCTTACCCCACGTCCAACCCATACGGGAGCAATGCCGACCCCCGTGGAGTCGACGAATCCGGAGGGAATTGACTATGGGTGGGTAATGCAGGTTACGTTCGTCCTTTCGATACTCGTCGGCGCGCCCGTCGTGGTCGTGCTTTCGATTCCCTTCGACTTACCCTCCTGGAGTCAGCGGGTGAACTTCACGATCCGTGTCGGTGCGATCGTCTGGTTTGCTATCGGGCTCTCCGTATTTCTTTACGCCCGAAGAAAAGCGTCGACGTAACTGAAGTCGACGCCCGCCCGATCGGCCGTTCGCTCGTCCCGCTCTCCGTCCCCGACGAAGATGACGTTCCGCGGGTCCGCTCCCAGTCTATCGATGGCCTCGAGCAACTGGACCGGCCGGGGTTCGCCGTCGATACCGTGTCGCGATCCACTATCACGTCGATCTGATCCGTCAGGTTGTGTTCCGCGACGGCAAATCGACAGGCCGCCTCGGTATTGAGCGAACTGATACCGACCGGCCCGTGTGGAACCGTGTCTGCGACTAGTAGACGGTCGGATCGTCGAGCCCCATCTCGCTCGTACGTCGAGATGATGTCCTCGATAGGCTGCAGATGGCCCGATCTATCTGCTAGTTCGAGCATCTCCCAGAGACTAGACGGAGGCTCGATACCACGGTCACTGAGTGTGGTCGCTACTCGTCGTCGAGTCGTACCAGCGTTCCGTCGAGGTCGAAGACGACGGCTTCGTATGTGGTCGTTATCTCCGAGGAAATCATGAACGAATGTGCTTGATGACTGCCTCACCATCGGCCGAGAGCCCGCCGCCCTGTGCAGCCGTTTCGGAGCCCCCACCCCCTCCACCAAAGGTATCCGTCAGGTCGTCGACCACGCTCCCAGCATCGATGTCGCCGTTCGTTCCGACTGCAATCCGACCGGATGGTGTGACGAGTACCGCGACGTCAACGCCGTCCGGTCTGTCTCGAACCCGCTCCGTGAGGACGTCCACCTCGATTCCGAGGTCGACGACGCCGGCAATCCAGGTGGCACCCTCTCGCTCAAACGTGTCTGCTTTGAGTTCACTAAGTCGAGCGTTCAGGACTCGATCCCGGAGATCGTTCCGTTCGTCTTCGAGCGCCGCACGCTCGTCTTCGAGTCGAGCGAGTGCGTCGGGAACGTCGTCGATTCTCGTCCCGAGTCGAGCCGACGATTCGAGCGCAACGGCCTTTTCTGTGGATCGATGTTCGATTCCCGCAGGTCCGACGGCAAACGTGATCCGGGTCAGCCCCTCCCCGGGATTCGAGCGGTCGAGCAGACTCACGGGACCGATTTCCCGCGTGTTGGAGACATGAGTGCCGCCACAGGCCGCTTCGTCCCAGCCATCGATCTCGACGAGGCGAACTGTTTCACCGGTGACGCCTTCCTCGGTTTTGGTATTAAACGCGACTTCGGGACGCCCCAGTGCATCTTCTCTGGGGACTGCCTCCCAGGTAACGGGGCGGCTATCCCAGACGCACCGGTTGACCAACCGTTCGAGTTCGACGAGCGTCGCGTCGCTGATCTCGGACGATGTCGCGAAATCGACGCGAATCTTGTCCTCTGAGATCCCGAATCCGCCGTACCCCACGTCCTCGAAAATTCGACGACCGGCCCCGTAGAGTACATGACTCGCCGTGTGTGCGCGCATGCAGTATCGACGAAAATCGGGATCGACGGCAGCGTCGACGGAGTCACCGGCTTCGAGATGTCCGTCAATTTCGTGGACGACATCGCCGTCCTCCGTACGGACGTCGAGTACGGTCCGTCCCCCGATAGATCCCCTGTCTGCGGGTTGTCCCCCACCTTCGGGGTAGAAGTAGGTCTCGGAGAGTACGATTTCGTTGCCGCCTTCCGTGACGGTCGCTTCGAACGCGAGTGTTTCCGGATCCGCGGCTGCACGCGACTCGGTCATGCGTGGTGGGTCGGTCTGGGCAGACAAAAAGCGGTCGTTCCGCAAACAGCGGCCCTCCTACGTCCGGGTCGGTCACCGCTCGGCTAGTTCGACGTCGAGGTAGTTCTCTAAGGCCTCGATTACCGACCCGCCCACACCAGCCCGCGCCGCGCGGCCCTGCTCGACGGCGATGACATCGTCTTCCGGCAGATCGAGTTCCGCCGCAAGTTCGTCGGGTCGGAGGCCGGCTTCCTGTCGGGCATTCTCGAGTACCTCGCCGTAGCTCGAGACGAGGTACGGGAGCGGATCGCTCTCGTAGTCCGCACCCTCTTCCCAGTTGGGGTCAACCTTCCGACTGTCGTCGAGACGGGCAACGTTCCGTGCAGCTTTCTTGCGTCGTTTTCGCTCCTCGGCCCGGTCGGTGTCTGCTCCCGTTTCGTCCTCGTCGCCGTGATGGGCACACTGGCTACAGACTTCGAGTTTTGCACCGGCAACCGTCACGGTTCTGAGGTCGTGATCTTCCGCACCACAGAGTTCGCAGGCGCCACCGGAGTCTCCACCCGCGTCTCCGGTCGAATACTTCGCCATACCGTGAGAAATCGCGCGAGTGTACTTCAACCCCCGGTTCCCAACTGGGGGAAAGGAAAGCCCTTTTATCAACGCCCGGATTACGCAAGAGTGCGGAATGACACGCCGTGCGTGGGTAGCCAAGCCAGGCCAACGGCGCAGCGTTGAGGGCGCTGTCCTGTAGA
>JBKGZK010000139.1:0-2640 GCA_046545615.1 Natronomonas sp.
GCCGTCGAGGGGTTCGTGCGTCGCGACGTACACCCCGAGCGCGAATTCGGATTCGCCAACACCCGCGAGCGTTATCGCGTCGTTTCGCGAGAGCTCGCCGCTGAGCCAGTCCTCGAGTATCCGTGAGGCCGTGGGTTTTAGCGGATCGATTGGCTCGCCGAGCAAATACAGAGTTTTGGCAGCCGTGGTTGCCGTCACCTCTGCGACCGTAGCTGCTTGCTCCACGCTCGCCCCTTCGACGTACGCCTCCACGATTGCCGCCGCTTCCTCCGGTTCGCACGGCAAATGGTCCGCGACGCGTTCGAGTCGTGTTCCAAGCGTCGTTGCCGTTTCGTCGACCGTCGCGATACCACGGTTCTGCTGTTCCGTGGTGACTCGAACCCCTGCCGCGATGTCACCCAATCCCATACCGGTGGTTCTTCCCGTCTCGCAAGTTAAACGTTTCTATGAAAATGAATGTATGGTGAATATGATTGTAGTATTCAGAATCATGTTTGGTGTAGTGTCGTCCCCCGACGAGAAATCCGTCGGTTTGAGGAGGAAGGATGTACGTGGATCCTTTCCGTGTAGATGGTCCTGACCGGTGCTTCGCTGCTGGCGGCTCGCTTTCCTCTCGCGGGTTGCTTTCACAGCTATTCTCTCACGACTTCACCGTTCGAGTACTCGATGTCCTCACTGCGTTCGCGTCTCGCGGCTTCCGCTGGTCACCATTCGCTCAAACCGAGGCTTCGCTCCGCGTGGTGTCACGCACCAATCCCCCAAAATTATCGAATATCCGCTTCGCCACCGCAGCCTCGGAAAACGCCTCCGACGTGATCCCCGCACACACCGACTCAATCCGTTCCGATGGCAAGTCCTTTCGCCGAATCACCTCCTCGGCGGTTTTCACGTCGTACTCCGGGTGGGACTGGACGCCGAAAGTCGTCCCGACCTGGAATCCGTGAATTCCGTAGTCATTCTCCGCGATCAGCGTCGCACCGGGCGGCAACTCGGTAACCGCGTCCTGGTGCGTAACGAACACCGTAAATTGCTCCGGGATCCCGTCGAACAGGTCGGCACCGGTGTGTTCGACACTCCGATAGCCGAGTTCGTACTCGCCCATCGATTCCACGGTTCCCCCGAGCGCATCCGCGATGAGCTGGTGGCCCCAGCAGATTCCGAGCGTGGGAATGTCGCGATCGATGGCTTCCCACACGTACGTCCTCGTCTCGTCTATCCACGCCTCCGCATCGTTGACCGAGGAGCGGGATCCGGTGACGACTACAGCGTCGTAGTCGACCGTTGCCGGCAGCCGACTGTCGACGACCTGAAACTCCGCGAGGTCGGCGTGTAACTCCCGGCGGAAGTTTCGAACCGTGTTCGGGTCGTCGTGTGACGCATCGAGCAACGCGATTCGGGGACGCATCTATCAGGGTGTATCGACCGGATGTGGTTAAATCGACGGGTTCACTCCCGATCCCTGTCGCCACGGTGCGGCATTCCTTTGTATCGCCGCGATGGAGGGCCTCCATGGCAGTCGTTCCAACCGGGACGGACCGGATCGAACAGCTCTTCGAAAACCACCTCGAGGTCGGCCTCCATCACGGGGCCCAGCTCGCCGTCTACCACGAGGGCGAACTGATCGTCGATCTTGCCGGTGGCGTCACGGGTCCGGACGGGGATGCGGAAACAACGGATACCCGACACCTCCTGTTTTCCTGTACCAAACCACTCGCGGCGGCTTGCGTCCACCGGCTCGTCGAAGCGGGCTATCTCGCATACGACGATCGACTGGTTGACCACTGGCCGGAATTCGCCGACGAGGGCACAGAAAAAGTCGACGTGACCGTCCGACACGTCCTCACCCACCAGGCGGGAATGCCCATCGCGCCGCCGGACAACAAACCGGAGATGTGGCAAGATCCTGACGCGCTCGCCGCCGCCATCGAGTCTGCCGATCTCATGTTTACCCCCGGCGAGGCCGTCGCCTACCACGCGCTTAGCTATGGGTGGCTCGTCGGCGAACTCGTCCGTAGGGTGGCCGGACAGCGGATCGATCGATACGCACGCGAACATGTCTTCGACCCCCTCGGCATGGATCGTACTCATATCGGTCTTCCAGCAGACGAACCGGACGACGTGGCGACGCTTTTCGGGTTCGAACCGATGGACCGGTGTCGCGAACCGGATACGGGACTCGAGGGGATGTCGAACTCGGCGACGGCCGAGCGATTCAATCGCGAGGACGTCCACCGGGGCATCGCTCCCGCCGCGACCGGGATCGGGACCGCACGCGAATTGGCCCGGTTTTACGCCTGCTACGCAAACGGGGGGAGTCTGGACGGGGTCAGCATTCTCGATCCCGAGACGGTCGAAACTGCCACGTCACTCCAGGTCGAGGTCGAGGAGGACGGCACGGTGGGCGTCCCGCGACGGTACGCCCTGGGATTCGGCCTGGGCGGGACAGTGCCGGATACCTACGGTGCCGGCTCGCCGCCGGACACGTTCGGCCACGGCGGCCTCGGCACCAGCGTCGGCTGGGCCGATCCAGAGGCCGAACTGGCCGTTGCCTACGTCACGAACGGAATCCGGGACTGGGAGAACACCGTCCGTCAGGCCACGATGGGTGACACGATTCGGTCGTCGATTGTGTAATCCGAG
>JBKGZK010000140.1:0-2613 GCA_046545615.1 Natronomonas sp.
AGTCACACGCCGGTCGCTGCGGACTAACGGTTTCCCGAGTTCGTTTTATACGTCGAAAGAACGACCGGTCGTCTTCGTTTGAACGTAACCGCGAGCGTTCTACATTTGAAGGAATCCTCGAGCGGTCGGCGCGTGAACAAAACCGCGAGTGGAATTGTTCGGTCACGAACAGCCTACGGAACGAAAGTAGCGACAGATTCGCGTCCTTCGTCACGACGGTCGGAATCACCGTCGTCGACGGGTACAACGGTGTAGAGTCTCCGAGGTGGTTCAGTCCTGTCGGCGGTAAACGGACACCACCAGTATTCCAATCCCGACGACACCGACTACCCCCAGTAGCGTCCAATTGAGATGATTTCCGGTGGCAATCCAATCACCGATTTCGTCGTACGGAGAGTCGGTTGCGACCGGCGTTGCCTGGGGTGAGTCTTCCGGTGTCGGGGTATCGCCTGGCAAATCCGTGCCGGAGAGATCGACGTCGATTTGGACCGTGTCTACCGGCTCGCCGTCAGTATACGGACTGTCGACGTCGGGACCGTCGAACCACTCGTTGTGGTTCGCGTCGCGGTACCCGACGACGACCAGTTCGTCGGCATCCGTCGGCTGAGCAAGGTACACCGTCTCGGTGTGGGTCCCCCGGTCGAGATATGGCGTAAACCCAACAACTGGCCCGTCGGCCGATTCTTCGAACAACACGACGAAGCCGCCCGCCGAGGGGGACGTCGTCACGTTCACGCCGGCGATTTCTTCATCTTCGACGACCTCGTGTGTTTCTACCGAGGCACGTCGGTCGGCCACCACGGCCGGCACCGGCGCGTCGAGCAATGACCCCGTTCGCTCGGACGTCGAATATCGTGTTTGTCGCCGAGGTGGCGACGTCCGTGAGGTCGAACGTCGAATCGAAGGTTCCCTCGTATCTGAAGCCGCCGTCCGACTGGCGGACGGTGGCCTCACTCGTCACATGGAACGATTCGTTCGCGGCTGTCTCTGGGTTCGACTCTCCACTGAGGACGAGCGTGATCGTAGAGCCGGTACCGAAGTTCGTGGTTCCCGAAACTGTCTCATTCGGCTGTGGCCGAACGTGTACGCTGCCGTCCGCGGCCGTGTCGACCGTCGCCGACCGCGGTTCGATTGCCGTTGCGGCACTGTCGTTCGTTGTTCTCAGCGACGAGTTTGTGTCGAGCTGCGCGACAATGGCAAACCGATGCGTCCGCTCGGTATCGAGTGCTTCAGTGTCCCCATTGCGGGTAACGACGGCATCGTCGAGATCGATGGACAGGTAGTACGTTTCGTTGGCGGCATCGGGGAATACGGTCACACCCGTTTCGTCGAGCGCATCGATCTCGAGGGGTGCTTTCTGCGGGCCCATATCTGTTTGAGATATCTCCAGGGTGCCGTGCGCGGAGAGCGCATGCTGAAATTGGTCGGTGGTCGACGATCCGTTGGCAGTGCGTACGGCCTCGTCGAAGCCACGTATTCGCATCTCGATGACCAGCATATCGGTCCCGTCGAGACCCGTCGCGCGCGTCATCGATCCGTCGTCGATCGCGGATTGCACGTCGACGGCCTCGTCGAAGCTCGTCTCGTTCCCCGGTGCCTGCCAGGCCTCGAGATACGTTATCTCGGCCGCGTCATCCGGTTCCCCAATCGCGACCGGCGCGAGAGCGAGCGCAAACAGCAGGACGCCGAGTACGAGACCGAGACGGAGGGCGCGCATACACGCATGTTTCCACACGCGGTGTATAACGTTTCAGAATGGTCAAATCACAATTTGTGTCTGCTGAACGCTTTTGTTCGTCCATCCAAACCTGTCACCCATGTCCCCTCACTCTCGACGTCAGGTCCTCCGTAGTCTGGGAATCGGTGGACTGACCGCTGGTCTTGGAGTCGGCGTCCGTACCGGTGGTGGATGGGGCAAATCCGATGCCGATACCACGTCTCTCGGTACCGGCTCCGATTCCGTCAAGTGGCAGACGTCGTTCGGCGAGGGTGGCTACCAGTGTCACACGATAACCGACACGTCGTCCGGGGTGTTGCTCGTCGGCCGCACCGGGAGCAACCGGGCAGCAAATCCGTGGCTTGCCGAGGTGCGTTCCGACGGCGAGCCCGAGTGGACCACGACGTTCGATACGGAGGGATACACCAGGGCAGTCGACGTCGCGAGTGACGACTCGGGATATATGGTCCTCGCGACGACGGACGAGCCACCTGCGATTCGCCTCGTCAAACTGGATTCGGGGGGTGACGCGCAGTGGCGTCGTGAGCTTTCCGGACCCGACGCGATGGCGGACGAAAACGGCCGCCTCGGTTCCGCAACCAATACGTTCACGAATAACGCGCACGTCCTCGTTTCGACTCCCGACGGGTACTTGATCGGGGGCTACGACGGACGCGGTCCCAACAAACCGGAATCGAACGCGAATGCCTGGCTTCGCGCGGTCGACAGGAGTGGGGAAACACAGTGGGAGCGTCTCTACGACGCCACGGACATCGCTCACGTCAGCGAGCTGGACGATGGCTACCTTCTCGCCAGTAATGCAACCGGTGATTCGTGGCTTCAGGCAATCAGTGGGGATGGCGAGGTGCGCTGGCGACACACCTATGGGGGTGTTG
>JBKGZK010000141.1:0-2502 GCA_046545615.1 Natronomonas sp.
CCCGGCAGTTTCCCAGGCCGCCTCCAGGGCAGCCGCTTGCCCGGAGAACGCCGCGACACCCGCGTCTACCATGCCGTCGATCGGGATGACATACAGGTCCGCAAACCCGGCGTAAATGGTGTCCAGCCAACCCATCAGCCCGCCGAAGTACGCAAACACCGTCGTCGAGAGGATCAGTCCCACAAGAGCGCGTGCGTCGATCCGCCCGCCATCGACGAACGACTCTGCATCGACACCCGTTTCATCAGCGCTTCCGCTCACGCCGCCTCACCTCGCCGCGTCGCGACGGAGGTGCCGGCGTCCCGCATGGCTACCTCCACGGGAGGATTTCATCGACGATCGGGACGCCGATCCCCGACGCTTCATAGACCAAGAAGGCAGCCACGATGGAGAACACACCCATCGCGAACGTCAGCGGCCCCAGATCCATCGCGATGATCGATTGCGCCGTCGCGAGTGACGTCATCTCCAGGATGGTGATGGGCTCCGTAATCAGCGCAACCAGGAAATCCCAGCCAGCCCCGATCACCTCACGGAATCGCGCGAGGCTTCCGAAGATACTGTCCGCCACCATCGCGATGCCACCGAGCACGACCAGGATGATGCCGGCGATCCCCTGCTCGATCGCGTCGGTCGGGGACGTCCCTTCGGCGTCCTCGATTGCGTTTATCGAATCCGCGCCGCCATCATCGTCGGCCATCAGTTCCCTCCGAGTCCCGGAATCAGACCGTAGGCGTAGGCTACCGCCAAGCCGCCGCCCGTGATTATCATGCCCGGAACGGACAGGATCATGTCGACGAACCCGCCTCCGCCAGACGAGTCGGTCGGGCCAACAGCAGCCTCGCTCTCGGTCATCTCCTCTTCGTCGGACTCCCTGACGAGGTGGTCGACGAAGACGGCCGTTACTTCGCCCGAACTTGCCGTCGTCGAGAGTTCGACTTCATCGTCGATCGATGCGTCGCCGTACTCGGTTGTGCGCGACGTGAGCGAGAGGTCTTCATCGTCGTAATCCTCGAGGTCGGCCGGATCGTCGAGCCCGGTCTCGAAACCGGCTTCGAGCCACGCCGACGACCCGTGTCGGTTGACGTCCAGGAGGTCATCGAGACTCCAGATAAGCTCGAAGTCCGGTTCGGGTTCGAGGTTGTAGACAGCGCGGAATCGGCGAGTGTAATCGCCGGATGCCTGGCGGTCCGCGTCGACGATCTCCCAGTCGACCATCTCGCTCGGCCCGTAGCCGGCGAAATACTCGATCTGGTATTCGACGTCCTCGATCGTGTCGCCCTCTTCCATCGGCATGCCGACCGTGTCGATCGACGTGATCGAGTACTCGCCTTCGGGCTCGTAAACCGTCTGCGTGTCGAGGTTGTCGTCCGAGTCGGTGTACTCTTCCATTCCGAAGTCCCAGCGCGACGGGTTCTCGAGGTCCAGGCCGTAGAACTTGACCGTCGCATCGCCACTGTGCATCTGGAGCTCGAGTTCATCGAAATTCTCCATGTCGTCGATGCCGTCGAGGTCGGCGAATTGCGTCTGGACGACCTTCGAGTCGACCGTCTCGTTCGCGAGTACGTCATCATCTGCGGCATCGGCATCGGGATCGATCGTGAGCGTGACGGTGTTATCCTGCGAGTCTCGAACGACCACATCGATGACGGCATCCGCAGCGAGTTCGGTGACGTCGAAAATCGCCTGGAAGTAGTTCTGCCCGAGACCACTGTCGAGGTTGAAATCATCGAAGGTGGCCGTTGCCGCGTCCGTGTCGGACCCGTGCGTGAATGCGAACTCCACACCATCGGAGTCGTCCGTGACCGAGATCGAGCCGTCCGTTTCCGATTCGTCGGTCGACCAGTGTTCTTCGCCGTCGATCCAGTTGAGCGGCACGTCGTCGCCGTCGGAGTTCTCGTACTCTTCCTCGCGCGGGAAGATTTCCACGGCTTCGACACGGAAATTCGCCGCGTCGAGCGTTACCGGATTCCACGGTACGTCGTCCTCGGCATCGTCCTCGTCCTGTTCGGCGATGCGGACGCCCATGTCCTCGAGTGAGGCATGGTCCGCCGACCCGTCGGGGTCGTAGTCCAGCTCCTCGAAGTCGTGGCGGTGCGTCCGCACGGTCACCGATCCAGTCATGTATGGATTCTGGACGAAATCCGAGTCGTAGTCGAGGTTCGAGGCCGCAAGCGATACGCCAGCGCCGGCACCGACCGCCAGGGCAGTCGCCCCGACGGCGGCAGTCGTCTGCATGAATCGACGTCGATTCATGTTCCGTTGCATCCGATCGACGCGATCGGGTTCTGGCTGTTCGGTCGGCCCGTCAGGTGCCAGGTCAGTGGGCGGTTGCGGTTCAGCGCTCATGCCCAGTACCTCGCGTGTTTGAAAGCAGTTCGTCCGCCATCTGGGCCGCCGATGGCCCGTGTGTTGTCCCCGTACATGGGTTCGATCCGTCCCCGACCTGACAGTGGCCGGTTGGGGATCCTCACAGGTTACCGATACTTACTTTTTTGCACG